>DDZY01000108.1:4999-5251 GCA_002346525.1 Proteobacteria bacterium UBA2996
AGTGACCATCGTCCGCTCAAAGGGCTCAATCGTCGCCTCACCCACACCAACCACGCCGGCGTCGGTTTCGACTTCGATAAACACCCAGTTCCGGCGATGTGCCTCAACGAGATAGGTCTTGATGTCAGTAATTTTCATTCTTCCCTATCCTTTTAATTCATCATACAAGGTCATTAACTGATCCCAGGTCTGCTCCGGCACAGCGATCACGCCTTTGCTTCGACGTTTTTGCTCTCGTTCACGCTCGCCGGG
>DDZY01000043.1 GCA_002346525.1 Proteobacteria bacterium UBA2996
TTTTGGGCCTCCGCCCGATGACCAAGTTTGAGCGCGGAGTATACCGAACTTTGGTATTCTCGATACGCTTCGCGGTTGCAACCCAGGTTGGTCGTTCCAACGTACCGCATTCGCAGACATTTCGGGTCTTGAGATATGAAAAACAGGATTGAGCTTTTTTTCTGGCCGACGCCTAACGGGATGAAGCCGTTAATCTTTTTACATGAAACCGGACTCGCCTATAAGTTGACTACCGTGGACATCAACAAGGGAGATCAGTTTTCACAGGAGTTTCTGGACATTGCACCTAATGGCCGTATTCCGGCCATCATCGATTACGCGCCGGGCGCCGGTGGGTCACCGGTGTCCGTATTTGAATCCGGTGCTATCCTGATTTACCTTGCCGAAAAGACAGGTCAATTGCTGCCGCAGTCTCCCGAAGCGCGGGTAGAGGTTCTGGAGTGGGTTATGTGGCAGATGGCTGGGCTTGGGCCGATGTTGGGTCAGAACCATCATTTCAATGTCTATGCACCGAAAAAGGTGCCCTACGCGATCAAGCGGTACAACGATGAAGCGTCGCGTCTCTATGCAGTTTTGGATTTGCGCCTCTCGAAGCGTGCATTCATCTGCTCGGACTACACGATTAGCGATATTGTCTGTTATCCGTGGATCGCCCGGCACGAGCGGCATCAGATCAATCTTGATGATTTCCCTAATGTGAAACGCTGGTTTGACGCCATGAGTGGCAGACCGGCGGTGAAAGCGGCTTACGATCGAGCGGCAAAAGTGAACGCTGGTGCGCCGGTCACGGACGCTTCAAAAAGCATCCTGTTCGGTCAGACGGCTGAGACAGTCCGTAACGCGGTATCGGAAAATCGCAATTGATCGGGAACCGTGCTGGCTTTTATTGTTCAGAAGCGAAGGGCAAGCTCAATTCAACGCAGAGCCCCGGATCGTTATCACGCAGGGCCACTTTGCCATCGTGCAGACGGACGACGGCTTTGACCAGACTCAATCCAAGTCCGTTGCCCGGTGTCGAGCGACTGATGTCTGTTCGATAGAAGCGATGGAAGACTTTCTCTCTTTCCTGTAACGCCACTCCAGGACCACTGTCGCAGACCCGAATATGGACAAAGCCTTCCTGAGACGAAAGAGACAGGTGAATGTCACCTCCCTTAGGGGTGTACTTGACGGCGTTGTCCAAGAGATTGGCGAGCGCCTGAAACAGCATGTCCCTGTCCGCATGAATTGAGATGGGTTGGGACGTCTCTACGGAGAGGCTTTGATCTCTTTCCTCTGCAAGCGGTTCGTACAGTTCGGCAACATCATCCACCAACTTCGATAGTGAGAGTGCGGCCTTGACAGTTCTGCTGGAGTCGGATTCGAGGCGGGCGATGCGCAGCAGTGCATTGAAGAGATTCAGGAGCCGATCCGCCTCAGCTAGTGCGCCTTGTAACTCCGTGGTGTGATCAGAAATCGATCCCGTCTCAGTGTTCAATGTCTCCAGTTTCTGCCGCAGGCGAAAAAGCGGAGTTTTGAGGTCGTGTGCGATGTTGTCGCTGACCTGGCGAATCCCATCCATCAACTCCTGGATCTGATCGAGCATGTGATTGAGATTGCCGGCCAGTCGGTCAAATTCGTCTTGCCGGGAACTCACAGGGACCCGTTGTTTCATGTCTCCGGCAATAATCCGTTGACTGGTCTCGTTAATGACTTCAAGGCGTGTCAGCATCCTCCGGCTGATGAAAAATCCCCCGCCAAGCCCCAGAAGTACCGTGAGGATCACGCCCCAGCTGAGGGCAGTGATCATGCGGCGCTGGGCTGACTTCAGTTCATGAATGTCCTGCCCCACCAGAAGTTGAAAACCGCCTGACAGTTGAAAGCGCCGGGCACGGGCAGGATGCAGCTCTGAATCATCCCGGTCGCTCGTATCGAGATTAAAGTTGAGCCAGCCGTCTTCGGCGGTGACTTGTGGCCAGCGGCTGATGTTTCCCACGATGGGTCTGCCAAGCGGGTCTGACAGGAGGTAAAGGGAGGAACCTGTCGGCTGCTGGCGGGTAATCCGGTCAAGAATAAGTCGGCGTAGTCCGGGCACGCCACGGCTTTCATATCGCTCAGCGAGGGTTTGAATTTCGGTCTGGATAGCCGAGTCTGACTGGGTCGCCATGTAGCGCACGCTCGACCAGTAGATAAAGCTGAATATGAGCAGTACCGAAACGGTGAAGAGGATGACGTACAGCAGGGCCAGCCGGAAAGTGGAGCTGGCGAGAAAGCTACTCCGGTTCACGTAACATGTACCCGGCGCCGCGCACCGTGTGTAGCAGCGGGCTGTCAAAATCGCGGTCAATCTTTGCGCGTAAACGGCTTACGTGGACGTCAATCACGTTGGTCTGGGGGTCAAAATGATAATCCCAGACGTTCTCAAGGAGCATGGTTCGGGTAACGACCTGACCACTGTGACGCATGAGGTATTCAAGCAGTCGGAATTCCCGGGGCTGAAGGGTGATTGACTGATTGGCGCGTTGTACCTTTCTCGCGAGCACATCCATTTCAAGATCGGCAACCGTCAGTTGGGTTGTAACGCTACCGGGTCCGGGGCGTCTTCCCAGGGCTTCTACGCGAGCGAGCAATTCTTCAAAGGCAAAAGGTTTGGGCAGGTAGTCATCACCGCCCGCGCGTAGGCCCTGAACACGGTCTTCAAGATCTCCCAGTGCGCTGAGAAT
>DDZY01000217.1:0-7344 GCA_002346525.1 Proteobacteria bacterium UBA2996
TATGCGAAAAATTTTTCAGGGAATAAAATCCCCGTTACTGGAATGTTGTAAGTAAACTTCAGTGACTCTCTTTACGCATCTAGGGGTCATGCACTCTGAGCGAAAAGAAACTAGCCCGTTTCTGAAACGTCGGTTAATTCTGTAGAGCGATGCTGACAGGTATCCGTGTGGTTGGCAGCCGAAGACAGGCGTCCTAGAGAGCGCCGGATAGCCTGGACCTTACCCTGATATCTGATGCAGGTACCTTACCCACTGTGGTACTGATTGCCTCGTCCCGTCCGAGTCAAGATAGTGCATGTTCACGGCAAACACCGTATTGTGTCCATCAATTGAGATGCAACCTTCGTAGCACCCTTTACCTGGAACCATCTCGGTGGCGGCTGTGCCCGGATAATATGGATTTTTCATCCCGAGTCCCTTGAAGTGGTCCTCGAATGCCTCATTGGTCTTGGCATCCTTCGAATCTACTGGGCAGGGTACAGTGGTGATATTTCCGTTTTTATCCAGCAAGCGCATTGGCGTTCCACCCATCGCCCGGCACTTTAGAACCTCTGTATCAATGAAATTAACCACTCTGTCAAAATTTTCAATCGCCGCCGTACGTTTACTATTAGCGAGATACCCGTTATACATTGGTATCCCGACCGCAGCCAAAACACCGATGATCGCGACGACGATCAGTAATTCTATAAGGGTGAAACCCGAAGATCTCCTGAGCCCCGGGTAACCGAAGCCGCGCCGTTTCCGACAGGTCGTTCGATTCTCTAAAGGCACGGCATCAAACCTCCGTCTGGTTGGAAGCAGCAAACAGGCTATGCGCCTTTATCCTCCTCACAAGGCTAGCAAGAAAGGCCATTTTTTTGCGTCTGATTTTTCTCGTTGATGCACACCGTCGTCTGCCCTTCGGCAACCGCTACCGCCTTAAACCCGGTTCCTGCCGTCGCTGTGATGGAAAACTTGTATTTTCCATTTTCATCAAGAGTGGTATTACCCGAAAAAAGTTCCGTGTTGATCTTGGCAGTCTGGTCTCCCGATCCGGCGTTATAGTAAACGCCCTCTTCACGCAGATAATCTTTTTGCATCAGGTAAATTGCTCGCAGTCCGTTTTCTGCGGCTTTTTGCCTACCATCCGAGATATACCCGGTTACCAGTGGAGTGCCGACCGCCGCAAGCACACCGATAATCACAACGACAATCAGTAACTCAAGCAGTGTAAACCCACGAGCTTTCTTTGGAGGAGTCATCTCACATTTTTTGGAGGAGTCATCTCACACCGCTATCGTTTTGTCCGGACTACCGAAGCATCTGCGGATTCCAACGCTACTAAGAGAATAGGCGAACCCTAAGTCTCAACACCCCATAACAACTTTGCGGTGCTCCTGATGCGGCACTTAGTTTGCCAAACAAACGAGTGTGGGGTCTACTACTCTTTCGTCAGCACTGCAGTGAGCGCCGTCCCATCGCCGCCATCGTCAGCGCCCGGCTTGGTGGTGAAAGTGATAGTGGTTGCTGTCGAAGTAAGCCCAACTTGGCCTTTTGCGCCAGCTCCAGAGACCACCGCTGCCGTGGACGGGTTATGCGGATTTGTCCACTGATCATGGCCGAAATGCGCAACAAGCGCCGTAACTATATTTGCGGTAGTGTCAGTGCAATTTTTATTCGCAGTTGCGGATGCACTCGTTTTCACCGTGTACTTAGCACTGGTATCTGCACACTTAGCAAGAATCGCTGCCGTCATGTCTCGAGCCCGGGCATGATTCTCCTTAGCTGCTGCGATTTTGGTCGAGGTTATATAGCCGTTGTACATCGGGATTCCAACCGCCGCAAGCACGCCGATGATCGCAACAACGATCAATAACTCTATGAGAGTGAAACCTTTGTTTTTGCGCACCTTGTGAATCTTGTGAAATGCTCCGTGTGCTACTTCGGTCATGGTGATTTCTCCGTTGAACTCGCGATTACGGCACATAATTGGTAGTCGGACTGCTTGCGGGGGAATAGTATCACATCGCCGTTTTGCGACAACACCGGCTAAAACCACACGGCGGGCGATTAGCTTTCTTTACGACCCCGGCTCTTTAATGAACCGAGCAGCCTAAAACCTCGACATTAGGGTCGAGAGCAAAGAGCCCCGGAAAGACCCCCCTTCTCAATTCCCCTAAAAAGTAGCTCCGAGACGAATCCCAACACCGTAGGTCGTAAGCGTCTCCTGGTGCAGATAATCATCCGAAAAATATCCAAATAGCCCGATCCGTGAACTCTGGATGACTGCCGGAAGAGAATATTCAACCTGGTAGTCAAACTGCCGCCCACTCGGGGATAGGTCAATATCAACGGTCCGGTTGTGCAGGACCAGATCTTCGTCGTAGTAATCATCGTGGGTCAGGCGCATTTTTCCACCGTCTACCCGCAACGGCTGGCTCACTGCAAATCTAAGGCGATCGGCCCGTCCGAAAATGCTTCCGGATTCAAGACCAACCGTGAATGAGGAACTGTTTAATGCCGGGCTTTCCAGATTTAGAAGCTGACCGGTTTCGGACTCAGTCCTCGACCACGCATACGTATAGGAGGCTGCGATTTTGGAATGCTGGCCAAACTGATACGTCGTACCGAGCGTAACCGCCTGGGAATACGACTCATCAGTAAAACTCAATCCGCCGGTTCCTCCGGTTCCCAGCACGCCATCGTCTTCTTCAAGATAGGTCACACTCACGTTCCCGGCAAGCCCCAGATCGTCGCTCGCCCTGGCGAGAGAAAAGACCAAAGCTTCCGCCTGCGGCGCATACTGCCGATCATCGGCTTCACCATCAAACGCTGCATTGGAAAGGACGCCCCCTGTCATTTGCCAGCCCGGGGCTGTCGGCCACTGCGCGGCCAGATAGGTGCCTCCCTCAGCCAGACCCATGACGGGATACCCACCGCCGCGTGTCGCTTTGTCGCTCGTCAGGCCGAAACTCATCCTTCCCGGAAGGGAAAGGTCATCCAACGATGACCCCTGGCCAAAAAAGAACTGGCTGCCATCACCGGGTTGATACCTCATCTGTACATCGATCCCTGCAAACTTCGGATCCTGTGCATCGTAGTGAAGCGATGAGAACCGGGCAGATAACTTGCCATCATCAAAGACTTGAAACGGGCCATCATAAATTGTTCGTTCCATCCACCTCCTGAGCGCTCCCTGGTAAGAGGTGATATAGGTCGCGAGCGGCATCTGAAAGTCGCGATCATACTGATCAAAAAAACTGACACTGTGCTGGGTCAGGGCAGCCAGTGCTGGCGAAACCTTCAACTGGGACTCGGCGACACTATACACAGCTCGGCCACCCGAAAGGCCTCTGTAGATATTAGAACCGGTATCATTGCTGCAGCTGTTCGATGGTGACCCGGGGGTATAGATGCTGCCTATCGACCCACTGCTGCAGTCGGCTGGGGGCGTATCATTGGCGCCTGGCGGCTTAGCTGAACCGGAAAGATAAGTCGCCCCGATAGGACTTAATGCCCTATCCGCGCGAACCAGTCCCCATCCGAAGACCGCGTCAACACCTCGAGCACCTAAGTCTTGCGCGGTCCCGAATATAATGTTCGTCACCTTGGACGGATGCCGCTTTAACGCAGGCCAATATCCTTGCAACTGGGCCACCAGC
This sequence comes from Proteobacteria bacterium UBA2996, assembly GCA_002346525.1. GTDB lineage: Bacteria > Pseudomonadota > Gammaproteobacteria > Arenicellales > UBA868 > UBA868. The sequence goes on from DDZY01000217.1 coordinate 3,645, forward strand.
CCGGTAACCAGGGGCGCAGAATAAGAGGTTCCCGCTCCACCTTCGGAGTATCCTCCACCGGCCTTACCGCCTTTCAAACCAGACCCGGGAGCGGCGACAGTAAAGTATTTAAGCTTATTTCGCTCAAGACATACTTGAGAACTGATGTTGCAAAAACCGGCAATACCCGGCTTGTTAGAGAATGAGGTTATACGGTTGTTTCCGTATACTGCGACGACGACGATGAAATTCTTGAGACGATCCCGCGGTTGGAGCGAATCTTGAAATGTAAGGTTCTTGGCCCAACGTCCATCGTTACCCGCGGCCCAGACAAAGACATTCTTGGGATGCTTCGCCATCATTCGGTACTCGTAGGGAGCAATTCCGAGGCCGACTAAGGTTGAATATCCATAACTATGATTAGAAACCGATACGCCCTTTTTTCCGATTAGGTAATCCAAAGCGTCTCCGCCAGATACGGTCATTTGGCCGGGAGAATAACCGTAACTCCAGTTCCCCTGCCCCACTACCATCGCATAGCCCTTTATCTGTACATCTGGCGCCATTCCAACGACCTCGCCCGCCTGATCACTTCCACCCAGCATTGTTGCAACGAAAGTGCCATGATCGCCCGGTCCTTTTTCAGAGGGTTTTGCTAGTGGGGGATAGAAAGTCTCGCATCGGTTTGCCAGGGAGGGGTGGGTGCAGTCAGTTCCTGAATCAAACACCCCAACCGTCACGCGTTTCCCGCGCTTTCGTGCACTTTGATGCATTGCGGGCGTCACGCCCAGGTGCCCAAGTTGCCATCCGTACTCAGTCGCTGCTGACGGCGTGACAACGAGCATAGACAACCCAGCAGCAACTGCCATAACTGAAAAAGTGAGGAGGTGTTCTCTCATAGTTTTCAATTAAAACTCCCGGTTGGGCTCTCTGGCATTTCGGTCTTCATATTCATCAGTTGGCTACCTTTCTTGACCCGACTCTCATCCGAGTTCGCTCCTTACACCTTAAGACCTTATACCGAGGTATACCGAGCCCTGGGAATTTTCTCATTCAACGGCACCCAGGATAGAAAAAGATAACACTAAACCCCATCCCCGACAATCCCGAAACCTCTGTCCTGCCCTCGGCAGAAATAACTTCATTTCACTGCCAGGTGTGTCGATGTTTTATGGCACTTAACTCCCTCGCCGAGACCCCTGGATCACGTAATGAAGACAATACGGGCAACGTATCAGTACCCCTTATATCTCTAGAGAAACCCTGGGAGTGCAATGCTTTTAGTTACATTGATACAAATTAGGGCGGAATGTGCATCGTTTTGACAACACACCAGGTGCTCCCTAGCAAGCCTCAGCCCAGCTGCACTCCCTAGGTCGGATTGCCTCCGACCCCGGGGGTGGGAAGCGCTAAGCACTGACGGACGCCGTGCAAGACAGTAAAACCACTGCCCTGACCGTATTCGGAGCACAATACTACCGAGAGAGTCTTTGGAGCCTGTCTTTAAGTTCGCTAACTTCCTTGCGCAAGAATCGAATCTCTTCCGTCAAAACGGCAACTTCATTCGCCGGCACATTTGTTTTCTCGGTATTTGTACTCTCGTCCTTTCGCGTGTGGAGAGTTTGCATTGTTTCAACGATAACCCCGATAAAAAGGTTGAGCATTGTGAACGTTGCAACCAGTATGAAGAATACGAAAAAGATCCAAGCAAATGGAAACGCCTGCATCACCGGGCGAACGATGCCCATCGACCAACTCTCCAGGGTCATGATTTGGAACAGAGTAAACATTGAACGCCCGAGACTGCCGAACCAGTCCGAAAATGCTCCGCCGTACAATCCGGTCGCCACCACGGCAAACACGTAGAAGAGAATCAGGATGAGGATGCCGATCGACGCAATCCCCGGAATCGCGTGTAAAAGCGCCTCTACGACAAACCGCAGCCGCGGCACGACAGAGATAAGGCGTAACACCCGCAGCACGCGCAGCACACGCAACACGGCGAAGGGTCCGCTCGCCGGAACCAGGGCAATGGCGACAACAAAAAAATCGAAAAGGTTCCAGTAACTGCGAAAAAATCCCCGCCCAGTGGCGATCAGTTTCAGCATAATCTCCAGGACGAAAACGGCAAGGATCAACTGGTCCAGAAGATACAGTCCGTTACCAAAATAGTCCGTGAGAGCGGCAGACGTTTGAATTCCCAAAATCACCCCGTTGATCACAATCAGGGTAATGATGAATCCTTGTACGGAAGACCGCTCCAGCCAGGCGCTGAGGTCTTCTCTGAAATTTAATCTAGGCACGCGACTCCTCCAGGGGAACGCGGATTTTATCCGGCGCGCCTTGTTGCGGTCAGTCTTCTAACTTACGCCTCTTACGCCTCTTACACCTCGACATAACTAAACAGCGAGGCGTTGCTCATCGGACCCGCCCTTCCCCATTCGGCCCGACATACCGGCGATGCGCTGTCCCACACGACGAAAAACCAAAAAGGCACCACTTCCGCACGCAATGCTGACACATAACCCGAGGGTCATGAACTCCAGACCGGTTAACTCCACCGACTTGATGGCGCTACTGAAGCCAAACCCTGCTGCCGAGATCATGGTGAAACCGAGCCACGAAAGAAAATCAAAAATGTCCTGCATGCCGCATACCCTATTCCAGTGAATTCGGGAGCAGTTTGAACCGTGCGGGGCTCACAGGATGAGCCAGGCGAATATCTCTTTTTTTTACCTTAATTCAATAGCTTAAAGCTTCTTTGTGGAAAACGTAGCAAGTTCTTTGACTACAGAATACGCCTAAAGTAGTCGATTGTTCTTGTCAGGCCATCTGTGAGCGGGATCGCTGGTTCCCAGCCCAGTTCGTTTTTCGCGAGATCGATATCCGGCCTGCGTTGCTGCGGGTCATCCTGCGGCAATGGCTTAAATTCAGTAGCAGAGCGAGACCCGGTTTGCTCGATCACTTCGGTCGCCAGCTCCAGCATCGAGAATTCTCCAGGGTTTCCAAGATTCACAGGGCCCGTGAAATCCGTTCGTGATCCCATTAGCCGGATCAGGCCCTCAACAAGATCGTCCACGTAACAGAATGACCTTGTCTGAGATCCGTCGCCAAAGACGGTCAGGGGTTCTGCCTGCAGCGCCTGAACAATAAAATTCGACACAACGCGGCCGTCATCCGGATGCATTCTGGGGCCATACGTGTTGAATATCCGCGCCACCTTGATCTCCACTCGATGCTGGCGCCAGTAATCAAAAAACAATGTCTCCGCACAGCGTTTGCCTTCGTCGTAACAGGATCGCACACCAACCGGATTCACCTTGCCCCAATAATGCTCCGGCTGGGGATGAACCTCAGGATCACCATAAACCTCACTGGTAGAGGCCTGGAGGATCGTCGCCCCGGTGCGCTTAGCCAGCCCGAGCATATTTATGGCGCCATGCACACTCGTTTTGGTTGTCTGGACGGGATCGTACTGATAGTGCACCGGAGAAGCCGGGCAGGCGAGGTTGTAGATCTGATCTACCTCAAGATACAGCGGAAAGGTCACATCATGACGAATTAACTCAAAGTTGCTCTCAGTCAACAGATGCGTGATGTTCCGCTTGTCTCCGGTATAGAAGTTGTCGACACAGACAACGTCGTTTCCGGCTGACACAAGACGATCACAAAGATGCGACCCCACAAATCCGGCTCCCCCGGTAACCAGGACTCGCTTTCG
>DDZY01000217.1:7726-24554 GCA_002346525.1 Proteobacteria bacterium UBA2996
TGGTGCCGGAGATAGGATTCGAACCTACGACCTTCGCATTACGAATGCGCTGCTCTACCAACTGAGCTACACCGGCAACGGTTTCGTCGGGCGATGAATTATACGGAGATTCCAACCGGTAGTGCGTCACCTTCCGCTTGAAGCTGCCTTATCTTCTAATCCATGCCCCAACGCACGCGACACTCATAAAAAACTTCCGCTCATGTTGCCGAATAAGAAAGGGCTCATCGCCGACTTTCGTTTGGTAAAAGTCCGATTCCAGAAGTTCCGCCACCGTGTCCATGGAGGTTACTTCTTTGCCGTCCTGAATGAATCCTCCCAGGCGCTCCTCAGGCTGGGTAAATTCCTCCCACCAAGTAAACGGGGAACAGATGATTACTTGAGCGCCAGAGTGCGTGATATCACGAAGTTTGCGTAACAATTTTCTTGGATGTGCCACTCGGTCAAGCAGATTGGCCATTATGATGACGTCGAATTTGCCCAATGAGTCCGGTAGATTTTCCGCGTCGCCTTGGCAGAACGAAACCCGATCACGGACAAAATCAGACGAAAGCTGGACTTGGGCTGATGTGCCGAGATCGCCCTCTCTGGTTAACCGAAAAGTGACGAGCCCACTCTCTCTAATCTTCTCTGCCGATTCGATAAAGGTTGTCGAGTAATCAACGCCAACAACCGATTCACATACACGGGTCAATTCGAATGTAATACGGCCCACTGCGCAACCAAGATCAAGCGCGCGGCTCTTAGCCCGGAGCCGACTTTCATCAACCCACCCCACCAGTCTCTCGTGAAACCCAAGGGCTTTGACGGGTCCAAAATCCCAATTCAATACTGACGCGTCATTCCCGTAATGGAACACTAAGTATTCGTTTAGTTGCGTCGCTGTATTGTAGTAATCTGGCATAACCGGCCAGCGTCCTTAAAGACACCGTCTTTTCTCGCTACACAGTATCGCCCTGCGCTACTTTAAGCCAACACTCCACGTATTTAGAATAGCTCGACTCCACGAAGAGTTCATAATCCGTGCCTGACTCGACGACCTGCAATGTGGCACCACACCTTGCGAACCCTCCGCGCGTACACTGACCACTATCGAGAAGCCGCAGATCAAGGCTGAATCCCTGGCGCAATACGGCAACAGCATCTGGCCCCTTGATGGAAAACCCCTGAAAGTGATCAGTCACCACAGTGACAGCTGCATGTTCGCCCGATACTGCTTGTGAAAGTCTTCGGAAAACCTCATCCTCACTTTTCAATGCTGTCCGGACCCACCAGTGGTCTGAGGCTAGGCTGAGCACCGAAAATGCCTCATTGATCACTGCCGTGTGTGGTGCCTTGGGAAAGACAACATCAAGTGCCGCCTCCCAGTTAGTGATCACCTGAGCTTCGCCCCGAAGATTGATCAACGCGTAATCTGCCAAAGACGAAACTTCCACCTGATAACTCATCCTCGCATCCTCTCGCCCTTCGGATCATAGAACACCGGGGCAGAAACGGTTGCCGGGCAACTGTTTTCCAGGCCAGAAATAATTACCTTTTCGCCATGACGGCTCTGACCATCCTTCAATAGCCCTAGAGCAATCGTCCTTTTGAGTGTGGGACTGAAACAGGCCGCCGTAACATGGCCTTGAAATCCCGAGCGCGACAATTCTTGTTGTGCAGGGAGCAATGCCGACCCATCCGCAACAGCAGCACGCTCGTCATCCGGAAGCAGGCCCACCACGTGCTGGCGCTCCCCGCCCAGCCTCATATCGCGCAGCAGACTGCGCTTGCCGATGAAGTCGGGTTTAGTCATGTCGACAATCCAGCCCATCCCGGCATCGAAGGGATTCGTGATGTTGTCACCTTCATGCCCCGGAGAGATAAATCCTTTCTCGATACGAAGTACTCCGCTTGTTTCCGAACCCACGGGGGTGATGCCAAACTCCTTGCCAGCATCAATCAAAATCGTCCAGAGCTTTAGCGCGGAGCGTCTTGCAACATTGACCTCAAAACTAAGTTCACCCGTGTAGCTCACACGTGCGAGACGCACGGGTATCCCCTCAAGCGTTCCATCTCGAAAATCCAGAAAGCGAAAGCTCGGGTCAAGCGCAATATCACTTTCAAGCTTGTCCAGCACCTTGCGTGCCATAGGCCCGCACACACACATCGTGGCCCATGCTGCAGAGACATTGACCAGATACACTTTTAAATCGATCCACTCGGTCTGGAGCAACCGGTCGATATGGGCATACACCGCCCCCGCCGCACCGGTTCCGCAAGACATCAGATAGCGGGTTTCGTCAACACGGAAGGTGACGCCATCGTCGAACAGGCGTCCGTCTTCGCGCAGCATCAGGCCGAAACGCCCCCGACCGACAGGAAGATTGTCAAAGCGATTGGTGTAGAGTCTATTCAGAAGTTCCGCCGTATCCGGTCCGTGCAGTTCGAAGGTTCCAAGCGGGGTGCCGTCGTAAATCCCGCACGAAGTTCGCACCGCTGTCGCTTCCCGAGCGACAGCGTCCTCCATTGATTCGCCCGCCCGCGGAAAAAAGAACGGCCTTCGAAAGTTTGCGCCTGCCTCATCCATGGCGGCTCCGTTTGCGATATTCCAGTCCGTCATCGGCGTGGTTCTCGCCGGAATAATCAGAAGCCCCCGCTCGTTACCGCCTATCACACCAAAGCTCACCGGGGCGAAGGGCGGTCTAAAGGTGGTGGTCCCCACCGACGTCTGCTCTTGATCCAGCTCCCGAGAAACAAGACCGATTACGTTGGGATTGCCAATCTTTCCCTGATCCACCGCCATCCCCGCGGTTGTATAGCGTTTCACATGCTCTATAGATCGAAAGTTCTCCCTTACCGCAAGCGAAATATCGGCCGTCGTCACGTCGTTCTGAAAGTCAACAAAAGCCTTACCCTTGAGCCCTTTCTCCGGCCAGATTTCATCGATCCGGTAGGAAACCTCGCCCTCCGTCACCGGCACAGCCAGCGCACTCGAAGCGCTATCGTCCGATTTTTCACCAAACAATAAATTCGCAATCTCAGAGGCTTCCTTCAACCCTTGACCCAGTGAGAAAGTCCCGTTCGCGCCGCCAATAGAATATGCCCCCTGCGCACGTTCGCCTGGAACAAAGGCAGCAGACTCCTGGTCGAACCGTGAGCGCCCGCCCGCGTGAGAATAAAGATGAATTAGCGGGTTCCAACCGCCCGAATGGCATACCAAATCACAGCTAAGCGTTTTTATTCCTGATTCGTCCTGATAGGTCACTCCCTTGACTGCGGAACGCCCCTGGACCCCCGTGATCCTCGAATTAACGACGACCGGAACCTTTGACTTGCTCGCAAGACCGAGCTCTGTCTCGCTCAGACTCTCGCGCAGGTCGAGAACACCCTGGATCTCAATCCCGGCTGCTTTGAATGTTTCCAAATGCGCATACGCCGTCGAGTTATTGGTGTAAATCACGACACTTTTCCCCGGAACCGCTGCAAACCGTTGAATGTATCGGGCTACGGCATCAGCCAGCATTACTCCCGGCCGATCATTTCCCGGGAAAATCAGAGGCCGCTCTACAGCGCCGGTGGCGATGACGACTTTCTTGGCCCGGATATGCCACAACCGTTCCCTCAACCAAGACTCAGCTGGCTCGTGCTCAACCGCGATCACCATGTTGTGGTCGTAGTAGCCCGTTGCGGTCGTGTTTTGTAGCCAGGTCACGTTTTTTCGATCCCGCAGTTCGACAGCCGCCTGCGACACCCATTCGACTCCTGGTTGGCTATCAATCTGGCAGGAGTGGAAAAGCAAGTGACCGCCGGGGGACGCTTGCATATCAATAACCATGACATCGCGCCCCGATTCCGCTAGAACTTTCGCGGCCTGCACCCCCGTGGGTCCCGCCCCGACAACCAGCACGTCGGTATGGTGGTTTACCCGTTCGTAGCGACCCGGGTCTCGCTCTTTCGGGGATCGACCCAGCCCGGCCGCCTGACGGATGAATCGGCTATAGAAATCCCACCGCCCCGCCATAAAAGTCTTGTAATAAAAGCCTGCTGGGAACAGCGGGGCCAGAAAACTGTTAATGGCACGCAGATCGAATTTTGCGCTCGGCCAACAGTTGACACTCCTCGCCTCAAGCCCCTCCCTCAGGGGAACCTCCGTTGCCCTAAGATTTGGCTGATCCCCATCACTCACCAACTGCACAAGGGCGTTGGGCTCTTCCGGTCCACACGTGAGAATGCCGCGAGGCCGGTGATACTTGAAGCTCCGTCCGACAATCAAGACATCATTGGCCATGAGCGCTGAAGCGAGAGTGTCCCCCTCATACCCCTGATAACGCTTGCCGTTGAAGGTGAAGTGCAAGGGACGCTGCCGATCGATAACTCCCCCGTTCGCGAGTCGCGTCATTTCGACGACTCCTCGACGGGTGTAATTTCATGTGTGACCGTATCCCGATCAATCTGAAACCAGCGCGTGCACCCACTGACATGCCACCACCATTCCCGAACCACCCCTTTGGGATTCGTACTGTTAAAAAGATAATCGGCCCAGGCCTCTTCCGTCTCGGCTTCAGGGTCAGAAGGTCTTTTGCGATCTGCCTCGCCCGCGCAGACAAACTCGCTTTCGTTTCTTGGTCCACACCAAGGACAGGGAATTTCTAGCATTGCACAATCCCCATCAACGGTTAGCGGACACGCCACCCTCCTGAATCAGGCGACCCGAGGAAAAACGCTCCAGGCCGAGTTTTTCAGCAAGCGGATGCGGCGTGTCTTTTGCAATCAGGTGGGCGAATGTTTTCGCCGCTGCAGGCGTCGTCTTGAACCCGCCCGACCCTGCCACGTCAATATAAAATCCGCGGGTGTTGGTCTTCGAGATAATTGGACTGCCGTCATAGGGGATATCCAGCATGCCTGCCCAATGACGCAACAACTTCAACCGGCCAAAACTGGGGAAAACTTCCAGCATCGACGTCGTCGCATCCTCGATAATCGGAAACGTCCCCCGCTGGGCATAGGAAGGATAAGGATCACATCCTTGCCCGACCACTATCTCTCCTTTGTCCGATTGCATCAGATAGGTACCGTAGTAACTTCTGATCACGACGATCTCATTCAGCACAGGCTTCACGGGTTCCGATACCCAGGCCTGTAATGGTTGGGTTGTGATCGGGAGGCGTTGACCCACCATTGAGGCGACAACACTGCCGTGGCCAGCGACGGCCATGCCGATTTTTCTTGCCTTGATCAGTCCCCGGGTGGTCTCGACGCCGGTCACCGCTCCATTCTCCTGTTGTATCCCGGTAACCTCGCAGTTCTGAATAATATCTACGCCTCGCGCATCAGCCGCACGGGCAAATCCCCAGGCCACGGCGTCATGTCTCACCATCGACGCGCGCGGCTGATACACCCCGCCGCGTACGGGAAGGCGCATATCCGGCGAGGGATCAAAGATTGGAATCTTCTGTTTGACCTCGTCGAGCGTCAACATCCGATACTCTGCCCCATAGATATGCATGGTATTCGCCATCTGAAGCGCAACCCGATTAGCGGCAGAGCTTTGGATGAAAGTGATCATTCCCCGCTGACTGACCATCAGGTTGTAATTCAAGTCACGACTCAACTGATGGTAGAGGTCTAGAGACATTTCATGAAACGGAACACTGTCTTCTCTTAGGAAATTTGAGCGGACAGTCATGGTGTTGCGGCCCGTGTTACCCCCGCCTAACCAACCCTTCTCCAAGACCGCCACGTTGGTGATTCCATGCTCTTTTGCCAAAAAATAAGCTGCGCCAAGACCGTGTCCTCCGCCGCCAATAATCACGACATCGTATTCGCGCTTGGGATCGGGGCTTCGCCACATTTTCTCCCAGTGACGGTGACCCGTCAGGGCGTTTCTTGCGAGCGAAAAAATTGAAAAACGTTTCAAGGGAGCTCTATTCCAGCGTTGCAGGGGAAGGGGTTAAGATAGATCAGAATAACCGAGGCGACTTTTATATCCAACGCCATATAATTTTGATAAAGTCATATGGCTCATCACATACCGACAAATTATATAGAAATAACGAAGCAAATGACTGATGTCGAAACAAGAATAGCCGTGAATCCTGGGCGAGTTGAGTGGGCTGGCGACAATCCTGGCATCTACCTCCGGGAATCACCGGACGGGCCCTGGACGGGTCTGGGGATTTTCTTCCGCGTTCTTTTCTCAGCTCACGGTCAAGGATCCGCCATGATCATCCTTGGTGATCCTGCAAAAGCTCAGGGCTTCCCTGATGCCAGAAACCTGTGCATCACGACAAATATCGAAATGACGCGATTTCTTGTTCAGGACTTTGTGTCTCGATTTCCGTCGTTCCGTAGTCAACCCGCCTTAGATGCCATAACCTGGCTCGAAGCCGAGTCACATCGCTCAGACGGCGATATGAACACGTCCTGGACTGAAACAATGACAGCGTCAGGCTGTGAGGCCAGAATGCACTGGGCTGAACTTGGAGAGCCCTTCGCGGTCGAAGTCACTCCGAAAGACTGCGCGACTGGCATCCATGACATGTACAGCGTGTTTTTGGAGGCGCGCACAGCGTCGATTTCCGTAAACGGAGAGTCGCTCTCTGGACGCGTCTGCGAGCGGGTCTTTTTTGGTCGAGAGATGAGTACCGCATTTTTAGCGGTTTCCGAAACATGGGTGTTACCCGCTACAACACAAATCTGAACCCTTATGCCTCTGTCCTCTCCCATTCATCCTGGCCAAGTCGTCTGGACCGGTGAAAACCCGGGGATTCTGCTGAAAGAAGACCCCGATGGCCCCTTTTCTGCAATCGCGCTCTTTTTCCGAATTTATCTTTCCCCTAAAGGGCGAGGCACTGTGTTGTTGCTGTTGGACTCACCCGAAGAACGACGTACCTTTCCGGACGGCTGCAACGTTCTTCTCCATGACAACAAGGAACTCGCGGAATATCTCCTCGAAACTTTCATTCTCAAACTGCCCGCCTTCGCTGCCCTGCCCGCCTGCGAGTCGCTGTCTCTCATTCCCATGGACGAGTGCCGCTCACAGGGCGACCCTCGGTCACGTTATTCCGAGATCGTCAAGAGCACCTCTCTGGAAATTGAGCTCGTATGGGATGGTCTGGGAAAACCAACTGCGCTGGAACTCCCTGCAGAACTTACCGGGGGCAAAGAGAACGAGCTCTATACACTGTTGATCGAGTCAACCAATCCGTCGATTCATATAAATGGGCAGCGGCTTTCGGGCTCCCCTGTTGAGCGAGTTCAGGCTGGAATCAAGACGACCACAGCTTTTCTGTATTTCTCTGAGACCTGGATACGCCCCGCGTAGGCAATCATCGTGGCTACACTTTCCCACGCAGCTGACACGGAGTCGATTTCACGGATCTTGCGTGTAAAACCGATCTGGCGAGCGATGCGTACTGCGGGCGAAGCAGTTAATCTCGCTGACACCACGCTGCTCCATGCCGGACCGGCTTTTTCGCACCCTTCCGAGATCGTCCAGCCCGTACTGAACTCTGCAAAGGTCGCTCTGGTATTCAATGGCGTGGCGCAAGACTTCGAAAAAGCAGAAAAGCTTATTCTCTCTGGAGCCATAACCCTTGAACCTGCACAAGACTACGACGTCGTCACACCCCTGGCGGCCGTGGTCTCTTCAAAGATGCTGCTTCACTGTATCGAGGACGACTCCGATCCGAATGTAAGATCATTTTCCCCGATAAACGGGGGCAACGGACCTGCCCCACGACTGGGCATATGCTCCAAAGCGGCGCTTGAGCACCTGGCCTGGCTTCACAATTCCCTCGGCCCGGCACTCGCTCAGGTTTGTGAAGACGGCGTCACCCTCCTAGATATTGCGGCAGGCGCCCTGCTTGAGGGTGATGACTGTCATGGCAGAACGCCAGTGGGAACTCGCCTTCTCCTTGAAAAGATCAGACCCCGGCTAGGGTCTCAGTCTGACGCAGGAGAATACCTCTCCTTTATTCAAGACAGTCCGAGTTTCTTTTTGAATCTATGGATGGCAGCCTCAAAAGCGATCCTGCTTGGAGCGCGAGGGGTGTCTGAAAGCAGTTTGATCATCACGGCCGCAGGCAACGGGCGCGAGACCGGTATTCAGGTTGCGGGGTTGGCCGGTCAATGGTTTAGGGCCCCAGCGTCGGCTCCCCGGGGCGACTTTGATGTGGACCTGCCACAGTCCCGTGCACTTGGCGCTATTGGGGATAGTGCCATAGTGGACATCTTGGGATTTGGCGCAATGGCGATATCTTTCTCTACTCCGCAACAACAGAGCCTAGGTCATTTGCTGCCTCGAGATGGCCGCACCACCGGCGCTCTACTGACTTCTTCTCCCCATCCAGCTTTTGCAGAACTCGGTCTCTGTGTAGGCTTGACCGTTCGGGAATGGCTTGCGTCCGATCGGCAGCCATTAGTTAGCCTGGGAATACTGGATAATTTAGGAGAAGTTGGACGTTTAGGCGGAGGAATATTTGAGCAGCCGCGGAGTTTGGCGACAGATTGCATGGAAGCGCTGGCAGCTAGCGCATGACCCGGGATGTCCGCGAACCTACCCTGACGACTCACATCATAAATCACTCCACCGGGATTCGGTTTCGGTGAATATTTTCCTCGAGAAATAATCGTGCCGTCTCTGCTGCAGCGAACCGGCACTCGTTCATTGAGTGATCGGAAAAGAAAGCGTTGTGCGGTGTAATGATAATGCGCCCAAGGGTCCAGTCCTCTCCTCTGCGCCAGGCGTTTATCAAACGGTGAGAACCTGGCGGCTCTTCCGGCAAAACATCTAGACCTACTCCGCCGATTCTGCCTGAAACAAGGCCCTCTTCCAGAGTATCCAAGCTGTCGATCAGCTTACCTCGGGCAGTATTTACTAATAAGAGCCCTCGCTTGGCCCCTCTTAGAAGTTCGCCATTGATCATTGAATCAGTTTCCCCAGTTAAAGGGCAGTGCAGAGTCAGCACGTCAACCTCGTCGATTAACTCCTGCAGGGAGGTCGCCCGCTCAACCTGTAACGCCCTGAACATGCCATTGCTGACATACGGATCATACGCCAGCGTCTTATATCCAAAAGGCGAGAGGCGACGCGCAACACTTGTCCCGATGCGCCCTAGACCCACAATCCCAACTTTTGCTTTCGGTGAATGCAACATCGGGGCTAGATGGTTCTCCTGCCAGGTAGAAGCGTAGGTTTTAGCCAGTACGTCATGTTGTATGAGCCGACGCTGAAGGGCCAAGATCAGTCCCATCGCGGTATCTGCGACATCCTCAGGACCATACTCAGGATTATTTGAGAATGCGATGCCAGCGGTGTTAAGCGCAGAAAGATCAATTTTGTCGTAACCGACCCCATAACGAACGATGATCTGACATCTCACCAAGTGGCGAATAGTTTGAGCTCCGATCGAGGGCGTCCAAACCAAGAAGCCATCTAACTCAGACAGGGAATCTCTGGAAAATTCCCGCTCGTCAGTATTAGGAAAATGAATGAACCGCACGTTGCCTCGAAACGCCTTCGTTTCCGGATCAAATGGCGGTTTGATCAGGTGAGTGACTCCGATAACCCACTCTCTATTTCTGCTCATATACTGTTCCGCGCTTGCTTCTGATCAAGGTTTATGGTTCGCTCTGTCTCGGGTACTAATGTTAATGCAGTACCGCATTGATGATTTTACCCTGCTATCCATAGGGGCCACTTTGATTACTCTCCGTCAGGTCGATGCGTTTCGCGCAGTGATGATGACAGGTACCATCACAGGAGCAGCTGAAATACTTGAGGTATCCCAACCTGCAATCTCGAGGCTTGTGAAGGACCTCGAGCGCGCTTTGGGTTTTGAATTGTTCTCGCGACAGGGTCGCCAGATAAACCCTACCATCGAGGGTCGGATGTTTTTCGAAGAGGTAGAAACTGCACATTTGGGACTTAACCAATTAAATCAATCTGCAATTAACATTCGCGATCATAAAGAAGGAAGCCTGCGTATTGTAACGATCCCGAGTGTGGTCACGATGTTTATCGGGCCGATACTCAAGGCTTTTAACAAGGAGTATCCTCTCGTCGCCGTATCTTTGGAGGTACAGCCAACCCAACGGGTATTTGAGTATTTGACGTCTGGGCAGTGTGATCTTGGGCTCTCTACGCTACCGATGGAGAATCCTGCCGTAGTATCCCAACCCGTTCTGGCTGGGCAGTCCGTTTGTATTTTTCCGAAATCTCACAGACTTCGCAGCCTTAAAAAGGTCACTCCAAAGGATCTAGCCGATGAAGAGTTCATCTCCTATAAAAGCGACTCCGTCTACCGGCATAGAGTAGACCAGTTTTTCGCTAAGGCAAAAGTCAACAGAAACCTCCGCTACGAGGCTCGGACCACAGACGCGATCTGCAAGTTGGTCGCGGCTGGCGTTGGCGTCTCTGTCGTGGGCCCCTCATTTGCCGGAGTGAAGCTTGAAGCGGGAATAGAGGTTAGGCCCTTTTCTCCGACCATCCATGGGGGTCTCGCCCTGCTTTATCTTCGCAACCGTGGATCCGGCCGCTTGAGTGACGCTTTCTGTGAGACCGTAATTAAGACCCTTCGGGAGGGCCGAGGACCAAACTGAAGTCAGTCGGCTCGCCGAGCAGCCAAGGCGGATCTAAAACACTCTCGCGCCTCCTCGCTATGGATTGCTGGATAATCACGTGGATACGGTTCTCCCACCGTGACTTTCAAACCCACCAGGATGGGGCCGGAACTCTCCAGAATATCCGGAAGGCTTCTGGCCCACGAATCCAGATCGGAGAAAGCATGCGCCTCGCGATACCCCGCTGCCAGCGCCATGCTCGCAAAATCGACCTCAGTCCCTCCTGGCACCGGAAACTCTCCGTTGACCTCGTAGATACCGTTCTGGCACACGATGTGCAATAAGTTCGGTGGGCCTTGATTCCCTATGGTCACAAGTGATCCAAGATTCATTAATAAGCTGCCATCACCATCGAGAACGACGATCCGCTCTTGCGGGCATGCCAGGGCCAAGCCAAGCGCATGGCTGGAACCCTGCCCCATCGCTCCGGTGCAGAGGTAATTCAAGGGGTGAGGACGAATTCCCATCCAGTCAAACGCGGCTTGATAGACCGGCACGACAATGCCATTCGGATAGTGTTGGGCCAGCACTTTCAGCGCCTTGTCACGCTTGATCGTCATTCGATTTTCCCCAGTCGAGGGACCAGAAAGACCAACGGGTGCGGAGCCTGATAGGCCGAATCGATTTCTTTTGATATACCCAAAGAATCCGAGTCATCGTTAAGGATGAGATATCGGAGATCCATTGATTTAAGGATAGGCTCCACGATACGTACGCCGTTCTGCGCAGACTCACTCGGCGCCCGATCCTCTTCGAGGCCTTGAAGGCCGATCATCATTACGATCGGCAACTGATAGTCCATTCCCATTACGCGTATTGCGTTGATCGAGTCCAGAAATCCCGTATGCTGCATTAAAAGGACCGCACGCTTGCCCGCATAAGACATACCTGCACAGATCGAGACGCCCTCATCTTCCTTGCAGACGTTAACCAGCCTAAAACTATTTTCCCTGGTAATCGGCCAAAGCAACTCCTCGCAAGTGACGATGTCCGGCAATGCCACCACAAACTCAACCTGGGCCTCGTGCAGAGCCGCCTGGATACTCAGGCCCTGCAGCGACTCAGCCATCTTTCTGACACCCCTGCTCGAGGACTGCAATGCACCGAAGCATTTCCTCTTCCATCCCCAAGGTAAAGCGGACGCATCGCGCAAACTCTCCACCAGCAAGTCGCCGGGCATAGATGCCGTCGGCCTCAAGAGCTTGATGGTTACAGATTGCCTGATCCGGGTCCGCAAAACGAACAAGAACGAAGTTAGTCTGGCTCGGAATCACTTCAAACCCTAAACTTTTGAGCACATCGGAAAACATTTCCCGGATACGATGATTTTCCCCGACGACCCTCTCGAAATGATCGCGATCTTGAAGAGTGGCCTCACAGGCCGCCAAGGCTGGTGCTGAAATCGGAAAAGTGATCCCAATCCGTTTCAAGGTATCGATAATGTCCACCGGGCCACAGACCCAACCCACCCTGAGACCCGCCAAGCCAAATACCTTGGAAAACGTCCGGGTCATTACAACATTTGTTGAAGATTTGATAAGTGCTAGCGGATTCTCATAGTCCGGGGCGCTGACGTATTCAATGTAGGCGGAGTCGAGCACCAATAAAATTTCGGGCCTAAGGTATTCATGAAGCCGGCGAACCTCGACTCCGCTGAGATAAGTTCCAGCGGGGTTATCAGGATTAGCCAACATTACGATCCGCGTGCGATCGGTTACGCATTCGAGGATCGCATCTACATCGGCTGTGAAATCTCTGTCTGCGGCACTGACAGGTACCGCGTCATTGGCATAGGCGTAGTTTGGTATTTTCGGGTATCCATGAGCAGAATGGATCAACTCGTCTCCTGGCGAGAGGTATGCGCGGGCCAAACGTGCCAATAGATCGTCCGAACCAAATCCACAGCAGATAGTCTCAGAATCAATGCCAAATCTCGCTCCAATCGCATCCGCGAGCCGCGCCATACCGTCATCCGGATATCTTTCCACGGCGCCCGCGCTCCGAGAGATCGCCTCACGGGCCCTTTCACCAGGGCCATAAACACTTTCGTTTGAAGCGAGAAAAATACCGTTTGGCGACTGATCTTCTCCCGTAGCCACCATGTGGCCCCGGATATTGCTTATCCCAGGCCGAGGTAGGGGCCGTCCTGCTGCCACGATCAGTCTTTCGCTCCGCTCAGCGTTTCGTCCCCGAAATGCTTACGAATCTCGTGCGCGATGTATTCCCGGCGATCGTTCTCCTCGTACCGATCCGCGGCAAAATAGATTCGGGCGACCTCGCTTTGAGCTTGACGCATCAACTGGTTATCGTCCGACCGATCCTCCGGCAGTCTAAGAACCGTGTCGCCACCGTATGTGTGAAAAGGCGCATCCTCCGAACCGGTAGGGCGCGACACTTCCTTTCCGCGCTGGACAGCCCGAATATCTTTTTTCAGCTTGGTGCGAAGCAAAGAGACCCCCTCATCTGTTGTGCCCAGATATTCTCTCTGATGGATATTGATAGGGCCTTGGCTGGTCCAGGCTTCCCAGTCTCCAGGACTTTCCAGTCGTTCTTCCTCAGTTCGGTGTGCGGTCTGGCCATAAAAATCCACCTTTTCCCAACCGACTCCCCCCTTGTCTCCCTGTCGAAGCACCTCGTCTGCATCGTTAAAGTGGCGCCAACCGAATTTTCGACTGTTCGTATCGTCGATCGGGGTTACCCATTTTGTAAGGCTCGTTCTTCCGAATACTTTGGGCCCATCAAGTTTCTGGAACATGCCCCCGTTCTGGGCCATGGTCGGGGTAATGTGGTCATGAAACCGCATCATTATTAGATCGCCCTGGCGACGGCAGTGGCTATACACAAAACCTTCTGGACGCTTGAAGTACTCCACTACCGGAAGCGCGACAAAGTGCTCCAATCCCGGAAACTGCGGCCCGTTTACTCGACCATGCAGAAAGACGCTATGGAAAGGGTCCATGGAGTTCTCGCTCTCCTGCAGCCAGTTACAGGGCGAATGGATCGAGTAGGGAATCATCTCGTGGCCATCAATGTTAAAGCTATCGAGTATCGGAAATGACGGTTTTTTGTCGGGCGGGCCCATGTACGCGAACACCAAGCCCTTGTATTCCCGAACTGGATAGGCGCCGTGACAGATCTTCTCCTTGATGGCACTATCCGCCGGTTCGCCTGGCGTATCTAAAATGGTTCCGTCCACGTCAAACTGCCAGCCGTGGTACGCGCAACGAATTCCATTTTGCTCAATCCTGCCGTACTCCAGAGACATTCGACGATGCGAACAATGCCGATGTAGTAATCCGATGGTGCCGCTGAGATCTCGGAAGGCCACAAGGTCCTCGCCGAGGATCCGGATTGGCACGGGACGCTCTTTCAATTGCTCGCTCATCGCGACTGGAAACCAGAAGCGGCGGATGTATTCGCCGCACGGTTGCATCGGACCCACACGAGTCAGGTCAACGTCGTCTTCGAGGGGTTGCCTGATGTGATATCCCCCAAACTTCTCATTGGTCCATCGAGTCGATTCAGTCATTTTGGTTGCCTACCACTATTATTCGTTCAAGCCCTGCCGTTTTTCCCAGCGCCACTGTCCTATATAACCTTACGAGGCATTCCCTATTTGGTACATACAATTTTATTATACACAGGCAAATCGGGATCACGTGCCGCGATGATCAATTTGGAACCATTGCCGCTGACAAACCGCTGAACCAGAACGGGCCTCTCAAAGAATCTGAGCAAAAGATTCCGGTTAGATCGTTTAAGGGAGCGGTTCTAGCGGTTTAGGTACGAAGTTGAACTGGCAGGGAGAAGGCAACGCCCTCGTCCAACGGGGGGGATGCGTCGCCAAGCACTCCACCGCACACTTGGAGTTTCTCGACGACCCCGTCGACCAGAATCTCAGGCGCCGATGCGCCTGCTGTAAGCCCCACCCGGTTAACGCCTTCGAGCACTTTTGCATCGATGTCTTCTGCGCCGTCGATCAAAAAGGCGCGCGCGCCGGACTGCTCGGCCAGTTCCCGCAAACGGTTTGAGTTGGAGCTGGTCGTTGAGCCGACGACGAAAACTACTTCACAGCGCTCAGCGATTGTCCGCACCGCGTCCTGACGATTCTGGGTGGCATAGCAGATGTCGTCACGCCGGGGGCCCTCAATTGCAGGGAACCGCTCCCGTAATCTTTGAAGAATCTTTGCCGTGTCATCGACAGACAACGTGGTCTGGGTAACGTACGCCAGCGGCGTCCCAGCCGGCATTTTGAGGTGATCAACGTCCTCGGCGCTCTCCACAAGGTGGACGGGTCCCGTGGTCTGGCCCATGGTTCCCTCGACTTCAGGATGGCCTGCGTGCCCAACCAGTATGACCGTTCTGCCTTCGTTGCCGTATCGACTCACTTCTGTGTGCACCTTGGTAACCAGTGGGCAGGTCGCATCCAATACCCGGAGTTCCCGGTTTCGGGCCTCGTCCTGAACAAGCCGCGACACCCCATGCGCACTGAAGATGACCGTACTGCCGTCGGGAACCTCTTCGAGCTCATCGACGAAGACTGCGCCTTTTTGTTTTAGGTCATTGACGACATAACGGTTATGCACCACCTCATGCCGAACAAAGATCGGGGAGCCGTATTGCTTGAGCGCGCGTTCCACTATCTCGATAGCGCGATCTACCCCGGCGCAGAAGCCGCGAGGATTCGCGAGCTCAATCGTGAAATCGCCCATTAGGATTCCCGACCCTCAGGCATTTTGATCGTCCATCGACTCAGTGAATCCGACAAGGTGCATTTCATAGACACAATCACGACCAATCAACGGATGGTTGAAATCAACGGTGACCTCATCTTCCGCAACATGGGTAATGCAGCCTGCGACGCCCTCACCGTCCGGAAGCGCAAACTCCAGCAACATGCCCACCTCAATTTCTTCAAAGTCCCCGAACTGGCTACGGGGTAGCCGCTGAATCTTGCTTTCATCATACCGTCCAAACACCTCATCTGCGGCATCCACTTCAATCCGAATATCCTCTTCAATTTTTCGGCCAAAGAGTGCGCTCTCAACAAGAGTTGGCAAACTACCATCGCCTACGGTGATGGCAACGGGTGCCTCTCCCGAGTCCTCCAGCACCAATCCTGCAGCATCCAATATTCGGTATCGAATCAGGATTCTGTCATTTATTTGAACCGAACTCATCTAAGTTAAATCATTTTTCCTGTCCGACTTTTTCCGAAAAAGACCAAGACTGTCAAGGATCACTACCGCCGCTCCTATCGTGATTGCCGAATCCGCTACATTGAAGGCCGGCCAATGCCAGGCCTTGAAGTGAATATCGATAAAGTCGATTACGTAACCATGCTGTACCCGGTCAATCAAATTACCTGCCGCCCCACCGAGGATCATTGCGAACCCCGTATTCACGGCCCTCTCCTCAGGACGCGCTACCCACAGGTGCCGGGCAAGATAAATCATCACCGCGACGGCAACGGATATGAACAATCCCCTCTGCCAACCCCCTGCTGAAGAGAGAAATCCAAAGGCGGCACCGTGATTGTGCACCAGGATAAACCGCAGTCCCGCGACGACTTCAATAGGTCCCGTGGAATCCAACCAGTCCTGAAACACCCGTTTGGTCACCCAGTCAGCAACTATAAACACGACCGCCACCACCGCAAATGTAATTCGATGCCGGGCAGTCCTATTATTCTCTAACTGCTTCTCCATCAGTCCTCAGGTTTCGTCAAAGTACCGGCGCGCCGCAATCACATCCTTGGAGATCTGCTGCTTAAGCGCGTCAAACGAATCAAAGCGCTGTTCTGGCCGAATCTTTGCCTTGAACTCGACCCGGACCCGTTCGCCATAGATGTCTTTGGCAAAATCAAAAAGATGGGTCTCAAGCAGGACGCGATCTCCTCCAACCGTTGGCCTGATACCAACATTCGCCACCCCGGTCTGGGCGGCCGACCCCTCGAAGTGCATCAGCACGGCGTAAACCCCCCAGACGGGAATATTGTCATGGGGTAAAACGATGTTGGCCGTCGGAAACCCGATCGTACGGCCTCGCTTATCTCCGTGAACTACCCTTCCGTGAATCGCATACCGGTACCCCAGCAGTGATGCGGCAGCATCGAAGTCATCTTGTCGAAGCACTTCGCGTATGCGCGTACTGCTGACACGCTCCTCTCCGATAATGCAGGTATCGACCGTACTGATATTGAAATTCCACTGAGCACCCAGTT
>DDZY01000077.1:0-3844 GCA_002346525.1 Proteobacteria bacterium UBA2996
CAGTCAGCAAATTTTGCTAGATTCAAATGAAATCAGTAAGAATCTAGGAGTTGAAGCATTTCACTCTGCAATTATTTCTCTTAATACAGATTCTGGAGAGGAGCAGGTAATACTTAGGGAAGTACAAATGCACCCTTTTCGTTCGATTGTTATGCATGTTGATTTTCAACGTGTTAAGGCTACCGAAAAATTACATATGAAGGTGCCACTCCATTTCGAAGGTTCTGATAGAGCGCCAGGAGTTAAGATAGACGGGGGTATATTGTCGTATTTGCTGAAGGAGTTGGATATCAAGTGTCTTCCCAAGGATTTGCCTGAATATATTGCCGTAGATGTATCTAATTTGGGAATTAATGAATCAACTCATATTTCTCAAATAAATCTTCCAGGCGGGGTAGAACTTACTGCTAGTGCAGAAACAGGCGGTGATGATCCGACAATCGCAACAATAACACCACCCAAAATAGCAGTAGAAGAAGATGATGCTACAGATGGCGCAGAGATAGCATCCGAAGGAGCTCCTAGTGAAGGTGGCGATAGTATCGCAGGGTCTACGGATCCGGCTACTCAGTCGGGAGACTGAACAACGCGCTAATCCTTTTCGTTCAGCTATATCTAATGGGCATGCAATTGGGTTTAGAAGAATGACCCAGATTAATTTAATAGTTGGGCTTGGTAATCCAGGCCAACAATACAGAGACACTCGGCACAATGCTGGATTCTGGTTAATTGATGAATTAATAGCGCATCATGGGGAAACACTAAGATTTGAGACGCGCTTTAAGGGTGATACTGCACGCATCCCAATTGCTGTTTCCAATGTTCATATATTACGACCCAGAACTTTTATGAACGAAAGCGGTCAATCGATTGGGTCTTTTATACGCTATTTTGACATTCAACCACATGCAGTTCTCATAATTCATGACGATTTAGATCTAGACCCTGGGAGTGCACGGTTGAAGATTGGAGGAGGGCATGCGGGGCACAATGGGTTGCGAGATATCATAAGTCATATAGATTCAAACGCATTTGTTCGTCTTCGGATAGGTATTGGACATCCTGGTAGTGCACATCAAGTGACAGACTACGTCTTGCAGAAACCACCAGGGGGTGAGCGGAAAGCGATTTTTGAGGTGATATTGCGATCAATTGGTCTCATGGACGAGATAATTTTGGGTGATCATGCAGCGGTAATGAACAAACTACATCCGTTAGATTGTTAGCGATGGGTTTTCGTTGTGGAATCATTGGATTACCGAACGTTGGCAAGTCTACCTTATTCAATGCTTTAACCAGTTCGGTCGTTGCAGCGGAAAACTTTCCATTCTGTACAGTAGAGCCTAATGTTGGGTCAGTAAGCGTACCTGATATCCGCCTTGGAAATATTGCTTCATTAGTGCAGCCCAAACAAGTGATACCCGCAGTAATAGAGTTTGTGGATATTGCCGGTTTGATTCCTGGCGCATCTCTCGGTGAGGGGCTAGGTAATAAATTTCTTTCACATATTCGTGAAGTTGATGCTATAGCTCATGTTGTAAGGGCTTTCGATGACGAGAATATCACTCACGTATCTGATAAAGTTGATCCCGTAGCAGACATTGAGGTTATTCAGACTGAGCTTGCTCTTGCTGATATGGATACATTGGGGCGTGCTAGCGAAAAGGCAAAAAAAAGACTGAAGACTGATGAGAAGTCACTATCACTTCTAATTCAATTATATGATCAGGCGCTCAATGCTATTGATGATAATCTAAAAATAGCTACCAATTCTCTAACTGATGAGCAAAAGTCTGCTCTAAATCCCCTGTGTTTATTGTCTATGAAACCAGTTGTTTATATTGCTAACATTGGCGAAGATACAGCTAGCGGTGAAGGACATGTTGAGAGTATTCGAAAGCATGTAATCATTCAAAATGCAGAAGTTATAACAGTTAGCGCAAGACTCGAACAAGAAATCTCAGCGTTAGCATTTAATGATAGGGCAGAATTTCTCAACGAAATGGGTCTCGAAGAATCAGGTCTTGATCGTATGATCAGAGCAGGATATCGATTATTAGGGCTACAAACGTTTTTCACTGCTGGACCAAAGGAAGTACGGGCATGGACAATACCAAATGGCACTAAAGCTGCTGAAGCAGCAGGGACCATTCACACGGATTTCGAACGAGGATTTATCCGCGCCGAAACTATTTCGTTTGATGATTTCTTGCACTACCAGGGAGAGCAGGGAGCTAGACAGGTTGGTCGAGTTCGTTTAGAAGGCCGAGACTACATTGTACAAGACGGTGATATAATGAATTTTCGTTTCAACGTTTGATACAAAAATAAGCGCTTTTTCATCAATACAAGATTTTGGCTATGTAGCTCAGCTGGTTAGAGCACAGCATTCATAATGCTGGGGTCGGTGGTTCAAGTCCACCCATAGCCACCATTTCTCTTTCATCTCCCTCGTATCGTCCACTTAGGAGCGAACGCTGCTCTTTCGGGTTTATTCCAAGTCTCTATAATCGACGCGACCCTGCGTAGTGCACAGGGTGGAGAAAGTGTTTTCGTATCCAACGAGAAAGGAGATAACAATAATGAGAAGTCTATTGAGCCAAGTGGCCGTCGGGCTGGTGTTCGTCTTCGGGGGAGGGCTGTGGGGGGCGAGCGCTGTAGCGGGTGATGTCGCCCATAAAGTGGTCATCCAGGTGAGTACCGATGATGAGCGCACGCAGAAAATCGCACTCAATAATGCCGTCAATATCCAGAAGTCCCTGGGGATGGACGAGGTCAAGATTGAAATCGTCGCTTACGGTCCGGGCCTTGGCATCATGACAATGGCCGGCAAGCAGTCACAGCGGGTGGCAGACCTTGCTCTTCAGGACATTACCTTCAGCGCTTGTAACAACACGATCAAGAAAATCACCAAGAAAAAGGGCGCGGCGCCTAAACTGGTGGAAGGGGTCACCATTGTGGACTCGGGTGCAGTACGCATCATCGAACTGCAGCAACAGGGGTATGCGTACATCAGACCCTGATGCAGACAAGACCCTTAATGCCGAACTTCGGTCTGGAGGTATCGGGTGTAGACCTGTCCAGTCCGATTGACGATGACAGTTTTGCCGAGATTCGCGATCTGTATTTCTCGCACTCGGCTCTGCTGTTTCGAGGGCAGGATCTTTCACCGGCCAGTCAGGCAAGTCTCGCGCACCGGTTTGGGCGTCCAAAGATTGAGACGCGTAAACAGTTCAACCTGAAGGATCACCCTGAAGTTTCCACCATCGGCAACGTCAAGCATCCCGATGGAGAAGATGCGGCCTTTTTTGTTCGAGGCGGATTTGGTTGGCATACTGATGGTACCTCGGCCTGTCATGTGGATGCAGCAACCTTTCTTTATGCTGTTGAGGTGCCTAAGCTAGGTGGGGATACCTTGCTATGCAGCACCGCCACCGCGTATGAGAATATCCCTGACGCATTGAAGGATCAGTTATGTGATCTCGAGATGCTGTGCAGTTTTCACGCGCATAATGATCTTCTGCTGGAAGCGGATCCCGACTCGCACATTCCTTTAACAGAGCAGGAAAGGCAAGCACTGCCGCCGGTGTGGCACAAAATTGTGCAGGTGCATCCCGTCACCGGCCGCAAGGTGCTCTACATGAATTTCCATCCCATGGAGTTCAACTCGGTGAGCCTGTCGGTGGGAGAGGAGTGGCTTCAGGAGGCCTTGGCGGTTGCGACCCAGGAGCAATACGTCTATACGCACGAATGGCAGCCGGGCGATCTTTTGATCTGGGATAACCATGCGGTATTACACAGCGGTACGCCGACCGCCTGCTATGAGTCCGACAGACGGCTGATG
>DDZY01000077.1:4163-11705 GCA_002346525.1 Proteobacteria bacterium UBA2996
ACCGCTCTTTTGCTTACACTCAGCCGACGGAGAGAACTCTCGAGAATCTCGACGAAGTCAATGAGATTTTTCTTAAAGCCTGATGACGGTATTTCTTACGTTTGGATAAATTTTAGGAATAGGACAAAACCGTGAAAATCACACAGGTCGATGTTTTTGCCAAACGCCTGCCGATGGTGTCGGGCTACAACATGTCGAGTTCGGCGGTCGGAGATCCCGATACGACGGTGGTTTCGTTGCTGACCGACTCGGGGTTGGTCGGCTGGGGTGAGATCTGTCCAACCGGTCCTCTGCCGCAGGCGGAACATGCCGGAAGCATCCGTGCGGATCTTGATCTGCTCGGCCCGGCGGTGATTGGTGCCGACCCCCGGCGGATCGGTCTGGTACATGACGCGATGGCCGCCACCATGGACGGTGGACAGGGCGCCCGGTCAGCAATCGATATTGCCTGCTGGGATCTTCTCGGTAAGTCTCATAACGAACGCGTCTGTGATCTTCTAGGCGGCGCACGTATGGATCCGGTCTCGACCTATCATGTTGTCCCAATCGGCACCCCTGACGCCTCTGCCCAACTGGCAGAGCAACTTCAGAATGAAGGTCACACCAAACTGCAGTTGAAGTCCGGTGGACGGCACATTGATGAAGATATCGATGCAATCCATGCAGTTGCGAACGTTATCCGCCCGGGAGTTGATCTTTTTGTGGATTGCAACCGGGGTTGGACGGTCGGTGAAGCAATTCAGGTCTCGGGCGCCTGTCGCGATCTTAAACTTGCCATTGAGCAGCCCTGTGCGACCTATGCCGAATGCGCCACCGCGCGGACGCACCTGCATCACCCGCTGATTCTGGATGAATCTGCCACTGATCTGGCCACGATCGCCCGGGCGATTGCGACCGGCGTTGCCGATGGATTCGGCATGAAGCTGACGCGGATCGGCGGGATCAGCGGAATGCGTGCGGTACGCGACCTATGCGAGGCTTCAAACACACCCACCAGTTGTGACGATTCCTGGGGCGGAGACATTATTGCGGCAGCCTGCGTGCATGTCGGGGCCACTTTGCGGCCTCATCTCAGTCGTGGCGCATGGATATCAGATCCCTATCAGGCAGGGCACTATGATGAGGCGAATGGTCCGAGGATTGTCGACAGCATGATTGCCGTGCCCCCGGGGCCCGGACTGGGCATTACTATTCCCGAAGGGTATTTCGGGCCACCGATCGCAAGTTTTTCGTAGCTTTAGACGACGGGCCGGGGTAGCAGTCCGGCGCGCTCCACGATTGGCCGGATGGCGGCCTCCCATTCGATTGCCATGATGTGTACGCCGGCAGATCAAGAACGATCTCTCCGGCATGAGCGCGAGAGACGCAGACCGTGAGGTAGTCCGAGCGCTCGCTGTCACTAAGCGCGGTATCCCGGTGGTCGACCTCACCCGAGAGATAGCGCGTACGGCAGGTCCCGCAGCGGCCATTGGAGCAGTCGAGAGGCACTTCGTAGCCATTTTCATAAAGCACATGCAAAATGGTCCGGTTGGCGGGCACCTCGAAGACGTCTCCAGTGGAAGACACCCGGATGCTGAAAGTTGTGTTCTCGGAGGTGCTCATCAATACTTGCTCGTGGCAGGACGCTATTGTGAACGATACGATCCCCTCGGTAGAAGACCCAGTGTCGTTTTTTCGCAGATTGGCGCGATAGGCAAGATACACCAGATCATGAGGGTTACTGTGGGACAAAGCCCAAGGACGACGATCTCGGCCGGACTGCAAACGGTATCATGGGAAAGAATGGCCCGACTTTGTGAAGGCGGCTGTCGTGAATGACGTTATCGGCCACGACTGGTACGAAACCACGAAGATTTCCGATGGTCTCTTTCTTATCCGCGAGAAATATGTTGCCAAATGGCTGCGCTGCAATATCTGGTTAATTAAGGGACGTGACCGAAACCTGGTCATTGATTCCGGGATGGGACTGTCACCGTTGAAGCCGCACTTGCTGGCGCTTGGCGGTTCGCCCCTGACCGCAGTCATGACACACTGCCATTTCGATCATGTAGGCGGACTTTGCGAATTTGATGACCGCTTGGGTCATCGAGCCTGTAGCGACGATTATCGTGATCCGATGACCTGCTTCAAGAAGATCGGTGGCGAAGCGTTTGTGCGCGCTGAGACGTTTAGTGCGCTGCCTTTTGAAGGTTTCTCGTTCGAGTCCTATGCGGTGCGTCCGGCACCGCTCACGGGATATCTTGATGAAGGTGATGTGCTGGATCTGGGGGACCGGTCTTTCCAGGTCTTTTCCCTGCCTGGGCACTCACCTGATTCGATCGCACTGTGGGAAAAGAGTACGGGCACGCTTTTTAGCGGGGATACCCTTTACGATGGTGACCTTTACGATACGCTGTATCACTCCGATCCCGATGCATACCGCGAGAGTCTGGAGAGGTTGCGAGCGTTACCGATCCAGTCTGTGCACGGCGGACACTTTGGGTCTTTTGGAAAACAGCGGATGAATGATTTGATTGACGGTTACCTGAAAGGAGAGGGTCGACTGGTGGATGCCGAGGACTGGGTCAGTCAGCAGTTGTCATAACTACCGACATCAGCGGTTGGCTTTCAGCGCGTACCAGACGCCAAAGAGGATAACCCCCGAGGCGGTGATAAAGATTGCTCCAAACTCCTCCCCGAGCAAGATGGCGGCCAGGATCACACCGGACACCGGTTGCAGGAACTGCAACAGCGCAATGCGGGCAATGCCACCTTGTCCCAGTGCCCAGTACCAGAGCACATAGCCGACAATCGTCACGCCGACGGCAAGATAAGCGATCGAAAGCCAGATGTCGGTGGGAACGGCCAGCGGTGCCGTTCCAGGCTCAACGATAAACAGCAGCGGCCACAGCACCAGCGCATAAAGACCCACGCCGTAAAATGTGGTGCCCATTGCCGAATAGCCTTCGCGTTCGAGTCGCCCGCCTGCGACGTAGCCTAAAGAGGCAAACACGTTGGAGGCCAGCACCAGCAGGTCTCCGCCAATGCTCGCCCCGGTTGCCCCATCGAGACCATGACCGAAAATCAGCAGGGCCTCGCCGGCCATCGCGATGGTGCAGCCGATCCACCACGCAACCGCGGGACGTTTTCGGTCCCAGGTCATGGCGATAAGTCCCGTGAAGACCGGCAGGCCCGCAAGAATCATGGACGCGTGATTGGCCGAAGTGTGCAGGACGCCCAGCGTGAAAAGCACAGGGAAGGCCACGAAGCCACAGAATCCGGACAAAACGAGTAGACGCCGCTGTACCCTGTCGGCGGGAAGGGGAATCCGGAGCAGCATCGCCAGCGGCAGTGCGACCAGTCCGCCAATGACCGTGCGCAGGATAGCCACCATCATGGGTGAGAGACTGGATACCGCGATCTTGGTGGCAACCGGTGAGGCACCCCAAAGCACCACGGCAATGAGGGCTGCCGCGAGAATCTTCATTGGAGGCTAATTAGTGTTTACGCCAGCGAATCTTGCTCTGCCGTTCACGCTGGGCTTTGCCTGCCCGGAAACGCCCGAAGAACAAAAAGGCGCCCAGACCGATCAAGATCATGCCGCCGAAGAATATCTCGTTCCAGCCCATCAGTTGCGGCTGCGCAGTTTGGCCAGCAGGCGGAGGATTTCAAGATAGAGCCAGATCAGCGTCACCATCAGACTGAACGCGCCGTACCACTCAAGGTACCTGGGCGCGCCCTGTTCGGCAGCTTCCTCGATAAAGTCAAAGTCAAGCACCAGATTGAGAGCGGCAATGGCCACTACAAAGAGACTAAAGCCGATACCAAACAATCCGTTGCTGTGAATGAAGCCGATACTGGAACCGAAAAATCCCATTACAAAACTGACCAGATATAACAGCGCAATCCCCCCCGTGGCCGCCACGATCATCAGTCGGAAGTTTTCAGTCGGTTTGATCAGGCCGCTTTTGTAGGCGAGCAGCAATACGCCAAGCGTGCCGAAAGTGAGGCCCATGGCTTGAATTACGATGCCCGGATACTGCGCTTCGAACATGGCAGAGATGCCACCCAGTGCAAGACCCTGCGCCAGTGCATAAAGCGGTGCGGTCACGCCCGCCCACTGTCTCTTGAAGATCGTGATGAGCGCGAGTATCAGGCCGCCAATGAGTCCGATCCAGAGAAATCCACTGACGGCAGCCGGATCACCTGTACGGAAAAAGATGTTCCAGGTAAACGACGCCGTGACCAGACACAGGATAAGCAGAATACCGGTTTTGTTGACAGTGCCTGCAAGCGTCATACGACCGGGCGCTTCCGTTTCAGCAAACGTGGCGTCAGGCTTGAACGCCTCTCCCCGGAACATGGGGTTTCCGGAACGGCCGAAGGTGGTCAGGGCGTTGTGTTTGGACATGGAAGACTCCTTGATTGAGATAGTGATATTGTAGTCGCGAAGGCATGTTCCGAGGTGAGGCCGCCCGGTACGAAATTACTGCGTTACGTGTACTGACGCATGGAGAGCCGCTTTTGCAAGAAGTCCTGAGAACACCCGAAGAGCGCTTTGAGGTGCTGCCCGATTTAGCGTATCCACCTTGTTATCTTGATGACCTGAGGGGGTACGAAGGGCTGCGCTGTCACTATCTTGATGTCGGCCCGGCTGATGCCGCGGAAACGTTTCTGTGTCTGCATGGCGAACCCACGTGGGCTTTTCTTTTCCGCCGAATGATTCCGGTATTCCTGGCGTCCGGAGCCCGAGTCATTGTGCCGGACTTCTTTGGCTTCGGTCGTTCGGATAAGCCCGGGGAACAGGGCGTTTACACGTTTGATTTTCATCGCAACATGCTGCTGGCGTTTCTGGATCGGTTGAAACTTGCCCGGCTGACCCTGGTAGTGCAGGATTGGGGTGGTGTTCTGGGGCTGACGCTGCCGATGGAATCGCCGTGCCGCGTTTCCCGCCTCCTTGTGATGAATACCCTGCTTGGGACCGGCGATCAGCCGCTTGGTGCAGGCTTTCTGGCCTGGCGCGAGTGGTGCCGGAGCAATCCTGATATGTCGCCGGGCAAGCTTCTGGGCCGGGCTTGTCCGCATCTTCATGACGCCGAAATAGCCGCTTATGATGCCCCGTTTCCGGATGTCACCTACAAAGCAGGTGCCCGGGCTTTTCCAGAACTGGTGCCCGATCATCCGGACGCGACCGGCGCTGCACTGTCGCGCGATGCCCGTGCCTGGTTCTCAGAGGAGTGGAGCGGTGACAGCTTTATGGCGATCGGCATGACAGATCCCGTCATTACGCCAAGCGATATGCGGGCATTGCACGCAATGATTCGCGGTTGTCCCGAACCTTACGAGGTGAAGCAAGGGGGGCATTTTCTTCAGGAGTGGGGCGAAGAGGTTGCCCGCGCCGCATTGGCGCACTGGGAATAATGTTCGTCTTCGCCCTTTTCGTTTATTCCGATGCCACCAAAACGGGCGCCGTCAGGTCCGAAAGAGACATCCCTTGCTTACCGGACGCATCAAAGTTGGCGGGATCAAGCCATGCCTCAAAAGCCGTTTTTAACTTGGGCCATTCGAGATCGATCGTCGCATACCAGGCGGTATCACGGTTGCGCCCTTTATAAACCGTTGCCTGGCGGAAGATACCTTCGAAGGATAGGCCCAGCCTTAACGCCGCACGGCGTGACCGCTGGTTCAGTGCATCGCACTTCCACTCGTATCGGCGGTAGCCCAGCGCGAAAGCATGCTTCATCATGAGGTACATGGCCTCTGTTGCAGCTGGCGTTTTCTGCAGTTGAAGTGAAAAATGGATATGTCCGACCTCAATGGAGCCATTGGCGGGCGTAATCCGCAGGTAACTTGCCACCCCCACGGCTTTTTCTTGGCCGTCCATTACCGTGTAGAAAAGAGGATCACTTTCGCCGGCGACCGCTTCCAGCCAGGTCTTCAGTGTCGACGGAGAGTCAAAGGGTCCATAGGGCAGGTAGGTCCAGTCGATGTTCTTGGCGTCCTTTGCAAAAGCCGCGAAGAGATCTGCTGTATGCGTCTCGGGATCAAGGCGTGTCAGTCGACAGTAGTTGCCTTCCATTGACTCTTTGGTGGGCAAAGGCGGGGGCTGCCAACCGTCGACGGTAAAGCCAAGGTCGAGATCAGAATCAGGCATCGGAGGTTCGAGTTCTAACTGGACGGGATATTTACGAATCTGTCGCAGGGTATCTGAGATTTTTTCTTACCGCAATGTCTGTAACCCAGCTACCTGATGTCGCGGACTCAGGTCCAGACTATTTCAGCAGACCCCAACCGCGCCCTAACTTGATCGACGTTAAAGCCATACGGAAAAGAAGGAGAGATCCGGCTGGTTGTGGTGTGTATCAGCCCATCCAGATCAGGATTGCGGGTTAAGGGCTCGCGCAGATCGCATCCCGCGATGAGCAGATCGGGCGGTGCGCCCATCGCAAGATTCACGATAGCTGCGCTGGCGATGTCGCCGCACCAGGGTCCGTCAATCCGCATCTTGATGCCCGCTTCTGTACAAAGATCCCGGATCTGCCGGGCGGTGCTGAGTCCGCCGATCAATGCAGGTTTGACGCACATGCCAAAGGCTGTGCCATCGTGAATGGCACGTTTTGCGGTATCAAAATCCCTGCTGGTTTCGCCGTCTAGGAGTATTTGTGTATCGAAAGCTTCGAGCAGTTCCCGGTTTTCTTCATAGCGCCCGCATGGCTCTTCCCAGATCAGACGGGTATCCTGAATTGCACCCATCGCTTCGCTCGCCTGGGCGGGCGACCATCCACCGTTGGCGTCAACCAAAAGGGTTTGGGATTCGTGCATGAGGTCGAGCGCTGTTCGGATGAGTCCGAGTTCATGTACAAGGCTGTATACCCCCACCTTGATTTGAATGACCTTTCGTTTCGGCCCGGCCGTCGACATTCTTTGGCGAACGCGATCGGGTTGCTCCTCGGAGATTGAAAAATAGTCCTCGATGCTGGTGTTGAGTGTGCCACCGAGCACATCCGCAAAGGCAACACCGGCCTGTCGCGCCAGAAGATCGTAATAGGCCGTCTCCAGCCCAAAGGTGATTCCGTTCCAGGAAGCGTCTTTTTCCTGAATCTGGTCGATGAGGTTACGAAGCATGTCGTCAGATTGTCCAATGAGGTCCGCCAGCAGGGTGGCCGTCTCCGAATAGCATGCAAGACGCTCTTTTGGTTCAAGCGCCGGGGCAGGCACGATCTCTCCAAGACCACAGACGCCTTCGTCCGTATGCAGGCACAGCACCTGCCCGAAAGTGGTTTCCTGGACGACGTGGGACATCTTGTAGGGCCCGTCCCGAAATGGGATCTTGAGATCCCAGAGCTCGATCTTTGTCAGGCGCATGGGCCGGACGCGGAATTTGTGCTGACGGTTGCCTTCCGCAAAACGTGATGGAGGTTATTGATCGGCCGAGACCATCGCCTGGTATATCAGGCGGGCAAAGTGCTGTTGTACCGGGTCCCAGTACGGAGAGAGCACGCCGCCATCAAAGGCGTCTGAAAGGCGGCCCTTTTGCATTCTTTCCAGAATACCGATGTCTTC
>DDZY01000077.1:12103-19373 GCA_002346525.1 Proteobacteria bacterium UBA2996
ACAAAGTAGAGACTGATCGTTTCCCTGCTGGCCTGTGCACTGATGGGGGTGGTGACCAGGGTCACCAGTTGGTCAGGGAAGATCTCGAACGCGAAATTCGGAAAGAGCACGAACCAGTCGCCGCGGTTTTTCTTGTGCTCTGGCAGGCCGGGAAAATAAGGAAGACCTTCGCCGCGGGCAGGATCAGTCCGTTGGAAGGTGTAGCCGCACAGCAGGATATGGTTCTCGAAAGTAGGGGCATCTCGTTCGGCCATGGGCACAAACGAGTGCAGCCAGGGGTGGCAGGAAAATACATGATACGGCTCAATGAAATTCTCTACCGCGAGTTTCCAGTTGGCCTGAATATCAAAAGTCAAACTACCACCGAGCCCGAGGGAATCCAGATCGTAATCGCTGATCTTTTCAAGTACGGGTGCGATGTACGATGAGAATGGGCCGGCATTGCCGGCGATATTGACAAATATCCAGTCGTACCAGGTATGGCACGGTACCTCGACAAGATTCGTTGTGGTGCAATCAGCCGGTTGTGTATCGTGCTGATCCCCGCCAAAAAAATGGGGTCGGGCCAGCAACTTACCCTCTAGGCTGTAACTCCAGGAATGGTTCGGACACACGATGTTGCGGCACTGGGATCTCGGTTCTTCAATCAGGACTGCACCACGGTGGATGCAGACATTGTGGAAGGCTCGGATGATGCCGTCGGTATCTTTAGTCAGTAGCAGTGACTGGCCGGCAACTTCCACCGGACGAACGGATCCCGGCTCGGGCAGAAGATGGGCAAATTCCGTGAAGACCCAACTGTTTTTAAATACGCAATCTCTTTCCGCCTCGAAGAATCCGGGGTCTACATAAGCCGCGTTGGGCAGTGTGGACCCTTCTGCAGTAGGTGCGCTCAGACGGTCCCACCGGGTTGAGTCGAACCACTGATTGCCATTCATGAATTATTCCTGTTGCGGTCGATGTTGCGCGCAACAGTTAATCTACTCGATCATCCATGCTGCTTTAAGACCCTCAAGCACCGCCTCCTCAACGGTCCGAGGGGCTAACGCATCGCCGATCTTTTTGATCTGAAAGGGTGGGGTATCAGGGGTATTTAGGTCACTTACCCACTCGCAATCATCGTTCGACCGGGGTGGGTAGCAACTGATAATCGCATCTACATCTTCGCAAGTAATAGCGTCGCCATTGATGGTGTGTTGAAAAAATGCAGTTTGGTCTTCGGCTCCAAAAAATCGTGCATAGCAAGTCAATTCGACATTAAGACTTTGGAGTTCACCAAACCATTGATCCCGCACAATCGCTGGAATGGACTCGCCACAAGTGCTTGCCCCTGAGAAAATCCTGACCTTATAGCCGCTCAATGCAAGCATGTGAGCAACGCCCATTGCGGACCAATCGGAACTCCAGTCAGCAATCACCACATTCTGACCTACGGGTTTTTCCCCGGCGATGACCGACCATGCGCTAAAAAACGGTGTGCCAGTGACCTCAACGTCAGGCAGACGGGGAACAGCTCCCGTACTGACGATGACGACATCGGGTCCTATAGTGCGAAATGCCTCTGGGTTTGCTGAAGACGATAAGCAGACTTGTACAGAACTGCGATCAAGTTCGTTCATCAGGTTGGTGGTGACACCGCCAAATTCAGATCGGCCTGGCAGTTTTTCGGCCAAATTGACCTGTCCGCCGAGTTTGGATTGCTTTTCATAAAGGACGACTTCGTGGCCTTGGTCAGCGGCTGTGACAGCCGCCTTCATGCCACCTGGCCCGCCACCGATCACCCACACCAATCGTTTGAGTTGCGTTGATCGAGTTCTAAATTCCAGTTCCCGGCCGGTGACCGGATTCTGTATACAGGAGATAGCATGATGGGTTAGGCGATGGCCGACACAGGCCTGGTTACAACCGATGCACGCCCGGATATCGTCGCTTCGGTTCGCCGCTGCTTTATTGGGAAATTCCGGATCCGCGATCAACGCCCGTACCATACCGATCATGTCTGCTTTGCCTTCGCTCAATATCTGTGACGCAGCTTGGGCCTGGTTGATACGGCCTGCAACCAGCACGGGCTTGGTCACTACAGATCTCAGTTGTGCTGCATCATTGGCGACGAAAGCTGGCGGTACCGCCATGGGAGGAAATACATGGATCCAGCCATCGGGTGAGGCGGATGAGCCTGAGATTACGCTGAAATAATCCAGGTGACCCTCATGCTCTAGGGCTTGGCAGACTTTGATCGCCTCTCCTGCTTCCATACCGAATTGAGTTTTCTCATCAAGCGTGATTCGAATGCCGAGTGTTTTTGAACTCCCAATAGCCCGACGGGTCCTTGCGATAGACTCGGATAAAAACCGCATACGGTTTTCTAAATTGCCACCAAACTCGTCATCACGGCGATTGGTGATGGGATTAAGGAACTGTCCGATCAGGTATCCCTGACTGGCAAGAATTTCAATGCCGTCGAGTCCGGCTTCAGCGAGACGTGCGGCCGCTGTAGCGTAACTTTCAATGACTTCCCAGACCATGTCGTTGGGCATTGGGATGGGTACCACCCGATAGCGATCATCGGGCGTATCCGATGCTGAAAAGACTAAGGGTCGGGACCCATCATGACTGTAACGAACGGATCGACCGGCATGGAACAACTGCCCAAAAACGGCCGTACCCTGCCCACGACAGGCGCGGGCTAATGCTGTCATGCCCGGGATAATGTCATCACGCCCGGCATTGAGGTAAGCCGACTCAAAAGCAAAGCTTGGATGGAAGGCCATGCCCTCCAGGATAATCAGCCCCGCTCCTCCTCTTGCCCGGGCCTCATGGTAGGCGATGAGTTCATCGCTGACGAGACCGTTGGCTCCCAGTGTTGTGCCATGCGGCGGGTTAAAAATCCTGTTTCTTATCTGGGATGGGCCGAGATTAATTGGCTCAAAAAGGTTTTCGTACATTGGGTAATTGCTGAAGAGGTCAGGGTCGGTTGATGATTGGGACTGTGCATCAACCGAACCGAATCAGGCGCTTGCGGGTATCGCATAATAGAAGGTACAAGTGTACAATTAATTCAATGAAAGAAACAAGTGTACCAAGGGAGAAGTTCCCTGAGGTAGGGCGCGTATTACAGTGTCTGACCGAGTCGTTATCCAGCCTCACGCCAGAACTACAGAAAGCCGCGGCCTATGTTCTAGAGAATCCCAACGAGATTGGCGTCAGTTCGATCCGAGAGATCGCCGCTAAGGCTAGGGTTAAACCGAACTCGCTAGTTCGGATGGCGCGCAGGATCGGTTTTGAGGGATATGAAAATTTTCGCCAGCCGTTTCGTGAGCAGATTCGTCACGGTGATTATGTCTATCGTGAGCAGGCGAAATGGTTGCAGTCCCTTAGTTTCGGGGGTGTGCCCGATAACATTTATGCAGAGGGTGCTGCGGCGACTATCGCCAACATGGAAAAACTGTACGCCCTAAACAAGCCAATCGATCTAAAGGCCGCCGCGGATCAAATTGTGAACGCGCGCAAGACTTATGTACTTGGTGTGGGCCTGGTCAATGCCGCGGCTGACAATTTTGCTTATCTCGCTAACATGGCAATTGATAACGTTGTTTCGATACCCCAGGAAGGTTCGGTACCAGTCGATGGACTGGTTCATGCCGATAGTCGAGATGTATTGCTCGCCATGACGTTCAAGCCTTACCGCCGTGAGGTCGCGGAGGCAGTAGAGGCGGCACGTACACAGGGAGTAAGGATTATCGCCGTATCAGATAGCCCAGCGTCACCCATTTTTGAGGGCGCTGATTATCAATTTCAAATATCTGTTGATACGCCCTTAATGTTTATATCGACTGTCGCGCTTTCTGCCCTGCTGGAATCATTGATGGCATTTGTGATTTCAGATCTCGACGAGTCAGTTATTGCCAGTATTGAGCGTTTTCACCAGCGTCGGTATGACCTTGGCATCTACCTGGAGCAAAACATCTAAGGTTATGAGCGATTCGCCGACACAAGAGCACGAGGTTGTCCACGCCCTGGATGCGGCCTATTACACGAGCGAATCGATTTACCAGAAAGAACGCAGTGAACTTTTTACCCAGACCTGGCAGTACGCCGGCCATCTCTCTCAGGTCGTGAACCCCGGAGATTACTTCAGTTTTGAGATCGCAGGGCAGGGGCTCTTTTGTATCCGCGACAACGAGAACGCGCTTCATACTTTTTATAACGTCTGTCAGCACCGCGCTCATCAAATCGTAGAAGGGCAGGGTGAAGGAAAGAAGACGCTCGTCTGTCCGTATCATGCGTGGTCGTATGATCTCGATGGACATCTTTTGCGTGGGCCGAATACCGAGGTGGTGCCCGCTGAGGTTCGCGAGAAAATCTGCCTGACCCCGGTGCGCACGCAGGAATTCTGCGGGTTCATTTTTGTCAATCTGGATGACAATGCTGATCCGATGGAGGACTGGTTTCCGGGCGTTGAGGCAGAACTGCGGCAGTTTGTTCCGCAGATTGCTGATCTGACGCCGCTTGAGACCATCCGGGCTCAGGAGCGGTGTAACTGGAAGGTATCAGTCGAGAATTATTCGGAGTGTTATCACTGCCGGATCAATCACCGGACCTTCTCCACCGGGGTGGTCAAGCCGGACACCTATGACATTCAGCCTCAGGGATATTGTCTTCGCCACACCACCGAGTGTCAGAATCTAGATCAGATGACTTACCCGATAGACCTCTCTTCGAACAAGCATGCCGGTGACTACTCATCCTGGTATCTGTGGCCCACATTCTCCTTTCAGGTGTATCCGGGAAATGTACTCAATACGTATCACTGGCAACCGACTGCGGTCGATGCTGTGACCATTGCCCGGGGGTGGTTTACGGCCGAGGGAATTAGTCCGGAGGTCATCCATGATCTCGCTATCCAGGATCGGGAAACCACCGTTGAAGAGGATATTCATCTTGTGGAATCCCAGCAGCGCGGATTCAATAATCGTGGTTATCGGCCGGGACCCCTGGTCGTCGATCCAGAGGGGGGCGTCAATTCAGAGCACTCCATTAAAGCTTTACAGCAATGGATGCGCGAGGCGGTCACATCGAAATGAGCATTCAAACATGAGCACCTACACCAAGCCCGCTCACTGGGCAGCGTCCAAAAACAAACTTTTTCCCTATCAGGTGGGCTTCACCTGTCCGCCGTATGACTGGTGCGCGGGGCCGTCTGATTTTCAGCGCATGGCACCCGATTCCGTCGGGGTGCATGGCCGGATGCTGCACGTGCCCGACTATACCCACCGGCTCGACCAGCGCAGGCAGAACTTTGACCTGTTGGAGGAGTTTGTGGAATGCATGGCCAATAATGGCGCGGATGTCTGCGGCCAGGTTGGCTCCAACTGGGTGCACGCGAGTGGTCTGGGCGTAGCGGGGATTCGTGACCACTGCGAGATGCTGAGCGAGAAATACGACACGTCTTTTCATATGGCGGGATACGCGATGGTGGAGGCTCTGCGCGATCAAAACATCGAGAAGGTCGCCCTGAATGCGGCCTACCATCATCCCGACTGGTGGCAGGGAACCGTTGGATTCCTGAAAGAAGCGGGCTTCGATGTTATCTGGGCCGGCAACTTTCATGACCAGGGCTGGTTTGCTACACAGGAAGAAATCAATCAATGCATCTGGTGTTTTGATGGGGATCTTGCTGAGAAAAGTTTTCAGTATGTAGCCGAACAGGCCCCGCGTGCCGAGGCTTACCTGATTAACGGTATGTGCAACTTCCGATCTGGACCCGATGGTCAGGCCCAACGGCCAGTACATCATGAAGTCGCCATCGAGGCCCTGCTTGGCAAGCCCATGATCAGCCATGACAACGCTCTTTACTGGCGGATTTT
Source organism: Proteobacteria bacterium UBA2996 (assembly GCA_002346525.1). Classification (GTDB taxonomy): domain Bacteria; phylum Pseudomonadota; class Gammaproteobacteria; order Arenicellales; family UBA868; genus UBA868. Next base: position 17,971 of record DDZY01000077.1, read on the forward strand.
CAAAACCTTGGGCCTTGCTCCAGTGACGCCTCAGGGCCGGTTGCTGTCCTCGTTAAGTGCGCAATAGGGCGGAATAAAAAGTGCACAAGATCCTCGTGCTGTGGTCTACACCCCGGTCGACTTCGACCGCCTTTGAGTGGATGATGCGCCAGCGCGGTGATATGCAGTGCTTGCACGAGCCTTTTGGTGAATGGTGGTACGAAGGAGACGGCGCTCTCTGGCCAAGGTTAACCCCCGAGAGCCCAAGAAAGCCGGGACTCACCTTTGAGGCGGTCTGGTCCCGGCTGCAATCTGCCGCTGCCAAGGGGCCTGTTTTTTCCAAGGACTTTCCGCATTACATTGAGAATTACTGGACGGACGAGTTTCTTGAATACTTCAATCATTCTTTTCTGATACGCGATCCTGCCAAGGTGGTCACCAGCGTGCAAAAGCGCTGGCCGGATGTTCACCTCAAGGAACTGGCATTCCTAGAACAGCGTCAGTTGTTCGATCGGCTCTGCGATCGTGACGGAAAGGTGCCGCCTGTGCTGGATAGCGATGACCTGCTGCGGGATCCACAAACGATGGTCGCAAAGTACTGCCACGCTGTCGGTATCGATTTTGTGCCTGAAGCTCTCACCTGGGAGCCTGGGTCCGTGACCGAGGACTATAGTTGGTTCGACGGGGGTTCCTGGCACGAGAAACTCAAGGACTCGACCGGGCTTGCTCCTCAAGAGCCCGGATTTACCGACATCAACACGGCTCCCGATTACGCGAAAGAGTTATATGAAGAGGTGCTTCCACACTATCAGCATCTTCACGCGCATCGACTCCAGCCTGCCAACGGGCTCTTGAGCGCATAGCGAAGATCTGCAAATGAAGATCACCTCGGTCAAGGCTTATCAGGTGGATCTGCCTTATGTTGGCGGAACCTATTTTTGGGGCAAGGGAAACGCCATTCGGGTTGCGTCTACGACAGTTATGGTTGTGGAGACAGATGTCGGCATCAGCGGTTGTGGTGAGAGTTGCCCCATCGGGGGTAACTATCTAGCCGCCTATCCCGAAGGGGTAATTCCCGCCTTGGCACAGCTCGCTCCCGCGGTGATGGGCCAGGACCCGCGGCATATTCATCGAATCGAGCGACTTATGGATAACGCATTAATGGGACATCCCTACGCCAAGACTGCCATCGATGCGGCCTGTTGGGACATTCTGGGACAGGACTGTGGACAGCCGGTGAGCGTGCTGCTGGGCGGGGTTCTGACCGACGGCGGGCCGATGTATCGCGTGGTGCCGCAGAAATCTCCGGAGGAGGTCAACCGGGAAATGGCAGACCACCGGGCGGCGGGTTATCGGCAGTTTCAGATCAAGGTAGGAAACGACTGGAAAGGGGATATCGACCGGATTCATGCCGCTGCGGCGAT
>DDZY01000077.1:19743-28551 GCA_002346525.1 Proteobacteria bacterium UBA2996
GAAGCGGTACAGGTGGTCCGGGAGGTGCGCGACACGGGAGTCATGATCGAGCAGCCCTGTACCAGTTACGAGGAATGTCTGCACGTGCGTGCGCGTTGCGATCTCCCCATGAAGCTTGATGAATGCATCACGGATCTCAAGATGGCCAGGCGGTTGGTGGCGGACCGGGCTGCCGAGGTGGTCTGCCTCAAGATCTCAAATCTGGGTGGTCTCACCAAGGCGCGGCGGGTCAGAGACTTTCTGGTTGAGCATGGTCTTTCGGTGGTTTGCGAAGACACCTGGGGCGGGGAGATCACCACGGCTGCCGTGTCACATTTTGCCGCGTCATGCCCCGAGTCCTATCTTTACAACACCACGGATCTGCACAACTACAACACGGCATCTACGGGCGAGCCGCCGCCGGAAGTCCGGGACGGGAAACTGTTTGCCAGCACCCAGCCGGGTCTGGGGGTCACTCCGCTGGCAAGCGCGTTGGGAGAGCCGCTTGCCGAGTACCGGGCTTCATGACATGAAAATCAAAAGGATATCGGTTTATCACAAGGACCTGCCGCTCTCTGAGCCCTATTGGCTGTCAGGCGGTCGACTCAAATTTGAAGTGCTCGATGCCACGTTCGTCAGGATCGATACCGATAATGACATCACAGGATGGGGTGAAGGCACGCCTTGGGGACACACCTACGTGCCGGCGCATGGCCCCGGCATCCGAGCCGGCATCGAAACTCTCTCTGAAGTTCTGATCGGTGCTGATCCGGGACAGCCGGGCCGTATTGAATACCTGATGGACAAGACCCTGCCTGGCCACCCGTACGTCAAATCACCGATTGATATGGCCTGTCTTGATATCGCCGGCCAGGTAACCGGGCAGTCCTTGCCGGATCTTCTGGGCGGATGCTTTGGAACTCCGACTCGCGTCATGTCGTCGATTTCGAGCGGTGCACCGGAATACATGGTGGGCTTGATAAAGAAATACCGCGAGCGTGGTTACCGAGGGCACTCGGTTAAGGTGGGCGGCAGCAACACGGATCTGGATATCCAGCGTATCCGCCATATAGAAGAGCATCGTCTCGAAGACGAACGTATTCTGTATGACGTTAACCGGGCGTGGACCCGCCGCGAGGCAGCGATGGTGATGAACGCCACGGCCGATCTTGGCGTTACGTTTGAACAGCCCTGTGAAACCACTGACGATATCAAGGCGCTGCGTCGTATCACGAGCGCACCGATTTCGGTTGATGAGACCCTGGTCAGCGTTAACGACATGGCGGCAATTGCCCATGAAGGTATGGCGGAAGTCGCCAATATCAAGATCAACCGGGTGGGGGGACTGACCAAGGCGAGACGCATCCGCGATCTTGCCATCGCCCACGGCATTCAGATTTATGTCATGGCCACCGGGGGCTCTGCCATGGCAGACGCCGAGGCCGCGGCGTTGGCACAGAGCACGCCAGAGGAGTTTCGCCTCGGCTGTTGGGCCTGTCAGGATATGCTGACGGTTGATATTGCCCCTGGGCGGGGTCCACGTAGCGAAAATGGCGATCTCTTTGTTCCAGACCAGCCGGGTCTTGGATTCGCGCCAGATGAGAGTATGTTGGGAGAACCGGTGGCCGTATTTGTCGAATAGTTTGGTGAACGGTCAGGCGTATAAAAAGAATATTTTTATCAGTTAAGGCGAGGAACAGCGATAACTATGACAGACAACATTCCGGAGACGATGCATGCTGTGGTTCTGACTGGCCACGGTGGGCTCGAGAAAATGGAGTTTCATCGCGACTGGCCGGTTCCTGTGCTGCAGTCTGATGAAGTGCTGATTCGTGTCGCGGCATGCGGTTTGAACAACACCGACGTCAATACGCGAAGCGCCTGGTACTCTAAGGGCAACACCGACGCAACCACCGGTGATGCCCTTGCTGGAGCCGAAGGTGACGACGGAACGTGGGGCGGCGCGTCGGTTTCGTTCCCGCGTATTCAGGGAGCGGACGCCGTAGGAACTGTTGTCAGTGTTGGCGAGAGGGCGGAGCGGTCATTGATTGGCCAGCGCGTGATGATCGACGGCTGGCTTCGTGATTGGGATGATCCATTAAACCGGTCAAAAGCGGGTTACTTCGGCAGTGAATGCGATGGCGGCTATGCCCAGTACACCAAAGTTTCCCATCGACAGGTTCATCCCGTTGAGACGACGATGTCGGATGCCGAACTTGCGACCTTTGCCTGTTCTTATGTGACTGCCGAGAACATGCTGAACCGGGCTGCCGTTACCGGGGGCGAAACCGTATTGGTTACCGGCGCCTCTGGGGGTGTGGGTTCTGCGCTGATCCAGCTGGCCAACCGCCGCGGTGTCGAATGTGTTGCCTTGTGCAGTGCCGATAAGGCCAATGATGTTAAAGCCATCGGGCCATTGGCAGTGATCGACCGTGGCTGCTCTGATCTGGGTGCGGCACTCCTTGAAGCGACCGGTAAAGACTCGGTTGACGTGGTTGCCGATGTTATCGGCGGCGCTCTTTGGCCGCAGTTGATCAGCGCACTGGTACGCGGCGGTCGTTATACCTGCGCCGGCGCTATCGCCGGTCCGATGGTCGAGTTTGATCTTCGTACGTTTTATCTTCGCGATCTGACCTTTACCGGAGCGACCGTTCCACCGCCGGGTGTTTTTGAAGATCTGGTGGGGTACATTGAGCGAGATGAAATCCGGCCTCTGCTTGCGGCAACCTATCCTTTGGAGGACTTCCACGCGGCACAGCAGGCCTTTATTGATAAGCGTCATGTCGGCAACATCGTGACCGAACCTTTCGGGCCCGTCACTTAAACTCGACGCGACTGCGGGTTAAGCCACCATTGAGCCGATCATCTCGCCGGAATCAAGCGTCTGATTCGGACGCGTTGCAACGGGCGTCAGCACCTCCTTTTCTGACTCGGCGCATCCCTGCGTATGAGATGCTCGATGAAGAAGCGCTCTACGGCCTTGAAGATCATGCTGACTGGCTATTAAGTGAGATCGGGATTGAGATACGTGGCGATCCCGTGGCACTCGATCTTTTTCGTGATGCTGGTGCGACGGTGGATGGGGAGCGTTTGCGTTTTGATAAAGGTCATGTGCGCGCGCTCTGTGAAACGGCGCCCAAAACCTACACCATGCATGCGCGGAATCCCGCGCACAGCGTCGAGTTTGGCGGCAATCATCTGGTCTTTGGCGGCGCTTATGGGTCGCCTTTTGTATCGGATCTCGACGGAGGGAGACGCTACGCAACGATTGAGGATTTTCGCAACTTCGTAAAACTGACCCACCAATCACCCTGGCTGCACCACCAGAGTGGAACCATCTGTGAGCCCGTGGATATACCGGTGAACAAGCGCCATCTCGATATGGTCTATGCCCACCTTCGTTACGGAGATCAACCCTTCATGGGCTCGGTCACCGCACCGGAACGCGCACAGGACTCGATTGCAATGGCGGAACTCGTCTTCGGGGAGTCTTTCATGCGTGATCATCTGGTTATCCAGGGCAACATCAACGTCAACTCGCCGCTGGTCTATGATCATGTCATGAGTGGCGCCCTGCGCACGTACGCTGCTGCGAACCAGGGGAATGTCATCTCGTCCTTCATCATTGCGGGAGCGATGAGTCCCGTCACACAGCCGGCGCTTATCGCGCAGTGTCATGCGGAGGTGATGGTCGGAATTGCACTGACACAACTAGTGCGACCGGGGGCACCTGTGGTTTACGGCGCCTTTCTGACTACGATAGACCTTAAGTCGGGTGCACCAACCTTTGGCACCTTCGAATCCAGTCTTGCCACGTTCGCGATTGCGCAACTTGCGCGTCGTGTTGGAATTCCTTTTCGTTGTGGAGGGCTGTTGACGGCATCCAAAGTTGTCGACGCGCAAGCCACCCAGGAATCGATCAATGCCATGACCTGCGGCGTGATGGGGGGAGCCAATTTTATTTTCCAAGCGGCGGGCTGGCTTGAAAGCGGCCTCACGATAAGCTATGAGAAATTCATGGTAGATGCACAGCAGTGTGGTGTCATGGCCGGACTGGTCAGTGGCCTAAGCATTGCCGAGGAGCAACTGGCTCGCGATGCTTTTCTAGAAAGCGGTATCGGCAACACTTTTTTAGGTACCGCACACACGATGCGACACTATAAGACAACAAATTTCATGCCCGGGCTTTGTGATGCTGCGCCCTTTGAACATTGGGATGAGCAGGGTGCGGTGGACATGCAGACGCGGGCGAACGAAAGCTGGAAGAAAACACTTTCTGAGTACGAACTTCCGCCGTTGGATGAAGGTATCAACGAGGCTCTCATCGATTTTGTTGAGCGTAAAAAGACATCGATGGCAGATGCTTGGTACTAGGGGGATGGCACGGTTTGTCGATACCGACTTGCTGGAGTTTCCTATCAACGCTACAGGCTGGGTCTAGGAGCCGCGTAGATCATCCCATGTCTGCCTGGGTTGGCGGAAGCCAGCACATTCTTTAAGCAATAACCCGGATAGAGGAAAAGCGTGACAGTGCAGCAAAACCAGTGGCCGGACAGTCCTTGGCGATCGACCGCCAAACCACTGCGCGATTTTCCTGAGCTGCTCGAGGATATTGAGACCGATCTCCTGATTATCGGTGCGGGCTATACCGGCCTGTCGACCGCGCTTCATGCGGCCGATGCCATTGGGCACATCGTGATTTTGGATCAGGCGCAACCAGGCTGGGGTTGCTCAGGCCGAAACGGTGGCCAGGTCCATGGTCAATGGAAACCCGATCTTGCGGTTTTGAAACAGCTGTATCCCGGCAGCCAGTTTGACGCATTCATCAAAACCTTGGGCGATGCCGTCGAGTTGGTGTTTGATCTTGTAGACCAACACCAGATTGATTGTCAGGCGCACAGGACGGGGTCGATTATTGCGGGCAAAGGAGGCAAAGCGGTTCGTTACCTGACCGAGTGGTCTGAATTTTGGGCAGAAACCGGCGCTGACGTACGCTTGTTGGACGAACCCGCTTCGACCGAACTGATCGGCACCTCCCATTATGATCGGAGCATGTTCGATCGTCGAGGGGGGAGTCTGCAGCCGCTGGCCTATTGCCGGGGCTTGGCCCGTGCTTGTCACGAGCGCGGCGTCACTATCCATGGCGACTCCCAGGCGGTCAGGATTAGCCAGAATGGGAATAGCTGGCGGGTTTTTACAGCCCGAGGAAGTGTCAAATGTGAACGCCTGGTGTTTGCAACCAACGGGTATACGGATGATCTTTGGCCGGGACTGGCGCAAACCATTGTCCCGGTGGCCAGTATGCTTACCGCGACCGCTCCTTTGCCCGATTCGGTAGTGTCGACTTTACTGCCGCAGCGACAGCCGGTAGCAGAGTATGCAGGTGTCCCAGCGTACTATCGAGTCGATGAAACGAATCGCCTTGTTTTTGGTTGGCGTGGAACGGTATCCGGTGAGATCGGCTCCTTGAATACCGCGCATCTCAGATCCAGGGCAGTTCGTCTCTTTCCACAGATCGCGGGTACACAGTGGGAATATGACTGGGCGGGGTATGTCGGAATTACTTCGCATCAGCGCCCGATGTTGCTCAGACTTTCTGATAATGTTTATGCGGGTTTGGGATATAACGGCCGGGGAGTGCCAATGGCAACGATGATGGGAAAGCAGTTGGCGCTCTCGGTAACGAGCCAGGCCTCGGCTATTTCCGCCGAATCACCGCGGGCGATCCCTTTGCATTCTTTCCGTCGCATCGGGGTGTCGGCCCGGATCATGTCTGGGCATCTGCGCGATGGTCTGAATTGAGTTTGGCATGACGACAAATCCAGACTCACTGATCTGCGACGACGACTGGAGTGATCTCACCCAGCATCGCCAGCCGGAGCCGGTTGATGATGAGCGCCTGCACCGTTGGCGCCTGTCGCGTTTGCGTGGGCAGTTGGAACAAACCGGGGTAGCCATGTGCCTGTTGGTGAGCCCGGTGAGCCTGCGTTACGCCGTGAACTATCGCGACTACCCGCTGTTCCAGTCCCATATGCCCCAGACGTATCTCTTTTTATCAATGGAAGGGCCAACCGTCATTCATGGCGCTTTGGGCGGATCCTCATGGGCCGATGACACCCGCGTGGGCAGGCCCATTTCATTTTTCGATGGGGCCGAGCGCCTTGCCGAATATGCCGAGCGACTGGCCGATGATGTCATGAAATATCTTAAAGAGATCGGCACAGATAACCGCCGAGTCGCAGTGGAGTACATTAATCCCAGCATCACCCGGGCGTTCTTAAGCCGGGGACTTGAGGTGATTGATGGTGTGTTGATCAGTGAGCCTGCGCGGGTAATCAAGTCACCCGACGAGATCAACTGTATCCGCTGGGCGGTGGCGGTCGCTGAACATGGCATCGCCCGGCTCAAGCAGGCGCTGCGACCGGGCGTCAGCGAGGTCAAGCTTTGGGGATTACTGAACTACACTAATCTCGCCAATAACGGAGACTGGCACGAGGGCCGCATGCTGGCATCAGGGCCCCGGATTAACCCCTGGCTGCAGGAAGCGTCGCCCCGACGGGTCGAATCCGGAGATCTTGTGGGCTTGGATACGGATATGGTGGGTCCACGCGGTTATTTCGCAGATGTGTCCCGTACCTTTCTCTGTGGTCCTGCGCGTGCCACGGCGAGACAGCGCGAACTTTACCAGCTCGCCTGGGAGGAGATCAGCCATAACCTTGCCCTGATCCGCCCCGGCCTCAGCTTGAGTCAATTTCAAAAACGCGCCTATGTCCCGGCCGAAGAATTTCACCAAAACGCCTATCCCTGTGTCATCCACGGGGTAGGGATGTCTGACGAGTATCCCCAGGTGAAACCCGCATTCTGGGGAGAGAACCCCTATGACGGCGTGATTGAGAAGGATATGGTCATTTGTGTCGAGAGTTATATGGGTGCAGTCGGTGAGCCCGACGGCGTTAAACTTGAACAGCAGATTCTGGTCACCAAAAGCGGTTATGAGTTGCTGTCGTTGTTCCCGCTTGAAGCGGAACTCATGGACGCTTGAGCTTTGAGTGTAGGAAAGGCACCAATTTATGAACACTGATACATCAGAAACTGCCCAAGGGGGACTGCTTCAGGCGCTAATTGATCTGGCCAACGCTACCGAGGGTGAGCTCAGGCAACAAGCGTCGCAACGGCCCGCGCAGGATGCCGTTTCGGCAGATCAATTTGCCAGCCATGTCCTCTGGCTGGGTGACGAGCCGATGTTGCCCGAGCGGAGTTATCGCGGCCTGGCAGCTGGCCAGGACTTCGGCGTGCAGGTCACGGACCTGACCTACGAGATCGATCAGCAAAGCAAAGAGCATTTGGCAGCAAAAGTCCTGGAGAAGGGGCGGGTGGCTTACTGCAAGATCGCGCTCGACGCGGCCGTGCCGGTTGATCCTCAAAAGGCAGACGGAACATTGCCGGTGGTGTTGTTTCTGGACAGTGCCGAGGGCGGGATTGTTGGGATCGGTATTATCGATTTCGCACTTCGCCGCTCGACCAACATTTCCTGGCACCAAACCACGGTTGATCAGGCTGCCAGAGCACGTGTTCATAACCACCAGCCTTGCGTAGTCTGGTTGACGGGTTTGTCAGGATCGGGCAAGTCGACGGTTGCCAATGTCCTTGAGCAGAAGCTCCACAGCGAGGGGCGGCATACCTACCTGCTTGACGGCGATAACGTGCGCCACGGACTTTGCCGTGATCTCGGATTTACCGACGCCGATCGGGTGGAGAATATCCGCCGGGTTGCCGAGGTCGCAAGACTGATGGCTGATGCAGGGCTTATCGTCATCGCTTCATTCATCTCACCCTTTGCCAATGAACGTGAGATGGCTCGTCTCGCGGCTGGGGATATCCTTTTCGTCGAGGTATTCGTTGATACGCCGCTTGCGTTGTGTGAATCCCGTGATCCCAAAGGTCTTTACAAAAAAGCACGGACTGGTGAGCTGAAAAACTTTACCGGTATCGACTCAGCCTATGAGGCGCCAAGCCGGCCTGAGATTACACTGCATGGCGCAGAGCACACGCCAGAAGTGCTGGCCGATCAGGTCGCAGAATATCTTTCTTCCAAGAATGTCTTTTCTGTTTAGGGAACAATAGAAATCAGGGAACAACAGAAACCATGACAGATCAATCAAAAGTAGCCCTTGTGACCGGTGCAGGTACTGGTGTCGGCAAAGCGGTTGCGCAGATGCTGCTACAAAATGGGTATTGTGTGACGCTGACGGGCCGGCGCGGTGAACTGCTGGAGGCAGCAGCCTCAGAATCCGATGCAGGGTCCGACGCCGTCTTATGCTATGCGGCAGATCTTCGTCATTCCGAAGAGGTGGACCGACTCTTTGATGCTGCTATCGCGCGCTTTGGTCGGATTGATCTTCTTTTCAACAATGCGGGTATCGGTGCGCGTGCTGTCGATGTTGATGAGCTCGAGATTTCTGAATGGCAGGCGGTGCTTGACACCAATGTGCATGGCGCGTTCCTGTGCGCCCGGCGGGCATTCGGGCAAATGAAAGCCCAGGATCCAAAAGGAGGCCGGATTATCAATAACGGCTCGATCTCGGCATACGTGCCGCGGGTCAATAGTGCTCCGTATACCGTGAGCAAGCATGCCATGTCAGGTCTGACCCGAAGCCTGGCGCTCGACGGACGCCAGCACAATATCGCCTGCGGCCAGATTGATATTGGTAACGCCCTGACAGACATGGCGAGACCATTGGGAGAAGGAACCCGCCAGCCTAATGGCACCATATTGGCAGAACCGCTGATGGATGTGCATCATGTCGCAACGAGTGTGCTGCACATGGC
>DDZY01000138.1 GCA_002346525.1 Proteobacteria bacterium UBA2996
GCGACCGACTCCTGTATCCGGTGTTTCTCGTCAGGATTATCATTGTCTTCTGCGGCTACGGGCATATTAAATAGCCCGTAGTACAGGTTATGCGCAAGCGTTCCGCTGAAAATATACGGCGTCGTTCCTACCCACCCGACGCGTCTTCCCGTAACCGCTTCGGGCGCATCTGCCCAATCGAGCTTACCAACCTCAATCTTGCCGGAGGTCGGCCAGAGCAGCCTCGCCGCCAGCGCCGACACGTCACTCTTGCCGGAACCTGCCGCGCCCACGATTGCGACATGGGTATCCAGCGGTACCGAGAAGCCTACGTTGCTGACGGTTGTTGCATCCTCCTCTCCGTAGCTGACGCCTTGCGCCTTAAACTCCCCTGACAGTACTTCGACGTCGTCAGGCGTCTCAAGCAGGGACTTGCGTATCATGTTCTCGGGCTCAAATTGCTCCGCGACCTGCAAATACTTGACACGGGTATCTTCAAAGACCTGATAAAACTTCAGCAACTCTTTCCATGGCGGACCAATATCTTTATAAGCGGCCAGAACGGCCACTAAAGCGCCGAGGGACACGTCTCCCTTAATGACCAGGTAGCCGCCGATGGAGAAAAAGAAGAATGGCGTGACCTGAGCCAGGAAATTATTGAGGAACTTGATGAAAAACTTCCTGCGATAGATCTCCTCGCGAATGTCGAAAATCCGCCCTAAATGACCCGAAGCCCTTGCCTGCTCGAAACGTCCGCTGGCGTTCGCATGAATATCGGAAGCGCCCTGTACAGTTTCCCCGATATGGGTTGCCAGCCCCCTGACTGTCTTGACGCGCTGCTTGGAGAGGGCATTCACCTTCGCCTGCAGTTTCGGGATGAGGTACATCTGGGGTGGATAGAGCGCTATGGACGCCAGCCCCAGCCAGATATCCTGCTGAAAAATGAAAGAGAGGTAAGTGAGCAGCAAAGCGCCCTGAAAGGCTGGAGCGGCGATCGCATCTCCAATCAAACCGCCGAGCGGCTCGCTCTCTGCGGTGATCATAGGAATGATCTCAGCGGGTGGAGTCCGGCGAATCTTGGCCGATGGAAAACGCAGGATGCGCGCATAGAGGTCGAACCGGAACCGGCGCAGCATGCGCTCCCCCAGCACACCCTTATAGACATTCAAGTAGTATTTGAGACCCCCCGATGCCACCACAGCCACGAGGAATGCAACCGACAGCAGCATCAGGAAACTAATCTGCGTGACCTCAAAACCGAGTATCGCCTCAGGCAAATTCTTGCCATCGATGGCCTGGTTGATGATTCTCTTAGGGATGTCCAGCGAGATGTAGACCAGCGGCATCGTCAAGACAGTCAACAACAGCAAGAATAGTTGGCCCCGAAAGGTGTGCCGCAGGACATAGCGATAAATCGACTTGTCTATCCGGGGATAATCCGGGTTATCTCTCTCGGCTGAAGCCGTCAACTGATCTTTTTTTGGGTCGGTCATGGTCGTGGTTTGCGCTCGCAATCGCCCTCTTATAGCATACCCCTGCCTCTTGTCGAGCCTGTTCGCGGGTTCGACGCGACCCGGACTCCAACCTATGCCTGTTGCAGTAGTGCTCAAAGGTTATCCGCGGCTGTCGGAGACCTTCATTGCGCAGGAAATCCGCAGTCTCGAAAAAGCCGGCGTGGACCTTGAGATCGTCTCTCTGCGCCATCCCACAGACCCGACAACCCATCCGGTTCATGGTGAGATCAAGGTGCCGGTGCTCTACCTGCCCGAATATCTTTACCGCGAGCCGCTGCGCGTCATAAAAGGATGGCTTGCAGGCCGAAAACGTCCCGGATATCGGGCCGCCCGCTCCCTGTGGATTCGGGATCTGAAGCGGGATCATTCCATCAACCGTATCCGGCGTTTTGGACAGGCTCTGGTATTGGCGGCTGAGGCCCGGCCATCCACCTCCCTGATGTATGCGCACTTCATGCACACCCCAGCGTCCGTCACACGCTACGCGGCAACCCTTCGCGGCATAGCATGGTCGTTTTCTGCTCATGCCAAGGACATCTGGACAACGCCGGATTGGGAGAAGCACGAAAAACTCGCCGACTGTGCCTGGGGCGTGACCTGCACCGAGGCCGGTTTTTCACACCTTAGACAACTTGCCCCCGCCGGAACCAAACTCAGACTGCTCTATCATGGTCTCGACACGGCGCGGTTTGCTGATCCGGGCGTTCGGCACAGTGAGGCAAACGGCACCACCGCACAACAAAGCGTTAATCTGCTCAGCGTAGGACGGGCTGTCCCAAAAAAAGGTTTCGATGTGCTGCTCAGGGCTTTGGCAGCGCTCCCGGCAGGGTTTCACTGGCGTTGGCAGCATGTCGGAGGCGGCCCCGGGCTGCCCGCATTGAAACGCGCTGCCGCTGATCTTGGTATCGACAAGAAAATTTCCTGGCTAGGACCACAACCCCAGGAGACCGTGCTGTCCCTCTACCGGGAAAACGATCTCTTCATATTGCCCAGCCGCATTGCCGCCGGGGGCGATCGCGACGGCTTGCCCAATGTCCTGATGGAAGCGGCAAGTCAGGGTCTGGCCATCATCACAACCGACCTTTCCGGTATTACCGAGTTCATTACCGCCGATCAACACGGTCTTCTGGTGCCTCCTGACGACGCTGTGGCGCTCTGCGATGCGATCCACCGTCTCGGCACTGATCCTGAATTAAGAGCGACCCTCGCCGCTGCTGCAAAAGTCCGGGTGACTCAGGAGTTTGATCATCAGGACAACATCCAGCCGCTCATTTCCCTAATCGAAGATGTAGCGGGAGCCAACTGATGCAGATTGGCTTCTACGCTCCCATGAAGGCGCCTGACCATCCTTCTCCTTCAGGCGACCGAACGCTTGCGCAACTTCTGATCGAGGCGATGACCCTTGCCGGCCATAACGTTGAGGTAATGAGTCAACAACGCGCCATCGACATCTCCGGAGATCTGGAAAACCAGGAGAGAATCAGGGAGCAGAGCGCGGCAGAAGCCACACGCATCCTCGATCAGCTGCAACACAGCACTCATTCCATTGATCTTTGGTTAACCTATCATCTTTTTCACAAGGCGCCAGACTGGTTAGGCCCCAGGATTTGCGAAAGGCTGGACATTCCCTATGTGGTTGCCGAGGCTTCCTACTCACCCAAACAAAAGAACGGACCCTGGCAGGAGGGGTTGTCCAGTGT
>DDZY01000189.1 GCA_002346525.1 Proteobacteria bacterium UBA2996
CGCGAGACCCACGTGCTGCACACCTTCTTTAAGATGGACGACGGCTCGTTTCTTGCTTTCTTTGACGACCCCGACACGCCTTTTGATTTCAAGGCGCAACGCGATTTTGATCTGCACATTGCCCTTGAGGTAGATCATCAACACCTTCAACCCATGCTGGAGCGCGGTCGCGAAGCAGGCATTGAATCCCGGGGAATCTCAGATCACGGCTTTATCGACTCAATCTACTTTCGCGATCCGAACGGCTACGTCATTGAACTGACCGCAAGGCGCCCCGGTGAGGAAGACACCGTTGGGGATGAAGGTGACCCGCGCGATATTCTGAGCAAGTGGACGCGCGATAAAACAGCGCGTCAGTAAAACCCGCCGGCCCGGCCCGGCGCCCAGAAGTCCGGGCAATTCGTGCCCAGACGCCGATCATCATCCCGGTACGCAACGCCGTCTTTCATTACAAAGTCCAGTGCATCCACGGCCTCTATCTTTTGAAGCGGATTGGCTCGCATGGCGACAAGATCAGCACGCTTCCCGACTTCCAGGCTGCCAAACTCATCGGCCCGGCCCAATAGATCTGCTCCGTGAAGAGTCGTGGCGAGGAGGCTCTCCTCGGGTGACAGACCCACATTGTTGACCATCAGACTGAGTTCCAGAAGATTGTTGCCGGCATGATTGCCGGGCGTGCCGACGTCGGTGCCCATGGCAATGGCAACACCGAGACTGTGTGCAAGCCGCATATTCTCGGTCCGCGTTACACGCAAGGACGCGTATCGCTCGCGGATGTGTGCTGGCGTCTGGCTAGCAAACTCCTCGTTATCGAGAAGACCCGGGTGGACGCATAAGGTAGGCACCAGATACGTTCCGGCCTTGGCCATCATTTTGTAGGCTGTCTCATCGCCAAAACTGCCATGCTCCACACTGGCACACCCGCATTCGACCGAGTTGATGACGGCCTCACAGGCATGGGCGTGCGACGCCACATGGGTGAAGTTGTCCTTGGCAATCTCAACGGCGGCCTTGATTTCATCGGGGCGCAGTTGGACCGCATCGGCGCGTTCGTTCCGGGATGAGGTCATCGCTCCCGACGCGAGAATCTTGATAAGATCCGCACCGTTGGCCAACTGCTTTCGCGCGGCCTTGCGGACTTCATCGGGACCATCGGCTTCGTCATACATACCCGTCCAATACGGCGTGGACGAAGAGGTCATAGAAATAATCTTGCCCGCACAGAAGATCCTCGGGCCCGCAATCGTGCCAGCATTAACGGCATCGCGCACCGCAATCTCATGGTAATCCCAGCCACCGACCTCGCGAATGGAGGTTACGCCACACAGCAGCGTCCGATAGGCAGCCCGAGACGCCGACAGCGCTATCGTGCCTGGTTTGGCACCCGCCCAAAGACGCGAAGCATCCGGGTTATAGGTATCGACACAAAGGTGCACATGACAATCAATGAATCCCGGCAATACATATGACGCCTCCATATCAATGGCGTCACTTTGTGGTGATCCATCAAACCCGATGTCGGCGATGCGGCCGTTTTCGATAAACAGGTGGCCCAACTTGAAGGCGCCGGCCCGGACGTCGTAGATATTGGCGTTTTTTAAAAGCATAACTCGCTCCTCAGCTAAGACTGAATTCCCGAAGGTGATCGATAACTCTGACCTATCCCGCTTCCAGAGGAAAATGACACCGCACAATACGTCCGTCGGCAAGAGGCCGTGATTCCGGGGACTCCGAAAGACAGCGCTCCTGCCTGAAGGCGCAGCGGGGATGAAATTCACAGCCGGCAGGACGATCACGCAAACTTGGCACTTCGCCCTCAATCGAGGCGAGCTCTCGGCGTTTGGCCGGGTCGGGCTGGGGCACCGCATCCAGCAGAACCCGGGTATAGGGATGGGCCGGACTTTTGAAAATCGACCGGGTGTCACCCTGCTCCAGCAGCCGGCCCAGATACATCACCGCAATCCGGTCACTGATGTGGCGCACCACCGGAAGGTTATGCGTCACAATGAGATAACTGATCCCGAGTTGCTTCTGTAAGTCCCGCATTAGATTGAGGATCTCTCCCTGCACGGACACATCGAGTCCGGCGGTAGGCTCATCGGCAATAATGAGCTTGGGTGACAGCGTCAGGGCACGGGCCACGCCAACCCTTCTAGCCTGTCCGCCCGACAACTCATGCGGAAACCGGTTATTGAACGAATGATTTAAGCCGACCAGCTCCATCAGCCGAGCCGTCTCATCGTCATCGACGGGTACGCCGTGCACTTTGAAGGGTTCAGATATTTGCGCTTTGATACTTCTCCGTCGGCTCAAAGAGGCAACTGGGTCCTGAAACATCATCGCGATGTTTCTCCTCACAGGCTTATAGGCGGCTTCGCTGAGACCGCACAGTTCGGTACCCCCGAATTGGATACTCCCTTTCTGGGGACGCACAAGACCCATGACGGAACGGCCGAGTGTGGTCTTTCCCGAACCACTCTCGCCAACCAGGGCCACCGTTTCCCCGACCCCTACACTGAGGGAAACATCGAGAACCGCGTCCAGCCAGGGATCGCTTACGTTTTGCAGCATCGCGGCGAGCGACGAAAGGGCCCGAAACCGAACACCCAGCCCGGTAATGTTCAGCAGATCAGCCATCTTTCACCAGATGGCAACGTACATCGTGCGCCTGTGTAATCGTCGCCGCAGGGGGCCGATTAGAGGCGCACTGCTGCAGTTTCTGATCGCATCGCGAAGCAAAGATACAGCCTTCGGGCACGTCTTGAAGATCAGGCACATCGCCGGGAATCGTCGGCAGGGTTTGGCTTAACTCATCAAGTCGCGCCGGATCACAGTCAAGTAATGCCTGGGTATAGGGATGAACGGCCCGGTAAAAGATATCGTCAACGGCCGCCCTTTCCACAACCTCGCCGGCGTACATCACCACCACCTCGTCACAAAGTTCAGCAATCAGGCCGAGGTTATGCGAGACCACAACAATCGACCCGTCGAACGATTTTTTCAGCTCCCGGAAGAGATGAATGATCTGCGCTTCCAAAGTGACATCTAGTGCTGTTGTCGGCTCATCTGCGATAAGCAGTTTCGGATTCATCATGAGCGCCATTGCTATGGAGATGCGCTGACGCATTCCGCCACTGAACTGGTGTGGGTACTGATCCATACGGTCGCTGGGATCCGGGATGCCGACACGGGTGAGCATATCGATTACCTTCTGGCGCTTCTCCTTTATTGAGAGCGATCGTCGATACTGGATATCGACCATCTGCTGGCCGATGGACAAAACCGGCGTTTGCGCTGTCATCGGATCTTGAAACACCATGGCAATCTCTTCGCCCCGCAGCGCACGGAGTTCACTTTCCCTCATTGCCAGGATATCGCGGTCCTCGAATTTGATCTCCCCGCTACGGACCTCGGCGTTGTTTGCCAAAAGCCGCATGACCGCTGAGACCACGGTGCTTTTCCCAGAACCGCTCTCGCCGACGATGCCCACGATTCTGTTTTGCGGGACGCTGAGATTGACTTCACGCAATGCATGAACCGGCCTGCCCGGTGTGAGAAAGTCGATGGACAGATTCTTGATCGAAAGGACAGGCGTCACTGGAGTCAGTCCCGCTTTTTCAAAGTGGGGTCGAAGACATCCCGCAGCGCTTCGCCCATAAAGGTAAAGCCAAGGGTAGTCAGGATCAGGGGTACGCCACCGGCCACCAGCAGCCATGGTGTATTCCTGACATACGCATAACCATCAGCGAGCACCGTGCCCCAGCTTGCAGTCGGGGGGCGCACACCCAATCCGAGAAAACTCAATCCCGACTCGATGGTCACCACCACAGGGATATCCATGCTTGCCAGGATCAACAACGGTCCAATGACGTTCGGCAGGATATGCAGATAGAGCATCCTGAACCAGCCCGTACCGACAGAACGGGCTGCCAGTACAAACTCGCTCTCGCGAAGCGCCATCGTCTGCGTCCGGACAATACGTGCGTAAACCGGAATCGATGTGATCACAATGACCATGATTACCATGTTGATACTTGGGCCGGTTAGCGTAATGATGGCCAAAGCGAACATGATCGTCGGAAATGACCGGACCGCATCAAATACCAGAATGAGCAGATTATCCAGCCATCGGGGTCCGTACCCCGCGAGCATGCCCAGCAGCAACCCGCCGAGCAACGCGAGCGAAATCGACCAGGCTGCAACTTTCAGCGCGACCCGGCCACCGTACAGGACGCGGGTGAACGTATCCCGGCCCAGATGATCCGCTCCAAGCCAGTGTTCGCTTGAGGGCTTGGCCAACCGCGATTTGATATCCAGCGCATTGGGCGCGTAGTCGGTGAGGTAAGGGGCAAACACAGCCCCGAGCACCAGGATCACCACGATCGCGAGACCGAAGACCCCCAACGGCTCGCGGAAAAATTGCCTGAGCCCGGGAAACCGAGGCTGTGTACTGCGCACGGGCTTAGAGGCTGGCGCGGACACGAGGATCCAGGTACGAATTGACCATGTCTGCAATCAGCGCCGACACAACGAACAATGCCGTGGTCACCAG
>DDZY01000075.1 GCA_002346525.1 Proteobacteria bacterium UBA2996
CGTTGTGTTGAATACCGCGTTTGGAGAACCGACCATCGCAGTTGATACCCATATCTACCGGGTGGCCAACCGGACGGGTCTTGCCAAGGGTCGTACCGTCCTGGCAGTAGAGAAGGGACTGCTTCGGTCAACGCCCAGCCCGTATCTGAGAAATGCGCACCATTTGCTCATTCTTCACGGACGCTATACCTGCCGTGCACGAGCACCGCTTTGCGGGAAATGCATTATCTCCGACCTGTGTCAGTGGACCGCCAAGACTCGCTGACACCGGCTTTGTGGGGTCGGCCATGGCAGGATCCCTACTCAGTTCGGTCCTTTTAGTTGCCGTTGGCGGCGCGTTTCGAACAGTACCACGCCCGCGGCGACGGAAACGTTCAGACTCGAAAATCCCGCCACCGTCGGAATGTGTACCGTTGCATCGCAGTGCTTACGTGTTAACGGCCGCATCCCCGTTGACTCCGACCCGACGACCAGCGCCAACGGCCTGGAGAGATCAAAATCAAAAACAATCTCCTGACCGTCCTCGCCGGTGCCAATCAGCCAGACACCGGTTTTCTTCAGCTTTAAAAGAACCTGACCCCAGTTCCCTACCTCAAAGATTTTCACCTGATGGACTCCGCCCTCGGCGACACGCATCGCGGCGGGCGTAAGTCCCGCACCGGTGTTGGAGGGCATGATAATCGCCGCCACACCCGCTGCTGCACCCGTTCGAATGCAAGCTCCGATGTTTCTGGGATCCTCCAGCCCGTCCAGGAGCAGGAGTACAGTCTGCTGCGTTACCCCGGAAAGCCACTCGTTCAGTTCGGACTGTCCTAAAGTGGGGGCCCTGGCAAGCAATCCCACAATTCCCTGATGGCGAACGCCCCCGGCAAGACGATCTAACATCAACGTGTCGCCTCTGACGACGCGCACCCCTCGCGCTCTGGCAAGAGCCAACAATTGACTAACCCGCCGGTCTCTTCTGGCGGCGTCGTGTACGATTTCCCCAACCCGAACCGGCTCAGCCCGCAATCCGGACTCGACCGCGTGAAAACCACATAGTGTTTGGCTTTGTGCGCTCATCGCGCTCTACGCCTCCGATCAGTCGTCTTCCTGGGTGGCCGCCTTTTTACCTTTGTCTTGGGTTGTTTGCTCGATCGATTCAGCTTACCTCGTGGGGACGAGATGCCCGTAGGGAGCAGATTGACCTTGCCTTCTTCGAGTTCCACCCCAGCGACTTTTACCTCGAACCGGTCTCCCAGGCGGAGTTTTCTTCCCGACCGCCGCCCAGTGAGCGTTAAAAATCGCTCATCAAACTCGAAATAGTCCTGCCCCAGATCAGAGATATGCACCAGACCATCGATGGGTAAAGTGTCCAGAGTGACGAAAACACCAAAGCTGGTCACCCCGCTCACGGTACCAGAAAACACTTCCCCAAGGTATCGGCCGATGAACTCGGCCTTGAGCCAACCCATCATCTCACGCTCAGCGACTTCTGCTGTCCTCTCGGTGTGAGAGCAGTGTTCCGAAATGGCGGACAGTTCCGCCTCTTGCAACGCCGCGGCTCCCCGTGCCGGATACCCGAGTGTCATTTTAAGCATGCGGTGGGCGATGAGATCGGGATAACGCCGAATGGGAGACGTGAAATGGGTGTAAGCCGCAAATCCCAGGCCAAAATGCGGACATTTCCCGGCCGAGTAATAGGCCTGCTTCAACGATCGCAACACCAGCATCTGCAGAGACTCTCGGACCGCGCTGGATTGCTCAACGGATTCGAGCGCGCGAGTAAGCATACGCCCTGCGCTCTCGCGGCCGGGCCGCATCTTTACACCATAAAGCCCAAGAACATCTTTTATAGCTCTTAGTGCGTCCAGCTCAGGGGCTTCATGACACCGATAAATTGCTTCACCGAACCTCTCGTCCAGCCTTTGGGCTGCACAAACATTAGCGGCCAGCATACATTCCTCGATAAGAGAGGCCGCCGCCAGCCGTGGCCTTGAGGAAATGTCCTCGATGAGCCCCTCCTGGTTCAAGGGGGCAACGGTCTCGGGAAAAACGAGATGCAGGCTTCCCTCCCCTATCCGATGCGCAAAAAGTACCTTGCTGACCGTCCAAAGCGCCAACAGGCTTTGCTCAATCTCTGGGGAGAAGCCTTGCGCCCCTTTCGCGAGAAACTCCGATGCCGCCTCATAGGTAAGTCGCCCCGCGGAAATTATCTGGGCCTCAATAAAATCGTACGCGGTAATTCGGCCCTGGTGGTCAATTCTTAGCCTACAGACAAATACGTCTCGCAGCTGCCCTGGTCTTAATGAGCACAAGTCGTTTGACAGCAGTTCCGGGAGCATAGGCACCACCTGACCCGGGAGGTAAACCGAATTACCCCGCTCCCGCGCGGCACCGTCAAGAGATCCGCCCGGTACTACCCATCGTGCAACATCTGCGATCGCAACGTCCAGGCAAAACCCGTCCTCGACCTTTTCGCAAAAAACGGCGTCATCAAAATCCTTGGCATTCTCACCGTCAATCGTGACGAAGGGAAGGTGAGTTAGGTCAATGACCCGCTTGCTTTTCTCTCTAACCGTATTCTCAGTCAACTGCGCCAGTTCGGCTTCAACTTTGACCGGCCATTCTGTTTCAATCTGGTGCCGATCGAGCAGGCGCTCCCGAAACGCAGCGGCTGTTGACGTCGACTTCTTCATTGCAGTGTAGGGACGCTTGGCGTTAGTTCATTCATTTCGGAATCTGAAACCGCAAATGCACTCTGCCTGCGATTGACAACTTTTGGTTCAATCGTTAAGGTTCGCGGCCCTGTCAGGGCTGCCCTTGCTCGACAGGTGACGCTCTTTGCCGAGGTGGCGGAATTGGTAGACGCGCTAGCTTCAGGTGCTAGTGGGGGTAACCCCGTGGAGGTTCAAGTCCTCTCCTCGGTACCATCAATATCATTCATGTTGATCGAGACCCCGTTGACGAAGCCAACCGGTCTGATCCCAAGGGAATCTGTCCCCGCTCCAAAGATCCCCATTCCGGCTTCAGATCAACGGCGCCGGCCCGGCTCGGCCTACGATGCGAACGGATCCCGCAAAACCATCGTCGCGTTTCGATCGGGCCCCGTCGAGATAATGTCAACCGACACCTCGAGCAACTCTGACAGCCGATCGAGGTAATGCCTCGCGTTATCTGGCAAAGCTCCGACCGTCTTTATTCCTTCAGTAGCCTGTTGCCAACCCGGTAAGGACTCATAAACCGGTTCGACCTCTTCAAGTGCTCTTGCATCCCAGGGGAGTTGATCGACCGCTTTTCCGCCCAGTCGATACCCAACGCAGATCGCCAGTTCAGAGAGTCCGTCCAGAACATCGAGCTTTGTCACACACAGTGCACTTACACTGTTCAGTTGGCAGGCTCTTCGCGACAGGACCGCATCGAACCAGCCACACCGGCGCGGGCGCCCTGTCGTCGCGCCGAACTCATGACCGCGATCCGCCAACCAGGCGCCGGTGCCGTCGTGAAGCTCGGTCGGGAACGGTCCACCCCCAACCCGGGTGGTATAGGCCTTCACGACCCCCACCACCTCATCCAGTATCAGCGGACCTGCGCCACTGCCGCAGGCTGCGGCGCCCGCTGTGGTATTAGACGAGGTGACATAAGGATAGGTCCCCTGATCAATGTCCAGTAACGTACCCTGGGCCCCTTCGAACAAAATGTTGCCGGAAGAACGGGAAACCGACTGCACGGCATGCGCAACATCTCCAATCATCGGCTGAAGCACGTCGGCCCATCGGTCGAGCGCATCAAACACCAATGCCGGCTCAACCGTTTGTTGGTCAAAGCGTTTTTCAAGCAGGAAATTGTGGTAGTCAAGCAGTTCACCCACCCGTTCCCTGCAGGCTTTGACGTCCAGGAATTCACCTATACGGATGCCACGGCGGGCCACCTTATCCTCATAGGCGGGCCCGATCCCCCGACCGGTTGTCCCGATCGCTTTCTTGCCCCGCGCCTGCTCCCTGGCCTGATCAAGCGCCACGTGACTGGGAAGAATGACAGGACACGCTGGGCTGATGGTAAGACGGTTACGAGGCGTTTCACCCGCCTGCTCCAGCGTCTCAAGCTCTCTGATCAATGCGTCAGGAGCGACGACCACGCCATTGCCAATCATGCACTGCACATCGGGCCGCAAGATGCCCGACGGTACCAGATGCAGCACGGTCTTATCTCCATCGATCACCAGAGTGTGGCCCGCGTTATGGCCGCCCTGGAATCTCACAACCGCTTGGCAACGGTCCGTCAGGAGATCAACGATCTTGCCCTTGCCCTCGTCTCCCCACTGGATCCCCAGTACCACTACATTCTTGGACATCTATTCAGCCTGTGAACGGTTGTTTGAGAAGCCAGTCAAGCCGTTAGGACCTACCCGACCGGCGCTACATCCCTTAATGCCGGATCAGGTACAAGAGCCCGAGACCGATGATCATCATGATCAATCCGCCCCACCGCAGATGGGACTCACTGATGGCCCCGAGAGTCTCGACCAACCGCCGGTACCGCGACGGGGCCGCAAAAGGGATCAAGCCCTCCAATATCAATACCAGCGACACAGCCACGAAAAGGTCCCGCCATTCCACGGGTACGACTAATCTGCGGACTCGACGGGTGCCGGCGATGCCTGTTTGAAGTATCGGAAGAACTCCGAGTCGGGCTCGATCACGAGCAGATTATCCGGAGTGGCAAAAGTATTACGATAGGCGTTCAGGCTACGGTACATCCGATAGAACTCGCGATCCCGATCAAACGCGTCGGCGTAAATGGCTGTCGCTTCGGCATCCCCCTGACCCTTAACCTCCTGCGCCTTTTGTTCGGCCTCTGCCAGGATAATCGCCCGCTCGCGATCCGCATCGGCTCGGATCCGTTCGGCCGCTTCGGCGCCTCTGGCTCTAAGGTCTTTCGCCACCCGTGAACGCTCGGCCTCCATTCGTTGATAGACACGCTCACTGATATCCGGATCAAGATCAACTCTTTTCAGGCGGACATCCAATACCTCGATACCTAAAGATGCCGTCTCCTCGTTCGTCGTTTGCCGAACCACGTCCATGATCTCGACGCGGTCTCCCGATATCACTTGCTGCACCGAGCGGTTACCGAACTCGCGACGTAACGCGTCATTCACTCTTTGAGCAAGCCGATTACGTGCATTACTGGCTAACCCACCCAGCCTGGTGTAGTAGTCAGCGGCGTTCGTGATTCTCCACTTCACAAACGAGTCCACGACGAGGTTCTTCTTCTCCCGGGTGAGGTACAGCTCTGGATCAGAATCCATCGTTTGTACCCGCGCGTCGAAGAACTGCACGTTGTTAATCAGGGGCGCCTTGAAATGGAGACCGGGTTCGTCACTCGACCGTACGATCTCGCCGAACTGGAAGACGATCGCTTTCTCTCGCTCGTCAACGTAATAGACCGCTGAGGAACCCAGTGAAACCAGGATCACCACCAGGATCGTCCACATCATGTTCTTACCGCTCATTGCGTCAAACTCCTGAGGCGGCTAGAACGCTCTTGCCGCGTATTATTATTTGTACCGGCAAAAGTTCCGCCAAAGCCTGCGCCGGCAGACGTCTCATCCAACTGCGAGGTCGACCCACCGGCACTACGTTGCCGAATCAACTGGTCCAGAGGCAAATACATAACGTTGTTGGATCCGCTGCTTTGATCGATGACGAGCTTCGTGGAGTTTCCATACACCTCTTCCAGCGCATCGATGTAGAGTCGGTCACGCGTGATGCCGGGCGCTTTCGCGTACTCATCGAGGACCTGGATAAATCGAGATGCTTGACCACGTGCGGCCGCTACGACGGTCGCCTGATAGGCAGCGGCTTCCTGCTCTAACCTCGCTGCAGCGCCCCTTGCCCGGGGTATGATGTCGTTTTGATACGCCTGAGCTTCATTCTTCAGGCGCTCTTCATCCTCTCGGGCCTTCACGGCGTCGTCAAACGCGGCTTTAACTTCCGCGGGCGGCTGAGCATTCTGCATCTCGACCGCCTTAATGTTGATGCCGGTATCGTACCGATCAAGAATCTGCTGAAGAAGCACCTTCGTTTCCTGGGCAATTTCCGCTCGTCCACCCGTGATCGCGAAGTCCATTGAGTTCCGGCCAACGATCTCCCTTACCGCGCTCTCAGTAGCACCCCGAACCACGAGTTCCTGTGATTCGGCGACATTGAAGAGCAACTCTCTCGGGTCTTTGATGTCATACTGGACCGCAAAATGAATATCGATGATATTCTCATCCGCGGTCAGCATCAGAGCCTCCCGGGGCACACCCGCAAGCTGATTTGATCGGGTGTTGGTTCGGTAGCCTACCTCGACGGTTCTGATCTGCTGAACATTGACTATTTCCACAGACTCGACGGGATACGGCATACGCCACCTCAGACCGGCTTCCTTGATGGTCTTGTAGGCACCAAAACGCATTTCAACAGCCTGTTGCCCCTGTTCGACGACATAAAAACCGGTCGCGAGCCATAACCCCACCAGAACGATTGCGATAGGCCCGATTGCCCTAGAACTGAACGAGGGTAATCTGCCCCCGCCCTTGCGGCCGGAGCCGCCGCCACCGAAAAGGCCGCCAAATTTTTTTTGAAGGTCTCGGATAACCTCATCGAGATCCGGCGGCCCATTTTGGCCGTTACCCTGCCCCCAAGGATCGCGATCGTTGGATCCTGGCTGATTCCACGGCATGTCTTAGCTTCCTCTTTAAAAAGTAAATTCTTAACGACGCAGGACTTGCGTCGCACAACACGAGTCAGGGCTGCATTTTATCATGGCTATGCAGGACTTCTCGTTGAGGTCTCTTTCACACAGGCTGGCGGGTCAACGGGAATCGGTCCGCGTTCGACCCAGTAACTCTGATCAAAATCCGGATCCTTCTCTATCTGCCCAATCGTTGCCGGGTCTGCGCTGACCTGAATCAGCATTTCCCCTCGTTCGGTGATCAACTCCTCATCAACTGCTGTTAATGCATAAATCCGGGCGCGCAGACGACCTTGAGACGCCGGCAGTTTTAAGACGCAGGGTTGCCTCGCCATCGCCAACCGCATACCCAACCGGCTTCGCAGCACGTCTAGGCCTTCCCCGGTTTGCGCAGACACACGAATAGCCGATTTCTCCCCGAGAGAGGAATCCACCACCCCAGCCGCTCTGCCACTGAGATCACATTTATTTCGCACGATAATGACCGGAATCTGGAGGGCCCCGATCTCTTCCAGGACGTTGTCGACTTCGGACTCCTGCTCCCGTGCGTCAGGTTGGGAGTCATCCGCCACCCGCAAGAGTAGATCGGCAGAACTGACCTCTTCCAGCGTTGAACGAAACGCCTGAACGAGGGCGTGTGGCAACCCCTTAATAAAACCTACGGTGTCCGATAAAACGACTGACCCATAACCTGGCAGCTCCAGTCTGCGCATAGTCGGATCCAGGGTCGCGAAAAGCTGATCCGCGCTGTAACTGTTAGCGTCCACGAGCTTATTGAACAACGAGGTTTTTCCAGCGTTGGTGTAGCCCACAATCGCAACCGTTGGGACGCGCTCCCGACTTCGTCGGTTCCGCCGAAGACCTCGCTGCAGACCCACTTTGGAGAGTCGGCTTTGCAAATGTCGGATCCGAGCCCCCAGGAGCCGACGATCCGTTTCTAACTGCGTCTCCCCAGGCCCCCTTAAGCCAATGCCGCCTCGTTGTCGCTCAAGGTGAGTCCAACCTCTGACCAACCGGGTCGAGAGGTGTCGCAATTGCGCCAGTTCAACCTGGAGCTTACCCTCGTGAGTCTGGGCCCGCAGGGCGAAAATATCCAAAATCAGTCGCGTCCGGTCGATCACCCGACAGCATACTATTTTCTCAAGATTGCGCTCCTGAACAGGAGAGATCGGTTGATCAACAATAACCAAGTCTGCGCAGTGCGCCGAGACCGCTTCTGCGATCTCCCGCGCTTTGCCACGTCCAACATAAGTTCCCGCTTCAGGAGCCCGTCTCGTGGCGCCAATGCAGGTCACGACGCGGCCGCCGGCAGACTCCGCCAGACCTCTCAGTTCGTCAAAGTGAGCGTCAACGACACGGCCGTTAAGGCTTTGATGTACGAGGACAGCACGTTCCGGCTGATCGAGATGAGATGATATGTCGGTCGGACTTGTCAAAAGCGTGCTCGCTGAGACAAACCGCTGGTCTCAGGACTCATTTGGAAATGCTATCCGTCTGTTGGGGTACCCACGTCCTGCCCATCGGCCTCATCACTGCCGTGGGGAATGCGGACTGCGCGGGATGGCACAATAGTGGAAATAGCATGTTTGTAGATCAACTGACTGACGCTGTTTCGCAACAGAACCACAAAAGGGTCAAATGACTCAACCTGGCCCTGCAACTTGATACCATTGACTAGGTAAATAGAGACCGGGATTCTTTCTTTGCGAAGAATATTGAGAAAAGGATCCTGAAGGGCGGCACCTTTTTGCTGGTTCATAAGCAAGCTCCTGTCTGAAAATGGTGCAAAGGCCGACGCGATCCGG
Organism: Proteobacteria bacterium UBA2996; assembly: GCA_002346525.1. Lineage (GTDB taxonomy): Bacteria > Pseudomonadota > Gammaproteobacteria > Arenicellales > UBA868 > UBA868. Next base: position 8,526 of record DDZY01000075.1, read on the forward strand.
ACTCAGCGGAAACAGAATCCTTTACGGAGTGACTCGAAAGACAAAAGCTGGTGCCGATGTCTGGAGTTACGCGGCGCCCATGCACAATACGTAATAGTTTTATTGTCGTCGTGACCTGATACCAAATCTGGTTTTTGAATCACACATCCAATGTAAGGCTCCATGGATCATATTTCAAGCCTGAACCCGGCCTACCGGCATCCGGCTGCGGCAAGAAACCGGGATATCCCTTCCAGCACACGTGGATTGAGTGCATCAAACCAGATCCAACCCGGCTCATTACGCAGCCAGGTGAGCTGCCGTTTTGCAAGGCGGCGAGTGGCTGTTTGAACGTCTTCTTCAAACTGCTCACGACTGGTCTCCCCCTGAAGGAACCCCCAAGCCTGCTGATACCCCACGCTGCGCATTGCTGGAGTCTGTCGGGCGTCGGGAAACGCCGATTTGAGGTCTTCGACCTCTTCAAGAAACCCTTGCTCAAGCATCAACTTAAAGCGCTGTGAAATTCTTTCATGCAGCACAGCCCTGTCGGAGAAAAATAGGCACAACTTCAATACCCTCACATTACTGCCCATCAGTCCGCCAATACGGGTGGCCGCTTTACCGGCACCACCGGCAAGCATGTGAATCTCCAACGCCCTGAGGATCCGTTGCCGATCCTCCGGCGCGATCTGCCGGGCAGCATCCGGCGCCAACCTGTGTAGTCGTTCATACAGACCCTGCCAGCCGATTGCCGTCGCCTCCTCCTCCAGAGTCGCTCGCAACGGTGCGTCTGCAGGGGGCAGATCCGACAAACCGTGAAGTAATGCGGAAAAATAAAATAGCGTGCCCCCCACACACAGGGGAATACGACCACGGCTACGACTTTCTGATATTAACTCTTGGGCATCCGTCCGAAAGTCCGCAGCCGAATAAGGCCTCTGGACATCGCGGATATTGATCAGACCATGAGGCGTCCTTTCGAGCACGCTTGGAGCGGGTTTGGCCGTGCCGATATCCATCCCTCGATAAACCTGCCCCGAGTCGACACTCACGAGGTCGAACGGGAATTCCCTGGCTAACCTGAGCGCCAGATCGGTTTTCCCACACGCCGTCGTCCCGGCAAGAAAGATCACGGGCGGATTGGGCGCAGCGGACGTATTCTCGTTCTTCGGGCTCACAGGGGGACCTTGAGTTTTTGTCCAATCTGCAGTGTTCCCGACTGGAGCCCGTTTTCTCTCCTCAGGTCAGACACGCTTACTCCCAGGCGGGCAGCTATCAGTCTCAACGAGTCCCCAGGCGCTACCACATAGGTATTTTCATCCCGCGTTCTTCGGGGGCATCGCTCATCTGCATCGCAGTACGTCGACAGGCCGCGAAAAATCGCTCCGGCGATGCGCTCCTGGGAAAGTTCCTGCTGCAGATCCTTCTCCTCAACCGGATTGGTCATAAACCCGGTCTCGATCAATACCGCGGGGATATCTACCGCCTTAAGAACAGCGAAGCCCGCCCGGCCCACCTCGCGGTTATGGAGTACTCCAACCTCATTGAGGGCACCTAGCAATGAGCGGCCCAGGTCATAACTCTCCCGAATCTTCCAATCGAGTCCCATATCCAACAAGGTTCGCTGTAGAACGGGATCCTGTTGCCCAATATCCACCCCACCTGCGAGGTCGGCGGCGTTTTCCCGTTGCGCTAACCACTTACCCATCTCGCTGCTGGCGCCGTGAGTCGATAAAATGTATACCGACGCACCCTGCGCGGTCTTGCGTTGTGCCGCATCCGCATGAACTGACAAAAACACATCGGCTCTGCGGGTCATTGCAAACGTAACTCGCTTACGCAAGCTCACATAATAGTCGTCAGTGCGGGTAAGGATCGCCCTCATGCGCCCATCCCAATTAACAATTCGCTTCAGCCGGCGTGCAATACTCAACGCCACATTTTTCTCATAACTCCCGGTCGCGCCGACCGCACCGGGATCCTCGCCCCCATGTCCCGGATCTATCACGACCAGGTAATCGTCTTCCCGCAAGTCCAATGGAGAGGAAGCCGCCTCCTCTGTTTTTGCCTCCTGGATCACGTCGACGACCAGCCGATGGGGATAGGCACCATTGGGATCCAACAGGAATGCATGGAATGTCGCTGCAAGGCGCAGGTCCAAAACGATGCGGAAAGTTTCTGGATCGGGTCGGCCGGTCCGGACACCCGCGACCGAACCACCCGACCTGGTCGTAAAGTTAACGCCCTGCCTCAGTCGCCCCTCATCAATATCAATTACGATTCTCCCCGGGTCTTCCAGGGAAAAGACGCGATAGGTTGCCGCCCCGCTGAGCTCTAGTACCAGCCGGGTTCTGTCGGGTCCGTGCCAGAACCGGCTATCTATGACTTCGGCCTGGGAATAAACCAGTTGCGGCCATGCGGCAAAGGCGGCGGTCAAACTGGTGATGATCGCCAACCCTAGCCATTGGCAGGCCGCGCTCATCCTCAAGTTTTGAGGATACAGGCCGCTCGGCCCGCATCCCGATAGGCTAACGAAACTCTCCAATTGGGCAGCGGCAACGCATGCCCGCCTCGGTCCGGCCACTCAATTAAAACGATATCCGAGGGACCGCAACGATCCCGCAGCCCAAGGCTTTCCACCTCATCCGGGCCTGCGATCCGATAGAGATCCAGATGATGAACCCGCCCCCGTTCAGTGGCGTATTCCTCAACCAGAGTGTAGGTAGGACTGACCACTGCCGCATCGCTGCCAAGTCCATTGATCAGCCCTTGGGCGAACGTCGTCTTCCCGGTGCCCAAGTCTCCCTCGAGGTAGATAACCACCGGCGCGCCCAGATCAGCGGCGAAGGATTTACCCAGTGCGTAAGTCTCGCGAGCGTCCTTGAGTATATGGTTACCCTCCATATCGTTATTCCCCTACGGACATCTCCGACCTCAGTTCTCTAAGAAATGGGTTTAGATCACTCGCACACATTCCAAACGCTCCAGCTGCCGCCCCTGCCCGCTCTGCCGCGACCGCATGCAGCCACACTCCCGCACCTGCGGCCTCGTACTCCGAAACACCCTGCGCCCACAATGCGCCGATGACACCACTCAACACATCGCCCATACCGGGTGCGGCCATTCCGGAATGACCGCGATCACAGGCCATGACAGGATGATCACCCTTTGCCACCAACGTCCCGGCCCCCTTAAGAACGCACGTGGCGTCAAATTGCGATGCCAGGTTCTCGGCGATTATGGGCCGTGTCGCCTGCACCTCCCTGACGCTTAAGCCAGCAAGTCGTGCGGCCTCGCCTGGGTGCGGTGTCAATAACGACCCGTTTAGTCTTTTCGGACTCTGTGCCAGCAGGTTAAGGCCGTCGGCGTCAACGACCTTGCGTACCTCGGCGTCCCTGCAAACAGAATACATTTCCCTGGCCCAGACCGTCTGCCCCAGCCCGGGGCCAACAACGACAACATCAACGCCTTCAAGAAGTCCGGTCAACTCACTTGGACTGGTTACCCCATTGACCATTAATTCCGGACAACGTGCGGCCGCAGCGCTGCGACTATCAGGATGACAGGCGATGCTGACGCGCCCTGATCCCATACGCAGAGCAGCACACCCTGCCAGCACCGGCGCACCTGCCATACCCGGGCCTCCGCCGACGACCAGCAGATACCCTGCAACGCCTTTGTGCGCGCTATTCGGTCTAACCGGCATGATCTGACGGACCCAGGATTCAGAAATCCGAAACCCCCAAGGCTGTAGGACCTTCACTGCTCCGTTGGATTCCTCCGATACCTGCAGATCCTCGATTACCACTTCACCAGCGTAGTCAACCCCCTGACCGGTAATCAGGCCGGGTTTGTTGCGGATAAAGGTCACCGTCACGTCTGCGCTCACCGCACTTCCTAAGGGGGCGCCGGTGTCGGCATTCAGACCCGAAGGGATATCCAGGGCGAGGCAAGCGCCGCCGGATTGATTAATATCGGCCACAATGGAGGCGAGCGGTTCGCGCAAGTTGCCTGAGGCCCCAATGCCAAGCAGCGCATCGACCACGACCTCGGTCTCCTTGAGTAAGGTTTGGGAGTGGGGCTCGGGGATGAGTCCGACGGACAAGGCACCCTGCTCGGCCGCTCTCGCCTCAGGCGTCGTCGCGGTTCCCAGTGACACCAACCTGACAGGCAGGCCGCACAGGCTTGCGAGCCGCGCAAGCACATAGCCATCGCCGCCATTGTTTCCTCTGCCGCAGTAGACGGTGATGTATTGGGCTCGGGGCCATCTTTGACGCAATACCCGAAATGCCGCACGGCCGGCACTCTCCATCAACACTTGTCCAGATCTTCCCGCAGCAATCTCCCCCTGCTCCAGTGATCGGAGCTGGTCAACGTTACAAAGAGCGGTTTGCGGGGTACGCATCGGGCTATCATAACGTGATGAAAACATTATCGGATGCAGCCTTGTATAAACTGGGCCAAGATATCCGGCGTTGGGCGCATGATCTCGGGTTCGATTCCATCGGCATTTCGGCTACCGATCTTCCGGAGGCCGCCCTCGCGCTTCGCAAGTGGCTGCAACAGGGCTGGCATGGGGAGATGGACTTCATGGATCGTCATGTCCAGGAACGAACCCGCCCAGAACTACTCGTTCCGGACACGATTCGGATCATCAGTGTCCGGCTGGGTTATTGGCGTGCTTCAGGAGCAGGTGCTCTCAAGACTCTCTGTGATCCGGAAAAGGCCTATATCGCCCGCTATGCGCTGGGAAGGGATTATCACCGGCCGATGCGGCGCAAACTCCAGAAGCTGGCTGACCAGATTACCGAGTCGGTAGGGCCCTTCTCTTACCGCGCGTTTACAGACAGCGCCCCGGTCATGGAAAAACCGCTGGGACAAAATGCCGGGCTGGGCTGGCTCGGCAAAAACACGAACCTTATTGATCCAAAAACAGGATCGTGGTTCTTCTTGGGAGAATTGTATACAGACCTGCCCCTGTCAGTCGATATTCCCCACTCGGATCATTGCGGTTCCTGCTCGCGATGTTCAGTGGCATGCCCAACCGGAGCGCTCGACACCCCTTATCAACTGGATGCCAGACGCTGCATTGCCTACCTCACCATAGAACACAAATCGGCAATCCCGGAGTCTTTGCGCCCGATGATAGGCAATCGCATCTTCGGCTGTGATGACTGTCAACTGGTCTGTCCGCACAACGACGGCCCCGGAACAGGAGATGAATTGTTCTCTCCTCGATACGGTCTGGAAAACGCGAACCTGGTTGATCTCTTCAACTGGTCACCCAAAGAGTTCGAGCACTACACAAACGGAAGCGCCTTGCGCAGGCTCGGCTACGAACGATGGATGAGAAATCTGGCAGTGGGATTAGGTAACGGCGTGCCTGATGAAAAGGTGATAAAGGCGCTACAAGCTCGTCTGGGCAAAATTTCCGAAATGGTCGACGAGCATATCAACTGGGCCCTTCACCGCCTGAACGCCCATCCGGATTACGCTACCCGGACACCCGGATGTTAAAGAAGTGTTCACGATAGTATTTGAGCTCTTCAATAGACTCGAGAATATCGTCAAGAGCCCGGTGCCCCCCTTTCTTGGCGAAACCACTCGCCAAGCCGGGGCACCATCTGACCGCCAGCTCTTTAACGCTGCTTACATCGAGGTTTCGATAGTGCAGGAAGGACTCCAGTTCAGGCATGTGTTCTGCCAGAAAACGCCGGTCCTGACAGATACTGTTTCCGCACAGGGGTGATTTCCCGGGACGCATGTGCGCACGGAGGAAATCGAGGGTGACGGCTTCGGCTTCCGCCTGGGTGACCGCTGACGCCCTGACCCGCTCAATTAGTCCAGTCTCAGCATGGGTGGTCTGGTTCCATTCGTCCATCCCCGAGAGGACCGCCTCCGACTGGTGTATCGCCAAAACAGGGCCCGTTGCCAAAATGTTCAGATGGGCGTCCGTCACCACCGTGGCGATCTCGATAATGAGATCGGCCTTGTGATCAAGGCCGGTCATCTCCAAATCCATCCAGACGAGATCAGAATCGTTCATCGCATCCAACACGCCACCGCGTGGCCGGAATTCGCATCAGAGAGAAGCCATCCTCGTTCTAATCAGGTGTCGCTCTCCACTGCCTTCATGCTCAGCCGGATCCTGCCCTGTTTGTCGACCTCCAGGACTTTGACCTTGACCACATCACCTTCCGCGAGTTTGTCGCTTACATTGGCAACCCGCTCGTCTGAGATCTGTGAGATGTGCACCAGACCGTCTTTGCCTGGGAGGATGTTCACAAAGGCACCGAAGTCCATCAAGCGCACCACTTTACCTTCGTAGATCGTACCCGCCTCCACGTCGGCGGTAATCTGCTCGATTCGACGCTTCGCCTCTTCCGCGGCCGACAGATCCGACGTCGCGATCTTGATCGTTCCATCGTCCTCGATATCGATGGCCGCTCCGGTGGCTTCAGAGATCGCGCGTATGGTGACCCCGCCTTTGCCGATGACATCACGAATCTTGTCAGTCGGAATGGATAGTGTCGTAATTCGCGGCGCATACCGGGACATCTCTTCTCGGGGTGTACTGATGGTTTTCGCCATCTCAGCGAGGATATGCAATCGGCCCCGTTTGGCCTGACCTAATGCCTGTTCCATAATTTCCGAAGTGATGCCGTCAATCTTGATATCCATCTGCAGAGCCGTGACACCTTCGGCCGTCCCGGCAACCTTAAAGTCCATATCGCCGAGGTGATCTTCATCGCCCAAAATATCCGTCAGGACGGCAAACCGGTCCCCGTCCTTGATCAGTCCCATCGCAACGCCAGCGACAGGCGCCTTTAACGTGACACCGGCATCCATCAAGGCCAGACTGGTACCGCAGACGGTCGCCATCGAACTGGATCCGTTGGACTCGGTAATTTCGGATACGGCCCGAATAACATACGGAAACTCTTCGGGACTCGGCAGCACACCGAGAATGGCGCGCTTGGCGAGTCGGCCATGGCCGATTTCCCTTCTCTTGGGCGACCCAACCCGCCCGGTTTCGCCCACACAAAACGGCGGGAAGTTGTAATGCAGCATGAACGGGTCCCGCCGCTCGCCTTCCAGGGCATCAATGATCTGCGCGTCCCTTTCTGTCCCGAGCGTACAGGTCACGATCGCCTGCGTCTCTCCGCGGGTAAACAGCGCTGACCCGTGCGTGCGGGGTAACACGCTGGTCTCAATACTGATGGGCCGAACAGTCTCCAAATCACGGCCATCAATTCGGGGTTCATTCGAGAGAATCCGTCCGCGGACGGTTGCCTTTTCAATACTTTTGACGGCGCCTTTTATACGATCGGCCAGATCCGCTTCAGAATCCTCCGAAAGCAGTTCGCTGGATGCTTTTTCGCGCACTGCGGCCATGGCATCCTGGCGTGCGGTTTTGTCCGCGATCTGATAGGCGCTTTCAATATCTGCCGCAACAAGGGCGGAAACCTGCTCCTGGACCGCATCATCCTGTGCTTGGGCTTCCCACTGCCACTGCTCTACTCCTACTTTGACGGTCAATGAGTCAATGGCCGAGATCGCCGCTTGCGATGCGCTGTGCCCAAACACAACCGCCCCAAGCATCTGTTCCTCAGTCAGTTCCTGGGCTTCTGACTCCACCATGAGGACGGCACTTTTCGTCCCGGCCACCACCAGATCAAGCGCAGAAACTTCAAGCTGCGTCGCGCTCGGGTTAAGGACGTACTCTCCGTCGATGAAGCCGACACGCGCAGCGCCGATAGGGCCGTTAAAGGGGACGCCGGAGATGGACAAGGCCGCCGACGCGCCGACCATAGACACGACGTCAGGATCGATTTCCGGATCCACGGACAGGATAGTCGCGATCACCTGCACTTCATTATTGAAGCCGTCTGGAAAGAGGGGCCGGATCGGGCGATCAATGAGGCGGCAGGTCAAGATGGCCTTCTCAGAGGGCCGCCCTTCGCGCTTAAAAAAACCGCCGGGAATTCTTCCGGCGGCGTAGGTTCGTTCTTCGTAATCAACGGTCAGAGGGAAAAAATCCCGGCCGCTCGGCTCTCGTGCGGCCACCACGGTAACCAGGACAACGGTTTCACCCATGCTGGCCAATACTGCACCGGATGCCTGTCGGGCAATTTGCCCGGTCTCCAGGCGAAATTCATGTTCGCCGTACTGGAAAGTTTCAACAGTTTTGTTCAAGCGGATAACTCCGTAGTGATTGAGATGTCGAGCGGGCTTAGCGTCTGAGGCCCAAGCGACCGATTAGTGTGCGGTAGCGTTCGGCGTCGCGATCTTTGAGATAGTCCAAGAGTTTGCGACGGCGATTCACCATTCGCAGCAAACCCTGGCGCGAATGATGATCATGGATATGCGTTTTGAAGTGGTCAGTCAGATCACTGATACGCGCAGTCAACAACGCTACCTGGACTTCCGGGGAGCCGGTATCTCCGGGTCCGGTGGCATACTCACTGACGACCTTGGCTTTGTCTTCGGCCACTAAGGACATAACTAGACCTCTCTTACGATAAATTTCGAATGTGTGGAGCAGGATCGACGCCGGT
>DDZY01000087.1 GCA_002346525.1 Proteobacteria bacterium UBA2996
CGTGGCACGAGATCGATCGGACGCATAACGAGTCACAGGACTAGACATATTCGCTCCAGCCGGTCGCTTCTAAACCGAGGAGTGCTCTGCGGTTAAAATAACAACCACTTAAGTTTGATGTAAAACCGGCAGTCATAGGAGTTTTCATGAGCGATAGCAACATTCACGACGTCATCCCCAGTTTCGCCGCCGCAGCGCATATTGATAAGGACCGATACGAGGAGATGTATCAAAGATCACTGTCTGACCCGGATGCGTTCTGGGCCGAACAGGCTGACCTCTTTGTAGATTGGTTCACACCCTGGAACACGGTAAGTGACTGGAACTATCACACAGGCGAGATCAGCTGGTTTGCCGGCGCGACCCTTAACGTTGCTTATAACTGCATCGACCGTCATCTTCCCAGTCGAGGAGATCAGACCGCGATCATTTGGGAAGGCGACGATCCTTCGGTTGATGCGAAACTCACTTACAAGGAACTTCACGAAGCCGTTTGCCGGTTCTCGAATGTCCTCAAATCAAGGGGTGTGACCAAAGGAGACCGGGTGTCGATATATATGCCAATGGTTCCCGAGGCGGCAATCGCCATGTTGTCTTGTGCGCGTATTGGAGCAGTCCACTCAGTCGTGTTTGGTGGGTTCTCACCTGAAGCCCTGCGTGATCGGATTCTGGATTCAGATTGCCGTGTGGTCGTCACAGCAGACGAAGGTCCGCGCGGCGGGAAAGAGGTGCCTCTGAAGGCCAACGTGGAAAAGGCTCTGGAAGGGTGTCCTGAGGTCCATACGACCATTGTGGTTCGAAGAACGGGAAATGCGGTTCCGCCCGGGGGTGATCGAGACGTGTGGTATCACGAAGCCGTGGCGGAAGTCTCGGCTGAGTGTGAAGCTGAGCCGATGGCAGCGGAGGATCCGTTGTTTATCCTTTATACGTCTGGATCGACTGGAAAACCCAAAGGAGTACTGCACACCACGGGCGGCTACCAGTTGTATGCGGCAATGACACACCGCTATGTGTTCGATTACCACGATGGAGATGTTTATTGGTGTACGGCGGATGTCGGGTGGATCACCGGTCACAGCTATATCCTTTACGGCCCACTCGCAAACGGGGCGACCACGCTCATGTTTGAAGGTGTGCCTACTTATCCCGACGCATCTCGATTCTGGCAAGTCGTGGACAAGCATCAGGTCAATATATTTTATACCGCGCCTACTGCAATCCGAGCCCTGATGAGCCAAGGAAATGACCCGGTCACCAGTACGAACCGCTCCAGTCTCAGACTGTTAGGTACGGTGGGGGAACCGATCAATCCTGAAGCCTGGGAATGGTATTTCAAGACAGTCGGCGATGCCCGCTGTCCTATTGTGGACACGTGGTGGCAGACAGAAACCGGAGGCATTCTCATCACACCGCTTCCGGGAGCCACCGACCTTAAACCGGGCTCGGCGACACGCCCTTTCTTTGGCATCGTACCGGCACTGTTGGATGCCGACGGCAAAGCGCTTGAGGGCGCCGCTTCGGGCAATCTTGTCATCACCGGGTCGTGGCCGGGGCAGATGCGTACGGTCTACGGCGACCACGAACGCTTTGTGCAGACGTACTTCTCGACTTACCCCGGCTTCTATATGACCGGCGATGGAGCGCGTCGGGACGAGGATGGTTACTACTGGATCACGGGTCGGGTTGATGATGTCATCAACGTCTCAGGACACCGAATGGGTACGGCAGAGGTAGAGAGCGCCCTCGTGCTGCATAACAAAGTCGCGGAGGCTGCGGTGGTGGGCTACCCGCACGAGATTAAAGGGCAGGGAATCTATGCCTATGTGACTCTCATGGCAGGCGTGGCGGCGACTGATGAGTTGCGGGCGGAATTGATCGCGCTGGTTCGGAAAGAGATCGGACCTATCGCCAGCCCCGATGTCATCCAGTGGTCGCCCGGTCTGCCGAAAACCCGATCAGGGAAGATTATGCGCCGGATTCTCCGGAAGATTGCGGGGAACGAACTTGATAACTTAGGCGATACCTCCACGCTCGCGGAACCGGCAGTGGTTAGCGAGCTGATCGAAAATCGCGCAAGCGCGCGATAACGCGGCTAACGGGCCCGAGCCGTAGAGGCCGGGCGCTTGCGCTACTCTGAGGCTCCCTTTAAAATCGCGGACCCGCAGCGCAGAAGCGCATGCTCCTTGCTCCACCGAACACCTGGGGGGCTTTAAACCGAAAGGAGAGTTTGATGCGACATTATGAGGTCGTTTTCCTGGTCCATCCGGACCAAAGTGAACAAGTCGGTGCAATGGTCGATAAATACCGCGGCCTGATCGAAGGCAGTGGCGGGCACGTGCACCGATTCGAAGACTGGGGTCGTCGCCACCTGGCCTATAACATCGGCAAAGTGCACAAGGCGCACTACGTGCTGATGAATATTGAGTGCGATCAGGCGACCATTGACGAGATCGTGAGCATGTTCAAGTTCAGTGATGCCGTCCTTCGGAATCTTGTCATACGCCGAGACGCGGCAGTCACCAAAAGGTCTCCCCTTGCCGATGATCAGTCAGATGATGACGAAAATCCGGAAGCGACCTCTGAACCGATGCAAGGAGCGTCCGAGGGCGTGGGCGAAAAAGATAACGTTGTCGCAGACGCTCTGTCTGAGTCGCGAGAGAGTGTTGGCTCGGAAACGACTACCGACAGCGTCCCTGTGGAACCGATTTCCCGTGACGAAGATGAAGACAACAGCAAAGAGGAGAAGTCCGTATGAACCGTATGAACAAGCGAAGGAAATATTGCCGGTTCACTGCGCTGGGTGTCGATGAAATCGACTACAAGGATCTCGACACGCTCAAGGCCTATATCACCGAGACCGGCAAGATCATGGCCAGCCGTAACACGGGGACCAAAGCACGATACCAACGTCAGTTGGCAACGGCAATCAAGCGAGCTCGTTTCCTCGCTTTGTTGCCGTATACCGACCAACACTGAGGAGACAGTCATGGAATTGATCCTCCTTGAAAAGATTCAGAACCTGGGTGACCTCGGCGATATCGTCAACGTTAAGTCAGGGTACGGCCGGAATTATTTGATTCCGCAGGGCAAAGCCATGCCGGCGAGTGCTGACGCCAAAGAAGAGGTCGAAGCGCGCCGGCGCGAGCTCGCCAAGCTGGATTCAGAGCGTCGCGAGGCCGCCGAAGCGAAGGCGGCCCTGCTCCCGCAGCGGCTCACGGTGAAACGACTTGTTGCAGAAGAAGGCAAGTTGTTCGGATCAGTCAGCCCAGTCGATATTGCGGAATTGCTGCAATCGGCAGACATCGCAGTGCAGCGTTCCGAAATCTCAATGCCCGACGGTCCGATCAAGACTACCGGGGAGCATACGGTCGCGCTAATTCTTCATCCGGAAGTTCAAGCCACCGTTCAGGTTGTCGTGGAGCCAGAAAATGAGGTAGCGAGCGCGCCCGAGGCTTCTGAGGCGGCGGAGACCGTTCCCGAAGAAGGGGAAGCGCCCGCGGATTCTGCCCCCATCGATCACTGAGGCGTCCATCCGCCGGCCCAGGGTTGTCTGATTCCAGGAGCCCCAGGGCCGAAACGGGCCGTCGCTGTTATTGCGGCGTCGGCTTGTCTACAATAGTTCTTCTCGGCGTCATTACAATCCGGCAAGAAGACTTCACCCATCATGGCTCAGACAACGCCTACGCTAAGCGCAGTTTCCAGCATGCCCCGAGTGCCCCCGCAGGCCGTAGAGGCAGAACAGTCTGTGCTCGGCGGCCTGCTAGTGGATTCTCGCAGATGGGATGAAGTCGCAGAGACCGTTCGTTCCGGGGATTTCTACACCCGGGCACATCGTGAGGTCTTTTCGGCAATCCATGCGCTCCACGAGTCCAACAAAGCCGTTGATGTGGTTACGGCCTCGGAGTGGCTAAAGAATAAAGGAACGTTGGAGGCGGCCGGCGGTCTTGCCTACCTTGGTGAACTGGCCAACCGTACTCCGGGGACAACCAACCTCAAAGCCTACGCTCAGATTGTTCGTGAGCGCTCAATCTTGCGTTCTCTGATCGCTGCTGCGAGCGATATCTCAGAAAAGGCCTATCAGCCGGAAGGTCTCGACATCGAAGCCTTGTTGGATCATGCCGAAAAGGCGGTATTTGAGATTTCGGATGCAGACAGACGATCCGCTTCCGGATTCGACCCCATCCAAGGGTTGCTAACGCAGGCGCTGGATCGGATTGAAGAACTTCACGAATCCAAAGGCGGGATTACCGGAGTAGCGAGTGGCTTTCGCGATCTCGATGCGCTGACCTCAGGCCTACAGGAGGCCGATCTCGTGGTTATTGCCGGCAGACCGTCAATGGGGAAAACCTCGCTGGCAATGAATCTTGCCGAAAATGCCGCGGTGGGCTCAAAGCTGCCGGTGGCCGTCTTCAGTATGGAGATGCCTGGTCATCAACTGGCAATGCGGATGCTTGCCTCGTTGGGCAGAATCAATGCTCACCGAATTCGGACAGGCCAACTACAGCAGGAAGATTGGCCTCGGCTTACCTCGGCAATGGGACTATTGGACGAGGCGCCCATTTTTGTTGATGATACCCCCGCCCTGACTCCCTTGGAGCTTAGATCCCGAATACGGCGCCTGGTCCGTGAGCATGGTGACCTGGGGCTTGTGATCGTGGACTATCTGCAACTGATGCAGACCGGCGACAACAGTGAGAATAGGGCGGTAGAGGTGGCCAATATCACTCGGGCGTTGAAAGTGGTTGCCAAGGAGTCTGGTGTGCCAGTGGTGGTACTGTCACAGCTTAATCGTGGTCTGGAGCAGCGTCCCAACAAGCGGCCGATTATGTCGGATCTGCGTGAATCGGGGGCGATCGAACAGGATGCAGACCTCATCCTATTCATCTATCGGGATGAGGTATATAACGAAGATAGTCCGGAGAAAGGAACCGCTGAGATCATCGTAGCCAAGCAGCGCAACGGACCGACGGGCACAGTTCGACTGACCTTCCTCGGTGAATACACGCGGTTTGAAAGTTACGCACCCGCCTTTGACGATCAGGGCTTTTGAGAGCGAACCTAAGAGAAGCTCAGTATTAAGAATAGAGAAATCATGTGCGGCCTGGTGCCCTCGACTCATGAGTCACTGAGTGGCTGTTCGTCCGCTGAGGGGAGCCATGCCGAAATCCCGCGCTGACACCCTGTACCGCTGCACTGACTGCGGCGCAAAGAGTCATAAATGGGTGGGTCAGTGTACCAGTTGCGGCGCCTGGAACACCCTAAGTCTCGCAACCGACCCTGGCGTCTTCCCAACCGATCTGCCCGGCAGCAAACCACCCACGCGACTGTCGGACGTCATTACGACCGAATACGAACGTTACCAGACTGGACTGACTGAACTGGATCGTGTCCTTGGGGGCGGAATTGTTCCGGGGTCGGTGGTACTGCTCGGGGGAGAACCCGGAATCGGCAAGAGTACGCTCGCCCTTCAGGCGCTCGGACATCTCTCAGAAGAACACGAGACGCTGTATGTCAGCGCCGAAGAGTCCCTTGAGCAGCTCGCGTTGCGCTATCAGCGACTGGGCCTGAACCGTCAGGAATTAACAGCGCTTTGTGACGGGCAGTTAGAGCAGCTCATCATCGAGCTCGATAGGAAAAAGTACAGCGTGCTCGTCATTGACTCTATCCAGACCTTGCGAGCGGCGGGACTCGAGTCCAGCCCCGGAAGTGTAGGCCAGGTTCGTGAGTGTGCTGACCGTCTGGTGCTGGAAGCCAAGCGCAGAGGCATCGCGATCATCCTGATCGGGCACGTGACCAAGGAGGGCGCGCTCGCCGGCCCCAAGACTCTGGAGCATCTTGTGGACACGGTGCTGTATTTTGAGGGGGATACGACAAGCCGCTTCAGGCTGGTACGGGCGTGGAAAAATCGATTCGGCTCTGTGAACGAGGTTGGGGTTTTTGCCATGGCTGCTAGGGGATTAAAAGCGGTGAGGAATCCCTCAGCCATCTTTCTTTCCGGAGCTCAGATCGACTCGCCGGGAACGGCAATATTTGCGAGCCAGGAAGGATCAAGACCGATGTTGGTCGAGGTACAGGCTTTGGTGGATCAAAGCTCTTTAGGAAACCCTCGTCGGCTAAGTGTGGGATATGAAACTCATCGATTGAATATGCTGCTGGCCATTCTTCACCGACACGCCGGGATTAACCTATTGGACCAGGATGTGTTCGTTAATGTCGCAGGAGGTCTGCGTGTGGTGGAAACAGGCGCAGATCTGGCGGTAGCCGCCGCTCTGATCTCCAGTTTCTCCAACAAGCCGATTGACCGAGGCACTATCTTTTTTGGAGAACTCGGTCTCTCCGGTGAAGTGAGGCCGGTCCCTAGAGGAGAGGCGAGAGTGGCTGAATCGGCAAAACTCGGCTTCTCGAAACTCGTTGTTCCTGCGGCAAACAAGCTTGGGTCACGCAATGCTACCGACGGCCTTGCTGTTTTGGCGTTGCGAAGTGCTGCCGAACTCAATTCCGTGGTGTTGGAAGCGAGCGCCCAAGCCTGAAGCGCTCCGATTGCATCAGCCTGGAAGTCCTATTCTGGCCAAAACGGTCAGACGTCCCGCAACAACTCATTGATGCCGACTTTCGCCCTCGTCTTCTCGTCTACCTGTTTTACGATAACCGCGCAATAAAGGCTGTGGGTGCCGTCTTTGGCCGGAATGGAACCAGAGACGACAACCGAACCCGCAGGCACCCGTCCGTAGGTGATCTCGCCGGTCTCGCGATGGAGGATTCGGGTACTTTGGCCAATGTATACGCCCATCGAAAGTACGGACCCGCGTTCGATAACAACCCCTTCAACCACCTCGCTCCGGGCTCCAATAAAGCAGTCATCTTCGATGATCGTGGGTGACGCCTGCAATGGCTCCAGGACGCCCCCTATGCCAACGCCGCCAGAGAGATGTACGTTCTTACCTATTTGGGCGCACGATCCCACTGTGGCCCAGGTATCCACCATGGTCCCATCATCAACATAGGCTCCAATATTGACGTAGCTGGGCATCAGGACGACGCGTTGGCCAATGTATACGCCCCGGCGGACCATCGCAGGCGGGACCACGCGATAACCCCCGGAAACAAAATCTCTATGGTTAAAGTGATCAAACTTGCCTGGCACCTTGTCGAAGTAGCGGGTATCACCACCGTCGACAACCTGGTTCTCCTGAAGAAGAAATGACAGCAAGACGGCTTTTTTGGCCCACTGATTAACAATCCAGTCCTTGCCACTCAGTTCGGCTACGCGCAGCGTCCCGGCATTAAGCTGACCGATGACTTCATCGACCGCGTCCCGCAGACCCGGGGTATCCGCGAGCCCAGGCTCGGCTCGTTTCTCAAAAGCGGTTTCAATAGTTTTTTGTATGTTGGGCATCGAAGTTTCCTGTAAGGGGGCTGCCGGACAGGGCGTCTGTTATTAAGGTAATGCCGACCGAATCCGATCTGCGATCAATTCACGCTGGGCGGTATCCGTCACGGGGAGACCATCCCGATCGGTAACATAAAAGATATCCTCGGCTCGCGCGCCGAATGTTCCGACCTTTGCGTTCGCGAGGTGTATTTTGCAGGAAAGCAGCGCCTTTGCAACTTGCAGCAGTAACCCTGGACGGTCCTGTGCAACGACCTCCATGACAGTGGGACCATCTTGTCCCTCCGTATCGGAAAACCGCACGGTAGTCTCAATGGGAAAATGCTTGAGCGCTCGGGGGACTCTCCCGCGCCGCTCCGGCAGCTCCCAATTCCGGGCAAGGAGATTGGCGCGAAGTCGCTCCACTGCGCCGTCAAGCTCAAACTGTTTCGCGGTCTCATGCTGTGTGGTCAGGATAACGAAAGTCATAATGACGAGATTCGACGAAAGTCGATGAACCCGGGCATCGACAATATTCAAGTTGAGCCGATCCAGTCCAGCTGTCACGCGGCACAGGAGATCTTCCGAATCGGGACAACAAAAGAGGAAGCGAGCTGTTCCCGAGGGGGAGTCGTTTCGAATGTCGATTAAGGGAAACTCCGCAGCACGCCTTTCCAGGAGTAACGTGGCATGCCAAGCCAATGCCTCCGGACTGTTGCGCAAGAAATAGTCCTGATCAAATTGAGCCCAAAGCTGGCGGATCCGGGCTTGCGACTCCGAGTCAAAAATCTGGAGGGTTTCCTGCTGAATATCCCGAATTCGCGCGTCCACCTGAACCGGCTGACCTTTTCCCCGGCGAAGTGCCTGGCTGGTCTCGTGATACAGGTCCTGTAGCAGCTTGGCTTTCCAGTCGTTCCAGACTTTGGGGCTGGTACCCCTCATGTCGGCAACGGTTAAAAGATACAGGTTATCCAGCCGTTCCTGATCACCCACTTCGGCAGCGAATTGGTCGATCACATCAGCATCCGAAATATCCTGCCGCTGAGCGACCCAGGACATCAGGAGATGGGTCCGTACCAACCAGGCAACAAACCTGGAATCGTAGTCGCTGAGATCATGGGTACGGCAAAACCGCAAAGCATCGCGTTCACCCAATGTTGAGTGATCTCCTCCTCGACCCTTGCCAATGTCGTGAAACAGGGCCGCAAGATATAGCCGATGTTTCTTGAATAGCCCTTGCATCAACCGACTGCAGGCGGGTAATTCATGATCGTGCTGTGGACTATCCATTCGGCGAAGATTCCGCAGGACAAATAACAGGTGCGCATCCACGGTATAGACATGGAAGAGATCATGCTGCATTTGTCCCACCACGCGGCCGAAGGCTGGAAGGTACGCACCGAGCACACCATAGGCATCCATTTTTCGAAGCGCACGGGTCTGTCCGCTTGGGGCCTTGAGAATCTCCATAAACAGGGACCGGCAACGGATATCCCGTCGAAAGTTCGCGTCGATCAGCTTCAAATGTGTCCTAATGAGACGGACCGTATCACCTCGAAAGTCCCGAATATGTGGTTCCTGTATCAGCAACAGAAAGGCTTCCATGAGCGCAAAAGGCTGTTGCTTGAAGACGTTGGGGTTAGCGGTCTCTAACAGACCGTCGACAGCGCGAAAGCGCCGATTAATGGAAGTGACACGTCTTTTTCGGGTGGTCAGGATCGCTTCTTCGAAATGCTGAAGCAGAATCTCGTTGAGGACACGCAGTTGTTTTACGGTCCTGAAGTAGCGTTTCATCAGTTTTTCCACCGCGAGTTGGGCTCCGTCGCGATATCCGAACTGGTCCGCGATCTCGCGCTGGTAGTCAAAAAGCAGGCGGTCTTCGCATCGATTGGTCAGAAGATGTAATCCATTCCGCAGCCGCCAAAGCAGTTCACGGCCTTTGAGCAGTTCGTGGACTTCTACTTTCGTCAGAAAACCCTCCTCCGACAGTTTCTGTAGGTTCGGGGTGCCGAAGTATCTATGGCCAACCCATTGAATGGTCTGAATGTCGCGTAAACCGCCTGGACCCTCCTTGATATGCGGTTCCAGGTTGTAGGCAGTCTCTCCATAGCGTTGATGGCGCTGCACTTGTTCCTGCCGTTTCGCCTCGAAAAATCTACGCGGCGACCACATGCGCTCGGGCGCCACTCTGGCACTCAACCTAAAAAGGAGTTCCGGATCCCCGGAGAGATAGCGGGCCTCCATCAGGTTGGTCACCACCGTGATATCTGCACGCGCCTGATCGGCACATTCCTGTAGGGTCCGGGTGCTATGACCCACCTGGAGGCCAATGTCCCAGAGAAACCGGATAAAATCCGCGATCTTCGTAGATTCGCGATTCGAATCCTCGCGCGCTCGAAGAATCAGGAGGTCAATATCAGAACCCGGATGGAGTTCTCTGCGTCCATAGCCCCCAACCGCAGCCAGGGCAATTCGCGAACGGTTCGATGGGCTCGCGACAGAACTCTCCCACAAGGAAGAGAGCATTGCGTCAATGAAGTTACTGTATGACCTTAAAAGGGTCTCCGGGCGCACCCTGGCCGTGTGGGCGGCCAACATTTGAACTCTCGCCTCGACGAGCTGGGCCTTGCATTGTTCGGCTAAGCCCGTGGCTTGCTCGTCGAAGTGCAGCCGCAACGTCCGCTGAACCACTGCTAAGCTCTGATTCTTGAATTTGGGCGCATCAGGTGTCCCCGGTCAAAACCTCGACACCTGAATCTGTTACGGCCAGGGTGTGTTCCCATTGAGCGCTTAGAGAATGGTCTTTGGTGACCACTGTCCAGCCGTCTGACAATAAGCGCGTTTGGGCTTTCCCTGCATTGATCATGGGCTCAATGGTGAAAGTCATTCCTGGGACAATCTCAATACCCTCTCCAGAGGTGCCATAGTGCAATACCTGCGGATCCTCATGGAAACCGCGTCCGATCCCGTGCCCGCAGTATTCCCGGACGACTGAGAAGCCCTGGGCCTCTGCGTAGTTTTGAATGATGGAGCCAATATCCCCGAGCCGGGCGCCAGGCCTCACCACAGAGATACCCCGTTGCAGGCACTCTTTAGCTGTTTCCATCAACCGCTTGGCCAGGATCGGGGGATTGCCCACCGCATACATTCGGCTGGCATCCCCGTGGAAACCATCTTTTATAACGGTGATATCGATGTTGACGATATCACCATTTTTGAGGCGTTTCTCTCCCGGAATTCCATGGCAGACAACGTGATTTACACTGGTGCAGATCGATTTTGGGAACCCGCGATAGTTAAGGGGAGCCGGGATGGCCTGAAGCGAATTGGTGATGAAGTCGTGGCAAATCTTATCGAGTTCCCCGGTGGTCACGCCGGGCGTGACGAAAGGACCAATCATGTCCAGAACACTGCGGGTCAGTTGTCCGGCAGCTCGCATCCGGAAAAGATCATCATCGGTTTTTAGATGAATGGCCATTGGAATCCTGTCTGGTTTGGGTACATTTTAGACGAATCACCGTGTGTAACCCGGCAAGCCGGGATCCGGGGTTGGGTTCAGGTTTGGGTGGCAACTATCGAGTGCGTAGAGTAGAATAATGCGCCCTAATCCTGGTGCAGTCCCTACGTCGAGCGCCCGGGTGCCAGGCCCGTTAATAGCCTGGTCGGCGCTCCCGGCTGCACTGAACAGCAACCCAACAGGAGCAAGCAATGACTGACGTTTCTATGCGCCAGATGTTAGAGGCTGGCGTTCACTTTGGCCATCAGACACGGTTCTGGTCTCCAAAAATGGGTCCCTATATCTTCGGCGCCCGAAACAAGATTCATATTATTAATCTTGAACGGACCTTGCCCATGTTCCGTGATGCGTTGAACTTCCTCGGAAGCGTCGCGACCGATCGCGGCAAGATTCTGTTTGTCGGCACAAAACGCCAAGCCGGCAAGATCGTTCGAGAGCAGGCTCAGCGTTGCAATTGTCCGTACGTTGATCACCGTTGGTTGGGCGGGATGTTAACCAATTTCAAAACAGTTAAGAATTCCATCGCCCGGCTAGTTGAGCTCGATGAAATGGCGTCCAGTGGTGCGACGGTGGGACTGACCAAAAAAGAGACCTTGATGCTTGAACGCGAGCGCGCCAAATTGGATCGCAGCCTGTCCGGTATCCGGGACATGAAAGGCTTACCCGATGCGCTGTTTGTCATCGATGTCGATCATGAACGAATCGCCGTATCCGAAGCGCGGAAGCTTGGTATCCCTGTGGTCGGGGTGTGTGATACCAACAGTTCCCCGGAAGGAATTGATTACCTCATTCCTGGGAATGATGACGCGATTAGGGCGATTCGACTCTACCTTCAGGAGGCGGCCAACGCGGTCCTAGACGCACGCGCCGCAGCAGCTCCAATCCTGCAGGGTGACGCGGACGATTATGTCGAAGTGTCCAATGAGTCCGGTGATACGGCAACCGTCACCGCCGGCCTTACCAGTGCGGCTTCGTCCAAAGCAGATGAACCTGCATCGGCGGTCCCCGCTGTAATGGAAGAGGCAGCGGCCATAGCAGACGGGATGGCTGACTCGAGCGCTG
>DDZY01000101.1 GCA_002346525.1 Proteobacteria bacterium UBA2996
TCTCGTTTCCCGCTCCAAAAAATCAGCTTTAGAAAATTGGTTTTCCGACTCATAAACGGTCGAGTTATCAATTAGTTTGAACGAGATCATGCATTCCGTCCTAACTGAGGCAGGGCTTATGAGTTTGTCCAGACGATGGGTTTTATGGGTGTCGATTTTGTTTGGGGTCAGTGGGCTAACCTCGGCGGATGAGATAGACGTAACGGCCCCCGTAGCGGATATTGGGCATGGGCTCGTTCAGGGCTATCAGCATGATCAGGAGCCCATGAATAGTGTTGTATTTGTTCCTATTCCCCCTGAAAAGGGCTCTAAGTTGCAAGCCGCAGATGAGGCGATCTCTCAGGACATAATGAAACTGCGAGGCTCAGCTCGGTGGGATTTAGCGGCACAAGACGCCATCCTCACGTTTCCAGAAGCGGCCGGAATATTTCAATGTTCTCTTGGGATGAAGATTACAGAAGAGCGTACCCCCGCGCTCTATCGTTTGTTGCAGAGGTCCCTGACGGATTTTGGTCTGGCGACCTACCCCGCCAAAAATGCTTACCAAAGGCCGCGACCTTTCTTGATCAACGGTGAAGATATTTGTACGCCGGGTGAATTGGAATTGTTAAAGACCGACGGTTCATATCCGAGCGGGCACAGCGCTATTGGCTGGGGCTGGGCTCTTGTTTTATCCCAACTCGCCCCAGAAAGGGCCGAGAGGATTCTGGCCCGAGGACGAGCTTACGCTCAAAGCCGAATTGTTTGTAACGTGCACTGGAAAAGCGACACCGAAGCCGGAATGTCGGTTGGCTCAGCCACGTTCGCTCGATTGCAAAATAATGCACTTTTTCAGGCGACGATGGCGGTAGCGCGCGAGGAGATTAGCCAGAAACTAGGCGGCGATATCAACGAGAACGCCTGTAAAGCGGAGAATGTTGTTCTCGCTTCAGGCAATTGATAGCTATTAAAAGGATTCGAAGTTGGTAATGCTCCCGGCGGTTTTGCTAGGAGATTCGCAGGGCTATTCGGATTCCAACGCCCGACACCAACTCTAAGTCGCGGAACTTCTATATTGCCGAAGCGGCCTGTTTTCAGTCGATCTGTGAAATTCAGATAGAGTTGTTTTGTTGTAATCTGATTGTGTCCCGCGATCTCCATTGCGGTCGGGATCGACGCATGACCCCTTTGCGTAAAACCTCTCAACGTTTGGACGCAAGAATCTGGACTTCTCCGTTACAAACCCTGGCCCAAAACATCTTAAGTGATCGGTTTGCCGGCACTGCGCAGGCTTTACCGGTTACCGCGAGCGTTCCGAGGGAAATTGGATTCCCGAGGCCGTCACAAATTCGTGCGTTTTGGATTTTGAGATCATGCATGGGTGTATGCCTTAATGCTTAGCCACTGGGCCAAGATTATTCCGAACGTTACCACCAAAAAGAAAACACTTGGCTTGTTGAGGTCCTTTTTCCTATAATAATTAGGAGGACGCGTGCCTGGCCAGAGTAGGGGCAAGAGGTTCAAGTCCCGTTTCCCGCTCCACAGTCTTTTCTCTCCGGCTGGGTGGCAGAGTGGTTATGCAGCGGCCTGCAAAGCCGTGGACGCCGGTTCGATTCCGACCCCAGCCTCCAAACTTCTTCTTGAAATTTCGAAGAGATAAGCCCGGCCTTATGCCGGGCTCTTTTTTGGTGGAGACTGGAAACCTGGGCTATACATGAAGATTCTGCTACTAATACTCGTCTTGGCCCTACTCACCTGCCTCGCAAAAGTTGAAGTTGATTGCGGGACCCTTGCTCAGTATTACCTTGATTATGCGAAGCCTCTCATGTAGTAGGTAGTTGGCTAAGAAGTAATCCCCAACACTGGCAGAAGTCTCACGTTTGGTGCGTCCACTACGCCCTTAAGGAGATATGGCCTAGCAGCTAAAGAAATGCCCCTTGGTCTACCCGCGTTTCTGTTGGGCAGGTAGATCGGTGGGTAAAGGAACCTCGCGACAGCCAAGGTTAGAATCGACAGATTCCCTGGTATTGAGTTAGAAACGTGTCTTGTGGGCCGGTCAAAATTGCGGTGGGCATCTGTTTGAGCCTTCTTGTTGCGCGAAACACTCTCGCTCAAGGCGACGCAGGGTTTGTCGGGACCGAGGTTTGCGCAACTTGTCACAAGGCAGAATTCGCCGCTTGGCAGAACTCGCACCATGATCTCGCAATGCAGGAGGCTACTCCGGAGTCCGTGCTGGGAGACTTTGATGGGTCCACTTTCACCTATCACGGCGCTGTCACCACATTCTCTAGGGATATCGATGGCTTCTGGATTACAACCGAGGGGCCTAACGGTTTGCCCGAGCGTTTTCCGGTGCGCTATGTCTTTGGGGTTTATCCGCTGCAGCAATACCTCCTTCCTCTGGAAGGCGGGCGGCTTCAGGCGCTGACGATCGCCTGGGACAGCCGACTCCAGGAAGAGGGAGGCCAGCGTTGGTATCACCTTTACCCGAATGAAAATATCAAAAGCGGCGACCAACTGCATTGGACCGGTCCCTATCATAATTGGAATGCGCGTTGCGCAGAATGCCACAGCACCAATGTTCGCAAGAATTTTGATGCCCCCACGAATTCCTACAGTACGCAGTTCGATGCAATCAATGTAGGTTGTGAGGCATGCCATGGACCTGGGCAACAGCACATAAAGGGGGTAGAGGAGGGGAGCGTAGAAGCGCTGACCTATGGAGGGTTTGAGGTCAGCCTTGAGGGGCATCGGGGGTTTTTCCGGACTCCGGGGGAGGAGACCGCGAGCAGTTCGCACAACGCAGGCTCATTGCAGGTCGACAATTGCGGCAGGTGTCATAGTCGGCGCCGCACCTTAGGAGACTATCACTACGGTCGGTCGCTAACGAATACGCATCTTTTGGCTACGCTGTCTCCGCCGCTCTATCACTCTGACGGGCAGATCCGTGACGAGGTGTACGTCTATGGCTCCTTTATCCAAAGCAAGATGTACGCCGCTGGGGTTGTCTGTACAAATTGTCATGAACCTCACAGCAATCAGCTGGTTGCAAAAGGCAACGCGCTTTGCAGCCAGTGCCACAATCCTGATTCATTTGATACACCCGCTCATCATCACCACGTTGCGGGAACGTCCGGCAGCCAGTGTGTTAACTGCCATATGTCCGAGCAAACCTACATGGGAGTAGACCGGCGCAGGGATCACAGCATGCGAATCCCCCGGCCGGACCTCAGTGCAGAGGTTGGCCCGCCAAACGCCTGCACGCAGTGCCATCTCGATCAATCCGACGCCTGGGCCGCTAATGCCGTTAAAGAGTGGAACGGTGACAGGCAGAGTCCCGGGCCGGCTGTGGGCGAACTTTTTTCTGATGCCCGCCTGGGCGCGCCTGACGCGCTTGATGGTTTAGAGGCTCTCGCCATGAATCCGAACGAAAATGGTATCTGGCGAGCCAGTGCCATTGAAGAACTGGGTCGCCAAGGGTTTCCCGGTCTGGAGGCCTTGATCATCCGACTGGTCGAATCTCCTGATCCCATCCTCCGATCCAGCGCGGTGAGAGCCTCGGAGGCATTGCCTCTGGTTCGGCGTTATCAGGTCCTAAGAGCATTGCTGGGCGATACAAACCGCTCTGTGGTTACCGAGCTGGGAACGGCTTTAGCGGCCGTCCCGCTAAACCAGATCCCCTCAGGCGATGCGTTGGCTCTTGAGAAGGTTTTTCGCGATTACCTTGAGATCCAGCTCCAGGATCTCGATTTGCCATCCGTTCAGGCCCGCCTCGGGAACTTCTACTTAGGACGTGGTGAAACTGAGGCAGCGGAAGCGTCTTATCGGGCGGCGCTGGAGATCGACCCGCAGTCGGTGGGGGCGTATATCAATCTTGCCGATCTAAAGCGCACGCAAGGGGATGAGCACAGCGCGAGAGCGGTCTTGCTGGAGGCGCTCGGCTTGATGCCTTCTGAGCCGACCTTACTGCACGCGTTGGGTCTGCTCGAGGTTCGGGCGGGAAACTATCGTACGGCACTGGGATACCTCAAAGATGCGGCGGATTTGGAAGAGGGCAGCTTCCAATACCGATATGTTTATGCTGTCGGACTTCATGACCTGGGACGCATCGGTGAGGCGATCAAGGTCCTAGAGGCGGCGCTTGAGTATTCGAAATACAGTGCGGACGTACTTTATGCCCTATCGGCTTATTCTCTTGAGATGGCCCGCTACGCCGATGCCAGAACCTATGCGAAGCAGCTTGTCTCGTTATATCCAGATAACGAAGCCTATCTGCAATTGAATCGGCAGATAAGAATTTTAGGTCAGGAATAATATTGACCGTTGTGTGCCGGGACTCAGAGCGCGGGCTGGCTTTTAGTACAATCATCGCATGACACCAATCATCATTATTCTGGTCTGCGCTTCGCTCCTATCGGGCTGTGCGTCAATGGACAACATCGAGATAGGCGTGCGTACTGCGCCTGCAAGTGATGCTTGCCGGTGATGATGATTCCGGACGGATCGCCGTGCTCGAGGAAGGGTGGGTTGACCCACGATGACGCCGTCGCCTGGGTTTTCAGCCGACCGGCGGGGTCATGATGTATAAAAAAGCAAGGATTGCGTCCGCTGGGATTCTATTTGTGTTTTTTCTGGCAGGCAGCGGACTCCTTACCGTCAGCCCGCCGGTCTATAGTGATGAAATTAAGCCAGCAGCAATCCTGGATTCTTTCGATATTTCGGATCTAAATACGTCGTTTTCGCGACTCCACTACCTTATCTCCTTCGGTCCCGACCAGAAGGCCGTTTCTGCGATCAAGGTGAGACTCGGCTCGACTAACCCGCAGGTTCGCTTCGCGGCAATTTATCTCCTCATACACATTGCAGGTGAAGCAGAAACTGCCTTGTTGCTTGAAGCCGTAAAAGATCCAGTCCCGGCTTTCCGGACGATTGCCGCTGGTGCCCTCATCGGACTCGGCGAGAGATCAGCGTTCCCGCTTCTGATAGATGCCCTCAGATCCGATGAGGGTCTGCCGTATTCCGATCCGCCCAAGCCGCTTCGTGCCTTTAGCCAGCAAACTCTGGAAGCCTATGTAGCAGAGGAGTCGAGGCCGGCAGGCGCCGATGGCTGGGACGATTGGTGGGTGACCCATCAGGAGCGGTTGATGTGGTCAGACTCCCTGAAAAGATATGTTCTGCACTAGGCTGATTTCTTCATTATTTCTTGCGACGGTTGGGATAATTGGCGTGCTGCTGGTAGAGATCGTCCAGGCTCGCACGACGGTCAGGGTGGGCGATGATGGCACTGTCGTTTTTTGGACGCGGGCCAAGTTGTGTGGCCCGGGGTTGAAAAACTTACAACACCCACTGAGTTCAAATTCTTTGGAGTCGAGGCTGAAGAATATAGAGGAGTCACTTGAGGACGAGTGGAACCGTGCAGTTGCGGAACTGATGCCTTGTTCAAATGTCCGTTTCGACTTTACCTTACAGGCTTCAGATCGATGCGACACAGTAGCGCCGCCTCAGAACAAAACCACTGCGCACGGTATGTATTCGGATATGGTAGAAAAACAGCCCGGCTGGGATACGTTGTATATGGCCGATGATCGCCCCGGCGTGTATACGCGGGCCTTTGTGATGGGCACTGACCTAGGGTCTGATCAATTTGTCTACCTTGGGGGTAGTGAGGATGTGGACGATCTGTTTGGTGGTGCCGCCAGAACGTTTCTTCATGAAACTACTCATTTAATGGGAATGCGCGATCGTTATGATGACACTCATGACCTATTAGGTCGTGTGACGGGATACGATTGTCATCGCGGATGGGAGGGAACGGTAGGGTGTGATGGAAGAAGGTTCAAGCTTGAGCAGTTCCAGGAACTGGTTGACAATGTCAGCAACTCACGTTTTGGTGACGCAACCGAGGATTTTTTTGCGCAATCGTGCGCTGTCAGGCACATCGCCATGGACAGTTTCAATGTGCAAATGAAACCGCCGGTTGGCTTGAGTGCAAGGCATGGAAACATCTATGTAGGGGGTCGTTTTACCGTTGCGGAGTACGCAGATGCGAGCAATAGGGTCAGTGGGGAAGGCGAGATGTACTTCATCAATATCTCTCCTGAGATTGAGGAGGCGCCACCCCATGAACGCTGGCGGGTCGTAGGCGTTAAGCCAGGATCATTTTCAATCAAAGGCAAACTGAAAAATAAATGCAATCTCGATGAGACTCCCGAGAATTGTAGAGTGGAGTTAGAGTTCGGTCTCGTGGGAGGGATGCTTGATCAGCTTCATACCATCAACGAATACACAAATCTCAAGTCGGGACTCGTTCAAGAGATTCCCCAGTTCGTGGCACACACGACCTTGTGGCAGGCGGGATTCTACGTTCCTTTCGAAACCGAGTTGGGCGGCGGGCACGGAAGTCGTATCGCGGAGTACTACATTGACTGGGAGTGGGGCATCGGTTCTGGATTACTTCGGTTCGTTGATCCTGACAAGCACAGTGCACCATCACCGTTTACACCTTCGCCCTAAGATGGGCATAGCGCAGCAGCATCTAATCATATAGCCTGTGAACGGTGTAGGGACGCTCACATCCAGACATCCGCGCTCACTCACAGCGCAAGTTTATGCCTCCCGCAGTGGGCATATACCTTTCCTTACTACCCCTGAGACATGTACCGTGCAGGGACGGCCTGTATGGCCCCGCAAAACGGCTTGGCGGCCAAGTTTGGAGTAGGGCAGTTCGATGGATTCAGATTGCATCTAACCGCCCTAACTTCAACGGACAGTGGCAGTGCTAGAATCCACTCTGATTTGACGGATGTTTCTCCCGGAAGGTGCAACATAAAATTAGGGAGACTATCTATTCAAAAAAACCCTTATAAATCAATGAGCCCGGGTGGCGAAACTGGTAGACGCAAGGGACTTAAAATCCCTCGGCCTTGCGGCCGTGCCGGTTCGAGTCCGGCCCCGGGCACCACTAATTTGATATCCCAATGATTTTCCTCTCGTCCCGAGACCCTGTCGTGGAACTCTAGACGGTTTTATGATTTCCAGAAAAGTCCCTGGGCTACTTTTGCTCCTCAATCTTTGCGTCTATCCGTTGAGTTCCGGCGGGGCTGAGTTCGCGCCGTTTCTCACCGAAGCAAATTGGGCGGTGACCGAGATCAATGATCCAACCGGACTTGCTCCGGCAGCGGTGGTTCAGCGCTTCGAGCTGCGCCCCGGAGATTGTGTTTCCAAGCCCCCATTTAATGATTGCCAGCAAGGCGTTGAACGGGCTGAACTCGGGCAGACGGCGGCGTCTGAAGCCCCGTCCGAGGTGTCTTGGTATCGCTGGAAGATATTCTTCCCACAAGACTATGAGAGCGCCTATCCTGCGAGGAACCGCCATGGCCAGTTTATTGATCGAGGAGCAGGGAACTCGGCCTGGGTTTTCGAGATTGGGAGCACCGGTGCCTTGTGGTTCGGAAGCCAGTTTGACGATGAATCCCGTTATTTTTCCGTCATAAACGAACGCGATTTACGCGGTCAGTGGCACGAGATCATTGTTGAGGCGGTATGGAGTCGGTCCAAAGGCAAGGTGAACGTGTGGGTCAATGAAGAGCAAAGGGTTCGGTATCAGGGTACCACCTGCGATCGCTGTCGGATCGCGCTGGCATATGGAATCGCCCGTAATGGAGTCAACCAGTTCAAGAAGCGATATCCGGAAAAAACCTTGCCCGTCCAGATAGCCTACTACCTGCCCGCTGAATCGCACGCTGAGGATCCCGGTTGGGTCGTTGTCCCGGCGCTTGTGGAGTCAGGGCAGGCCGCAGACGCCGCACAAGGGAGCCAGAAGGAAGTCTCAGAGTTAGAAAGCAGTGAAGAGGCGGTTGGCGGCGATGAAGCGCAGCCGGTGGGTGAGTCAGCGGCCTCTGAGGAGAATGAAAACGACTCCAGTGCAGCGAATGTTAAGGAAGAAGAAAAAGCGCTCGACAGCGTTAGAATTGTGCCTGTAGCCGAGCCCAAGACCGGGACTGAGCTAGATTCAGCGCTCGATACGACAGAGGAGTCCGAATCGATCAAAACCCTCAGTGATGATGGAGAGCAGGCTCAAGCTGTAGAAACTGAAGTGGAAGCTGAAGCAGAAGCGGAGGCGGTTGAGGAAGCAATTGGATCTGAAGCGGAGCTGCCAAATGCCTCCGGTTCCGAAACGGAGGCGGCGGCTGCCGAGGTCGCTGATGTTGCCCCAAGCGACGCGAGTAACAAGCCGCCCCAATCCGATATTGACGATAGACGTTGATTCCAGAGACGGAGCATCAGGGTACGAATGGTGGATAAGACATTTATCGCGGCAAGTGAACTCTTGCGGGATTCTTTTTTGCTGGGCCGGCAGATTATCGAGACAGAATTTCGTCCAGACTTCATTGTCGGGGTATGGCGGGGAGGGACTCCAGTCGGCATTGCTGTCCAGGAGTTATTGGATTACGCAGGCATCGTAACTGATCATGTCGCGATCCGAACCTCCTACTACCGCGGGATTGCAGACACCGAGGATGCGGTTCAAGTCCACGGCCTCGGGTATCTGATCAGAAAGTTAAAC
Source organism: Proteobacteria bacterium UBA2996 (assembly GCA_002346525.1). Classification (GTDB taxonomy): domain Bacteria; phylum Pseudomonadota; class Gammaproteobacteria; order Arenicellales; family UBA868; genus UBA868. The sequence continues at coordinate 8,546 of DDZY01000101.1, forward strand.
CGTGAGAATAAGCTGCTGATCGTCGATGACGTACTCGACTCGGGTAGAAGTATTGAAGCGATCATCGAGGAGCTCAAATCACGCTGCAGGCGTAATCTTCCTGAGGATCTGCGAGTCGCGACGGTCTGGTACAAACCTACCAAGAGTGAAACGGGCCGCGTGCCGGACTTTTACGTCCATGAGACAGACCAGTGGCTGGTGTTTCCCCATGAGCTTCAGGGTCTAACCGTTGATGAGGTCGAAACCGGAAAACCGGAGATCGCTGACATTGTTAAAGGACTCTGAGCGCCACGAACAAACAGCTCGGCCTGGTCGGGTCAAGATGTAGAAGCTTGCGGCAGGGAGACCAAGACTTCGACGCCTGATCCTCCGTGCCGGTTTCGGGCAGCAACCGTTCCATTGTGGAAGTCGGCCACCAGCCGCACGATATACAAGCCAAGTCCAAGATGTGTCTTGCGCGCGTCGCGCGCGCGCGACACCATTGGGTCGAACAGGCTCTCGGCGATCTCAGACGGTAGGGCGGGGCCATCATTGGATACCGTCAACTCAAAGAAGCCATCGATCGACCTCAGGTTGACGACGATAAGGCCATTGCGCGTCCCGAAGGCGATAGCATTGTCAATCAACTTGTCCAGAAGCTGGACAATGCGATCAGGCACGCCAAGCATCAACGCCGAGGCGGGGATCAGTGTAACCACGATGCGATAGTCGGGGTTGGCGGCCTGATAGCCGTCGACGCAATTTCGCAACAAGGCGCAAAGGTCGAAACGCTCCAGCTGCTCTTGTTCTTGACTGAGCGCCTCCTTGAGACTCGCGGCTTCGGTGAGGCTAGTGATAATCGACCGGAGTCGGCCGATGCCGTTACGGGCCCGTTGTAGATGTTTATCGTCCGACAACTCCGTGTGGTTGTATTGAAGATTTTCAAGCGACGAATTTACGACATTGAGCGGATTGTGGAGCTCGTGAGCGAGCGTATCCGGCAGTCTCTCCAGGTATCGGGTGTATTGGCCCAGGTTGTGGAGCATGGAAGAGATGCTTCGGGTGAGACTGCCCAACTCGTCGGATGATCTTGCACCAGCGCGAATGCGGTCCTTGAGTAGTCGCCCTTCTGAGGAGGCGGCCTGCTCAGTTTCTCTTTGGAGGCGTCCCACCCGATAGGTAAGTCGAGTTGAGAAGATCAAGATTGCCAGTGCCAGAAAGATAAAAACGGCAAGGAAGAGAATGGTGAAGCGCTGGAGTGTTTTGTACTGCAGGGCAAGAAGCTTATTTGCGCTCTGCTTGATCAACACGGCTCCTTGGATGTCTCCCTGTGCCCAGATCGGCGAAGCGGTGACGATAAGCTTGGCCTCCCCGTAGCGGCGCCTCTCGGTACTGGGCTCTCCCTCCGCAAGCACCCGGGCCAGGATTCGTTGGTCTTCTGTACTGGAATCGTCGGGCATGTCGGCGAGGCCGCGGGCGGGGCTTCTCAGGATCCAATCGAAGAACCGAATGATCTCATCCTGGAGGCGCTCGAACAGAGAAGCCGCTCGTTTTTGGTCAATACCGAATGCCTCTCTCGCCGGCGGGACAACAGACCCGATTTGGGCGCGCACGCGATAGGACTGATCCCAAACGGTGATGTTGGCTTCAGAGATGTAAAGAGGCTGGATTAGCTTGGCCAGTTCGGGCGTCACCAGGCGCACACTGCCAAACTCATATGATCCGGGATCGGGCTCTGTACTGATGATCTGGGCGATATCTCGGCCGTCCGAATCGTCAACGTCGATGACCTCAAACTTCAGTCGAGCACCCACGCCGAGGAGATCCCGAGGGACTCGGAGTTTTACAGCATAACCGGTGGAGAGGGGTTCAATGGTGCCTGAAATATCTCGCAGGGCCTCGCCATCGACGACATCTCGCCAGTTTGCCCGCATGAGGTAAACGCTAAGCCTACCGGGCTCCTGTGCGGTCAACAGATACCGAAGAATCAATCTGTTGTTTCGCTGGATAGTCATGCGAATCTGGTCGTTGCTATCGAGCGAGAGTAGGGCAGGATCACGGTAGACGAGCGCATCATCATCGACTTCAAAGAACGCAAAGACCGCGTTCGGGTCTAGCGCCAACCCATGACGCACGGCAAGTGAGTCCGGACGGTATTCTGGCCCACATTCGAAAAGCCCCGATCCTGAGAAGTGGGTGAGCGCTCCTACCGCAGCGGCCCAGGTGTCCGGCGGGGCGTCAATCGCCAGCGGTTCGTCGATTTCAGTCAGCAGGCTGGTCAGGGGACGTCCGACCAATTCGGGAACGCCAACCGCCGGATCAAAAAGGTCGGTTCGGTTACCCAGAATACTTGAGATACCCTGAGTGGTGAGTTCCAGGGCCTGTTCCTGCCCCTCGAGAAGGAACTTCTCCATCTCCCTGACGGATTCGTAGCCCATCCAGGGAATAACCAGGAGCAGTCCCACCAGAAGTAGGAGTTTGGTCCGGATTTTGAGTCCTCGGCGAATCCGGAGATTGCCGGGCCCGGTCCTTCCCCGGGACGACGTCGAAGTGGATCGAGAGTCGACAAGGGAATTCACTCGTGATCCTGCTCCCATTTATAGCCAGTGCCATGAACCGTCTGGATCCGGTCAAAGTCTGGATCTAGCGCCCGAAACTTGTTTCGAACCCGTCGAATGTAGCCGTTGATCGTATTACGCTCGACCAGCCCCTGGCGCGTGACGTCACTGAGCGCTTCATAGGTCCGAACATGCCCTGGATTGCGGGTTAATGACTCGATGATCCAAAACTCGGTGAGCGTCAAATTGACGGGCGCACCTTTCCAGTGAACCAGCATACTGTCCGCGTTGACTTCCAGAGACCCCACTTTAAGACTGCTCTCGGGAGCCGTCTGAGTCTGAAGCTGTTCGGAAATCCGGAGCAGGGCATGGACACGGGCGACCAGAAATTCCAGGCTGACCGGTTTTGTGATGTAGTCCCATGCGGTCATCCGTTGGGACGAGATACGATCGGCATCGCTGTCCCGGGCGGTCAGAAAAATGATCGGAAGTGTGGGGCTCAGGTTGCGAAGCTGCATGCAGAGGTCAAAACCCCCATCCATGTCTTCACCGAGCATGATGTCCAAGAGGGCGAGATCGGGTAGTTCACGGTCGAATGCCGCTTCGGCGCTGGGCCGATCCGGGAAAGCCCGGACCTCGTATCCGTGGGCCGTCAATACATCGGTGTAGTTCTCGCGTTGATCGTTATCGTCTTCTACGATTGCAATTACAGTAGCCATATTTT
>DDZY01000030.1 GCA_002346525.1 Proteobacteria bacterium UBA2996
GCACGCGCAGTACCGCATATCCTGATTCTGGTGGATCTCGCTTACGTTGAGTTTGCTGACGTGGACATCACCACAGATCTTCTGGACCTTCCCAATGTGGTGATTGTCCGATCCTTGTCAAAGGCGTGGGGGATGCCCGGTGTGCGCGTGGGTTATGCCATCGGTGATGCAGGGGTGATTTCCTGGATGCGGCGTACCAGCGGCCCCTATAGCGTCTCCGGGCCGTCGCTCGCCATTGCCGAAGCACGCATCCGGGGGGGAGACAAGAGCGTCCGGGAGTATGTGCAGAGGGTACGTGTCGAACGGAAGAAACTTACCGCGCTTATCTTCGAGCTTGGAGGGAAGCCACTGCCATCTCAAGCAAACTTTGTTCTTGCACGTTTTGAGAATTCGGGCTGGGTAAGAAATAGTTTGGCCGGGCTAGGAATAGGTTCACGGAGTTTTTCTGACATTGAGGCGCTTAAAGACACGCTCCGGATTAGCTGCCCAGGCGATCAATGTGCCTTTACCCGTTTAGAGCAAGCATTGAAGGCCGTATTGGACCCAGAAGCAATATTGTTTGACCTTGACGGTGTATTGGCGGATGTATCCGGTTCTTATCGTATGTCGATCATAAAGACTGCAAAGTCTTTTGGGGTCAGTATTACCCAAGACGACATCAGCGCAGCTAAAGCGCGCGGCAATGCCAATAACGACTGGCAGGTCACACAAAGGCTATTGTTAGATCATGGCCTGACAGTCAGTTTGGCTGAAGTGATAGACCGTTTCGAGTGCCTGTATCAGGGCACCGAGACCGCGCCGGGGTTGCGCGCTACTGAGACCTTGCTGGTAGAGCGCCCATGGCTCGAATCATTAGGCAGACGTTATTCCTTGGCTGTTGTAACCGGGCGCCCTCGGCGTGATGCAGACCGTTTCTTGCGCGATAACGGAATTCGAGATCTCTTTGCAGCCTTGGTCTGCATGGAGGATGCTGAACTTAAGCCCAATCCAATGCCCATTCGTTTGGCACTCGGGCATCTTGGAGTCACACAAGCATGGATGCTGGGTGACACACCTGATGATTTGATCGCAGCACGAGCTGCCGGTGTGGTGCCTGTTGGTGTAGCTCCCCCAGGGGAACTACTGGAGTCTGCAAAAACCACCCTCACGGAGGCGGGCGCAGCCTGTGTGCTTGAGAAAACTGAACAACTGATGGAGAAACTCAAATGGATAGAAGGGAAGTCGAGCTGACACGCGCAACCAAAGAGACCGACATCGCTTGCTGGCTGAATCTTGACGGCAGCGGGGTTGCAGAAGTCGATACCGGAATCGGGTTTTTCGACCATATGCTGAGTGCGCTCGCCAAGCACGCCCGCTTCGATCTGAATCTCAAGTGCCAAGGGGATCTTCACATTGATGACCATCACAGCGTTGAAGACTGTGCGCTTGTCGTTGGAAACTGTTTGGACGATGCACTCGGTGAAAGAAAGGGCATTGCCCGCTTTGGCTGTGCACATGTCCCTCTCGATGAGGCGCTCTGCCGGGCTGTGGTTGACCTTTCCGGNNGGAGGCGGGCGCAGCCTGTGTGCTCGAGCACACTGAACAATTGATGGAGAAACTCAAATGGGTAAAAGGGTAGTCGAGCTGACACGCACAACCAAAGAGACTGACATCAACTGCCGTCTGAACCTCGATGGCAGCGGGGTTGCCGATGTGGATACCGGGATAGGATTTTTTGATCATATGCTTACCACACTGGCCAAGCATGCTAGGTTCGATTTAAGACTTAGCTGTAAAGGTGACCTCTCTGTGGATGACCATCACAGCGTTGAAGACTGTGCGCTTCTTATTGGAAATTGTTTGGACGATGCTCTCGGTGAAAGAGAGGGCATTGCCCGCTTTGGCTGTGCGCACGTCCCCCTCGATGAGGCGCTCTGCCGGGCGGTGGTGGACCTTTCCGGCCGGCCGTACCCGGTTGTAGACCTATCGCTAACGCGTGAACGCCTCGGCGGGCTGTCCTGCGAGAACATCCCGCATTTTTTTGAATCAGTGGCCATCGCCGGACGGATGGCTCTGCATGTTGATGTCTTGAAGGGGCGCAATGATCACCACCGCAGTGAAGCATCGTTCAAGGCGGTCGCTGTTGCCCTGCGCCAGGCGGTAGCACGTGACGGCGGTTCATCTGTCCCAAGCACTAAGGGGAAACTGGGATGAACAATGTCGCCGTTATCCGAACCGGGACAGCCAATCTTGCGTCGGTGCTTGCCGGACTCAAAAGGGCAAAGTGTAAAGCGGTGCTGGTCGATGAACCGGGCGCCGTAACATCGGCCGACTATGTAGTGCTACCCGGGGTGGGTTCTTTTTCCGCGGCCATGGATGAGCTCAACAGCCGGGGGCTGGTGGAGGCCATCCGCCAGCGGGTCATTAAGGCGAGACCGACTCTGGCGATATGTCTCGGCCTTCAGGTTTTGGGGAACAACAGCGAAGAAAGTCCGGGGATCGAAGGGATCGGGGTCTTTGATGTACAAGCATCGCGCTTTGACAAAACGCTGTGTGTGCCGCAGCTTGGCTGGAATCTCGTTCAACCGGCACCGAGCTGCCGCTTTCTGACCGAAGGTTATGGTTATTTCGCCAACTCCTACCGGCTTACAGAAATTCCCCGGGGCTGGACCGGGGCAACGGCGGATTATGGCGGTGCATTCGTAGCCGCTATTGAACGCGGGCCTGTTCTGGCCTGTCAGTTTCACCCCGAGCTGTCTGGAAAATGGGGCGCCGCACTGATTGAACGCTGGCTGGGCGCGGCGGGGGAGCATTCAATATGCTGACCGCGAGAGTAATTCCGTGCCTTGACTGCCAGGACGGCAGGGTCGTCAAGGGGATCAAATTCCAGGGCTTGAGAGATGCAGGGTGTCCTGTCGAATTGTCCCTGGACTATGAGCGCCAAGGTGCCGACGAGTTGATCCTTCTAGATGTGTCGGCAACCCCGGAAGGCCGGAGTCACCAACATGAGACGGTACGCAGGGTCCGGGAAGGGCTCAGTATCCCGCTGACCTGCGGCGGCGGTGTCCGGGTGACCGGCGATGCAGGCCTTCTACTCGATGCAGGGGCCGACAAAGTCAGTGTGAACACCGCTGCCGTAGTGAACCCCGGGCTCATTGATGACCTGGCGTTACGTTACGGGAGCCAATGCACAGTGGTCGCGATAGACGCGGTCCGACAGAGCAGTGGCAGATGGGAAGTCGTCGTGAGATCAGGACGCGAGCGCACCAATCGAGATGTGATCCAGTGGGCCCAAGAGGTTGTGAGAAGGGGCGCCGGTGAAATCATGCTGACGAGCTGGGACCGCGATGGCACACGCTCCGGCTACGAACTCGATCTGCTGGGCGCCGTCAGTGCGACTGTGACCGTCCCCGTGATTGCCTCCGGAGGTGCCGCCTATCCGGAGCACCTGATCGATGCACTCAAAGCGGGCGCAAGCGCTGTGCTGGCAGCATCCATTTTCCATGATGGCGAATACACGGTGGCAAGCCTGAAATCAGTGTTGAAAGATGCCGGTGTGGAGGTCCGCCCATGATCGTTCCTTCCATCGATTTACAAAACGGACAAGCCGTTCAGCTCATCGGCGGCAGGGAAAAGGCGCTGGATGCCGGGGACCCGCGGCCGATTGCAGAACGCTTCAGCAGGGTGGGCGAAGTCGCGGTTATAGATCTTGATGCCGCTCTTGGTACGGGAAACAATCGTGAAACGATTCTGGATCTTGTGGGGCGGGCACCGTGCCGGGTTGGCGGTGGTATCCGGAATCTCGAAACCGCGAGGTTCTGGCTCGACGCGGGTGCGCGAAAGATTATTCTGGGTACAGCTGCAGAACCCGACCTTCTGAGCGAACTCCCTCGTGGGCGGGTGATTGCCGCACTGGATGCTGTGGATGGCGAAATCGTCGTTGAAGGCTGGACCAGAAAGACCGGCCGAGCTGTCCTTGACCGGATACAGGAACTGAAACCTTATGTCGGGGGCTTCCTTGTCACGTTTGTCGAGCGTGAAGGCCGCCTAGGGGGTGTCGATCAACCGCGTATCAAAGAACTTGTCGACGCAGTGGGGAACAGCGCTTTAACGGTTGCAGGCGGCGTTGCAACGGCGGAAGACGTGGGGCGGATTGATGCCCTCGGGGCCGATGCACAGGTAGGCATGGCGCTCTATACGAACCGGTTTGATCTCGCTGATGCCACAGCGGCATGCCTTAAGACCGACCGCGAAGACGGGCTGTGGGCAACGGTGGTTACCGATGAATCAGGTCTCGCCCTTGGACTCGCTTACTCCGACCTCGAGAGTCTTCGGTTCGCGATCAATAAAGGTCAGGGGACTTATCATTCGCGTTCGCGCAATGTGCTCTGGATAAAAGGGGCGACTTCGGGCGCCGTTCAGAAACTCCACCGTGTAGAACTCGACTGCGACCGGGACACCCTGCGTTTCTTGGTCAACCAGTCAGACCCCGGATTCTGCCATCTCGAAAGATCATCATGCTGGGGAGATGCAACCGGGCTGAAGCGCCTTGAATCCACTTTGTGGGATCGAAAGGCAGCGGTGGTGGAAGGCTCCTATACCGGACGACTTCTTTCAGACCAGGAACTGCTTTCAGCCAAGCTCCGGGAAGAGGCAGAGGAACTCGCACAAGCACAGAATATTTCAGATGTCACCCATGAAGCGGCTGATCTGATCTATTTTGCAATGGTTGCCATGGCCCGGACCGGTGTACGGATAGCAGACGTCGAACGCGAACTGGACCGCCGCGCGTTAAGGATCAGCAGACGCAGTGGTGACCCCAAAGCTCCCGTAAAGGGAAGGATCTAGGCGATGGCAAC
>DDZY01000162.1 GCA_002346525.1 Proteobacteria bacterium UBA2996
GGTTGCCTGCGAAGTGGTGCAGGCAATTCAGACGATGGTCACCAGGCGCTTTGATGTCTTCGATCCGGTAGTGGCCACCGTTGGCCGTATTCAGTCAGGCACCACCAGCAACGTCATTCCCGAATTCGCCGAGATGGAGATCACGCTGCGTTCTTTGTCCGTAGAGGCACGGGCCCGTCTCGCAGAAGCGGTGGAGAAACTGGTCCGGGAGATTCCGGCGGCGCATGGCCTTGAAGTCAGTTTCGAAATCGAGAAGGGTTACCCGCCGACGGTGAACCACAACAGCGGCGCGCAGGCCGTAGCGCAGGCGACCAAAGCGGTGCTAGGTGAGGATCAGTATATGGAGATGGCCACACCCTGGATGGGGGCTGAGGATTTCTCTTACCTGCTCGAGCGCTTTCCCGGCGCGTTTGTTTTTCTGGGTGCGGCGACGCGCGATGGGGAGCCCCAGCCCTGTCACTCTTCGAGGATGCGTCTGAATGAAGCAGCGTTTCCTGCGGGCGTGGCGATGTACGCGGCGCTCGCTCTGCAGGAACTTGCCGACAAGCTCAACTGAGCCCGCTTTATGTCTTTGGCTCGGCGCGGGGGTGGGCAGATTGCTCTGGCCGAGAGAGGGATGGCCTGAGGCGAGGTCCAGTTCCTTAACTTGTTTTGCTGGCAGTTGAGGCGCTGATCACCAACGACGTCGCTCCTCAAGTTGTGGAACTTTAAGAAGACTCCGTGCCGGTATTTGTTGGTATGATCTCGCAGTGTTTAATCGCCAGAGGGTGTTTATCTATAACGGACAACTTTTAGATGAAAGACCTCAAACTCATTTTCAAGAACTTCGAGAAAAGCCTCCGAGCTTCGGCTTGGTTCGACGATGGTTGGGAAATCTATAACCGTGGGGTTTATCTCCAGCTTTATAAAAGCAACTGGTTTAACGATAACCAGGGCGGAGTGCATTTCGAAACGTATATAGAAGCACCGCAAATTAAAAAGAAGACCTTCCCAATCTGTTTTCATGCTGAGGAAGAATGCCCCGAACAGCAGACCTTCATCAGCCGATTTCTTGAGTCCCATGGTGAAGAGATCCGGGGCTGGAAAGGTTACCGAGTACAAGGAGACGGTTATCGTGTTTGCCAGCGCGATTTGCCGCTGAATACGAAGAATCTGGAACAGCGGCTTTTCGAAGAGTTCAATCGGCTCCGCCAGCTCGAAAGCGGAATAAACCAGGTGCTTGAGGGCATCCAGGACTGAGTGCCCCGGGCTTGTCTCACTAAGTTAGAACCTTTCATTGGATAAATTCGTGGGATCCCAGAAAAGTCCCTGCATCGACGTTTGCGATTTTCGCGGCCCTAAAGGCTGGTGCCTCGGCTGTGGGCGAACCCGAGAGGAGTGCCGTAAGTGGAAATCACTGAAACCCTACGCCCAGACTCTTCTGATTAAAGAGCTAGGTAGAAGAAAAAAGAGGATGGCCAGGCAATAGCGTCTGTCATTTCGTTCCACGCGACCCATGCTGGCAGAATTTCATTTCTGCCAGAAGGGTTTTTCTATCTTCCTCCTCTGGTTTTGACGCCAATAACTACCCCAAGAGAGAAATTATCTTACTGGATAAGCCAATTGATTTTTCTTATCTGCCGGATAACGAGATAGTCTTGGAGAATTCTTTGTGCCAAGAGTATGTTAAATCCACTTATTAATTAAGAGGCGTACACCTAATGTCCAACCGCGAAAAAATTATGCGGCACCTCAATATCGTTGGCCAGTTGCAGCCGGCGCTACATCAGCCGCAGCACGCCCCAACCGGCGATTTGATTGATAACGCCCACTTCCGCGCTTATACCCGCGCTTCCCACGATGTTGGGGGTGAAGCTGACATTCCGATTACCTGGGAAGAAAAAGAAGAGGAAATCTGGGAGCACAACACCTTCGTGACTTGCGAAGTTTTGGCCTGGCGAGGGGTTTGGAATGCTGAGGAGCGCCGTCGCCGGCAGAATGTCGACGTCGGACAGACAATTTATCTTGGCCTGCCTTACTACGGCCGCTGGCTAATGACGATCGCGCTGATCCTCGTGGATAAGCAGCACGTCAAGTTGACTGAGCTCATCGACAAGATCGAGGAAGTCAAACAGCGCGCTCACAAACAGGATGGTCTTCTTTACGATGCAAAGGGGCACGACTTATGAGCAGCAGCCACCATGTAGAAAAAGCGACGAACGTTGGGGATCCACAGTGCTTCAAGGGCGAAGCACCTCCCGCGAAGTTCAAGGTCGGGGACAGGGTTCGGATTCGCAATCTACCCGATATTTTTTATACCCGCTCACAGATGTATCTGCGTGAGGCGGAGGCGACAGTTGTAAAACTGGTGTACGAAAGCCCGCCGGCAGAAGACGAAGCATGGGATAACACCGACAGCCCCGAGTGGTTCTACAGCCTGCTGTTCAAGCAGACTGACCTTTGGCCAGATTACCCCAAGAAGTTCGAGGCCGATACACTTGAGACGGAGTTGTCTGAGCGTTGGCTCGAGGCGCTCTAAGGCGACCCGAAAGTATTTCACTATCACGACATGAAAAGAGGAAAACCGCATGTCAAATTCACATGATCATGATCACAAAGCCGCACCCATGGTGGATGAGGTTAGCGACTTTGAGGCGTTGGAAGTCGCAGTCCGAGAGTTGTGCATTGAAAAAGGCCTGTTCACGCAGGCCGACCACAACGAGTGGACGGAATATATGCACACGCTGGGTCCCACCCCCGCTGCGCGGCTCGTCGCCAAAGCCTGGTTGGACGAAGATTACAAGCAGCTGTGTATTGACGACCCGGTCAAAGCGAGCCTGGAGGTCGGTATCAACTGGATCACCAGCATGCCTTCAAACTTTGGGACCCCCAGCGACTACTGTAACCCGCGGATTTTGGTCGATACGCCCAATCTGAAACATGTCGTGGTCTGCACGCTGTGCTCCTGCTATCCAAGGCCGATTCTGGGTCAATCGCCCGAGTGGTATCGCACCCCAAACTATCGACGCCGGATGGTGCGTTGGCCGCGGCAGGTGTTGTCTGAATTCGGCCTACAGTTGCCAGAAGATGTCGAGATCCGTGTGGCAGACTCGAATCAGAAAACCCGCTACGTGGTGATGCCGGTGCGGCCGGAAGGCACCGACGGCTGGACCGAGGATCAACTGAGCGAAATCGTCACCCGTGACTGCCTTATCGGAGTGGCTATGCCGCGTGCGGATCGCAAGGCGGACGATAAAAGACCGGTGATCCCAGCGATTCACCCGTACGGCCATTAGGGATCTCTGGTGACCAAGCCCATTCCTTTATTGGAAAAGATCGGGAAAGAAGGCAGGGTCTGGGGCGACCTTTGTGAACAGTACGGGGTCGACAACCCGGACCCGCCGTGGCGCGTGTTTTTGGAAAGCACCTGCGAGGTGCTCAATGAAGGATCATGCGTCTTGCCAGCTCTCGAAAGAAGGGATGAGGAAGATGAGTTGGTGGATGAGCTTTACAAGCATATTCCCCATCCGGAGCGGCAGGTGTTGGCGCTTGCGCATTCAATGATCCTTCGCGGAATCATTACTGAAAAGGATCTTGAAAAACACCTGAAGACCGTCACCGAAAGGCTCAATGCGGCGTAACGGTCAAACGGTGCCTTGAAATCTTGAGACCAGCGGGCAAGGCTATTATCAACAAACATCAGTATTCGAATAGGCATCAAACATCAGTAAACATTTGTAAGGAGTTGAGGAGATTTGTACAGACATTTGAAAGGTTAAAGTTCTGCAGACCAAACGGAGGAGGAAAGCGAAGACATGAAAAAACAGTTAACGCAGGAAGAAACACTGCTAGCCGCGAAAGCAAAATCGCAGGCGATTGCAGACGACATTCTCGATGAGGAAGAAGCTCAGTTCATAGATGGAGGCCCAGTTGATGAAAACGGCCTGCCGCTGAACGCTAAAAACTTCGGAGACCAGATTGACGATCCGTTCCTCAAGATAAATTCGGATCCACTGTTCGGTGGTTTTCTGGGCACGGGGATCAGCCGACGGTCGGTGCTTCAGACAGGCGCAGCGCTGGCCGGTGCTGGCCTTGGGTTGGGCAGTATGCCGGCCTTTGGTAAAAAAGCCTTCGATCCCGTTGTTAACATCTGCTACATCCCGATTACCGATGCGGCAGCTCTGTTAGTCGCACATGAGCTCGGCTTCTTCAAGGAAGAGGGAATTGAATCGAAGCGTCCGACACTCATCCGGGGTTGGTCACCACTGGTGGAGGCATTCGCCGCTCATAAGTTCAATCTGACTCACATGCTTATCCCGATTCCGGTCTGGATGCGTTACAACAATAAATTCCCCGTGAAGATCACGGCCTGGGACCATAGCAATGGTTCGGCAATTGTGGTTAACCCGGAGATCAAAACGCCCGCAGATTTTGGTGGAAAGCAGTTTGCGGTTCCGTACTGGTATTCGATCCATAACATCGTCTCCCAGAAGATCATGAAGGAGGCAGGGATCACCCCGGTGATCCGGGCGCAGGATGCGGCTCTGGCACCCAATGAATGTAACTTCCAAGTCCTCGCGCCGCCTGATATGCCGCCTGCACTGGCCGCCAAGAAGATCGATGGCTACTGTGTTGCCGAGCCCTTCAATGCACTCGGTGAGATCAAAGCCGGCGGCAAAGTGCTCCGATTTACCGGTGACGTATGGAAGGGACACCCGTGCTGTGTTGTGGTGATGCATGAAGATGACGCAATGGATCCGGATCGGGCCGCGTGGGCGCAGGGTGTACATAATGCTGTAGTTAAAGCACAGCTCTACACGGGATCCAACCGAAAAGAGATCGCCCAATTGCTGTCGCGTGAAGGTAAAAAGTACTATCCCTTCCCCAGTAAAGTGGTTGAACGCGCAATGATGTTCTACGATCCGGCGTACTACAACAATCCCGCAGCGATCCGTCACACCGAGTGGGGTCAGAATCGCATCGACTTCCAAGCGTGGCCTTACCCGTCGGCCACGAGGCTGGTTGTGAACGAACTGAAGAACGAGACACTGGTTACCGGTGACAGGACCTTCCTGGATACCCTGGATCCGGAGTTCGTCATCAACGACCTGGTTCAATATGAGTATGTGAAAAACGCACTCATGGCGAATCCTTCATGGAAGAATGATCCAAGCGTGCCGCAAGGGGGTAATCCCTTCGAGCGCGAAGAGATTCTGGTGATCTAACTCCAGTAGAAACTGAGGCTCCCGGGGCGGACCCGGGGGCACTCACAGATAAATATGTAACTTAGGAGAAAAAGTAATGTCAAACCAAGCTATTCAAGATCAAATCCAGTCCGTACCTACCCTGGCGAACAAAGGCCTGCAGTTGGTTGCGGCGTTCGCTTTGGGCGCGACTATCCTGTTCGCAGCGGCTTTCACACAGTCTTCTGTCGTACACAATGCGGCACATGATATGCGTCATTCCCAAGGTTTCCCTTGTCACTAAAGAAATCCGGAGAATCCCGTCAATGTTATTTCGCCGAATTGTCGTGATCGCCTTGCTCTCCGGTCTCGCTGGGGGCCTTGCTCTCAGCCTGATTCAACGCTGGCAGGTCATACCGATTATCACGGCAGCGGAGCAGCTTGAAAGCCAGAAGGTCGAAGTAGCAGGCTCTGAGGAATCAGACCATTCGGGACATAGCCATGATCATGAAGAGTGGGGTCCTGAGGATGGGCTTGAGAGGATACTCTTTACAATGTTGTCCAATGTGCTTACCGCAATAGGCTACGCCCTACTTTTGGTGGCGCTCGGCGCCGCAGCCTCAATAAAGTATGGCAAGATGCGTATGAGTCTCGCATCAGGTCTTGTCTGGGGGCTGGGCGGATTTATCGCGTTTTTCGCGGCGCCCTCGCTTGGCATCCTCCCGCAGTTGCCCGGGGTCGCAGGCGCGGCGCTGGAGTCACGCCAGTTTTGGTGGATATCGACAGTGTTATGTACGGGTGCAGGGCTTTTCCTCGCTCACGTCCTTAAGACAAACTGGAGATGGGTGGGTGCCGCGGTGTTGCTTGTCGTGCCGCATCTCTTCGGAGCGCCCCAAGCTGATGATCTCTACGCGGGTCATACCGCTGATATGGCTGCGCAACTATCTGAGTTGTCCGGCGCGTTCCTTGCCGCTACAGGAATCAGTTCGCTCATCATGTGGCTCGTCATCGGTGGCTGCACGGGGTTCGGATTAGATAGGTTTTTACTGAAAGAAGCCTAGAGACCGAAACTCGCCTCTGCGCGAACGTAGACCGCTTGGCGCTCTCTTCGTTTTTCGTAGTTAAGTGGGGGCTAAGAGACCATTTTAGTATTAGGGAAACATACTTAACTCGAAAGTACCATTGATTTTTCCTATACCTCTTATCCGTTTTTCGTCTCGTAATCGCCCGCCTTAATCCTCCCAGGTTTCGTAGACTGTATTCATAGAATGCTCAATGCCGTGTGGCTGGTTTTAGGTAGCGGGCAAATACGCGAATTTCACCGGCTCGACGTAAACCGCGAGACGAACTAAATAGGTAGCGCGATGTCCAACAAACTCTCCATTGTCTGTGTTTCCGGCACTCTCGAAAAACTACAGATGGCCTCCATGGTTGCGTCAGTCGCGGCAGCGAGCGGGGATGACGTAACCGTTTTCTTTTCCATGAATGCACTTCAGTATTTCACCAAGGACAATGCCGAACTCGCGGCGCCTGAAGAGGGTGAGTTTGGCCGACTGATCGAAACAGAGGGAGTGCCCGCTTTTAGGAAGTTGTTTGAGCAAGCGGCTGACCTGGGTGATGCCAAACTGCTGGCCTGTTCCATGGCGTTGGACCTGATGAAGATCACCCCGGAGGATCTGACCCTTGAGTTTGGTCCGGCAACCGGGCTCACCGCTTTTCTGTCCGATGCCGAAGACGGCAGACTGCTGTCGTTTTAACCCTATTGAGTTTGAGTCCTACTGATCAGGAGATTGATGATGTCCGAAACCAAAGTCGTTGATGCACGAAATACTTTCTGCCCGGGGCCGTTGATGGAATTGATCTCCTTTATGAAGCGCGCGGATGTCGGCGACCAGATGGAACTGCTCTCTACGGATGATGGATCTGCCAACGATGTACCGCAATGGATCGCCAAGGTGGGGCACGAGCTTGTCAGCAATGAAAAGATTGATGACGTGTGGCATATCGTTGTCAAAAAAGTGAAGTAAGGTACCAGTGGCGTCTGTGTGCCTATTTAGCGTTTGATTGGGGAGTCAGGTTAATGAAGATTTTATTTGTCGGTGGAGGCATGGGCGGCACGATTGTTGCCAACAACGTGGCAAGGCGGCTTGCCCGAGAGGTAAGAGAAGGAAAGGTCCAAATCACCATGCTTTCGGCGACCGATCAGCATTGGTATCAGCCCGGCCTGCTATACGTTGCTTTCGGTAAGATGGGGATGAACGATATCGTCCGCGAGCAGACCAGTCTACTGGAGCCGGGTATCCAGTTTTTTGTAGACCCGGTCGAGGAATTTGAGTTAGCCCAGAATAAGGTCAGGACCAAAGGCGGTGTGGTCCACGACTACGACATGCTGGTGATCGCTACGGGATGTGAGGCGGTCTACGATGAGGTTCCGGGCCTTGCAGAGACGTCAGAGACCCCTTATACGCGAGAAGGCGCAGTGCGAATGTTCAAACGCCTTCGCGATTTTGAAGGCGGCAAGGTGGCGGTCGTGGTGGGGGTTCCGCATAAGTGTCCGATTGCCCCGATCGAGATCACATTCATGCTGCACGAATTTTTTGAAAAGCGTGGTATCAGGGACAAGGTAGAGTTGAAATATACCTACCCGATTGCCCGCATCCATAACATCGAAAACATCGCCACGTGGGCGGTGCCCGAATTTGAAAGAATGGAAGTCGACTATGAAACTTTCTTCAATATGAAGGAGGTGGACGTTGAAAACAAAATTGTGCACAGTGAAGAGGGTACAGAAAAAGAGTTTGATCTCCTCGTTACCGTTCCTCCACATCGGGGTATGAAAGTGATTGAGGAGAACAATCTTGGAGAGGGCGGGTGGATTCCGACCGACCGTTATTCGTTGCAGATGGAGGGACATGAAAACGTCTACGTGCTCGGTGATACCAGCAATCTGCCGATCAGCAAGACCGGTTCGACGGCTCACTTTCAGAGCGAAGTCATTGGTGAGAACATTGCGTCTATCTTTCGGACAGGGTCCGCGACTCGCGAATACGATGGTAAGGTTTACTGCTTCATTGAGGCTGACCAGGATCGTGCAACGAATGCTTGCTTCAATTACATTGATCCTCCAGAGATCAAGGCCCCGACCAAGTCCATGCACATGCTGAAAATGTCCTATAACCAGTGGTACTGGTCATCTGCGCGTGGCTTGCTCTGATTGCTGCCCGGGCTCCCTGTACGCACTTTAAATCCGAAAACCAACATGACTAGTCCAGAAACACCGGTCTCTGAGGGCCAGCCCCAGGACCTTGCCAAACTGATCGAACTCGCCGCAGCGATTTCGGCCGCACAAGACGCGATGACCGATGACATCGTGACTCGTCTTGCCAGCGCGATAGGCGAAGGTATGATCCTGATGGATCGCTTGACGCGAAATCAGGGCCTGATGTCCTTGCTCCAGGCTTTGAATCAACCGGCGGTGCAGGACAGTCTTGAGTGTCTTGCGGACGCGCTCCGCTCGGGTTCGGTGATGGACGCCGTAAATACGAAAAACCCAAAGACGGGCGGATACGGCGGGCTGTTGAGAATGGCGAGAGATCCGGATGTCCAGGATGCCGTTTATTTGCTTGCCAGGCTCGTAAAGGGAGTGAATCCAGAAGGTGCGTCGCGGAACTGACGCTTGCTAGGCTAGATCGCTCGTGTCTGGTGCCTATTCTGGAGAGGGAATTAGCCCCGGATGATCGTCAGGCCGATGCCCGGGAGCTGCCCAGAGAAATCGCCGATCACCCTCGCTGATACTGACGTCATTGATACTGGCTTCGCGTCTTCGCATTAGGCCCTCGTCGGAGAATTCCCAGAGTTCGTTACCGTATGACCGGTTCCACTGGCCATTTTCATCATGCCACTCATACTGGAAGCGAACCCCAATACGGTTGTTCGAAAAAGCCCAGAGTTCTTTGATTAATCGATAATCCAGTTCCCGTTGCCACTTGCGTGTCAGAAATTCAACAATGGCTGCGCGGCCTTGAAAATGTTCGGAACGATTCCGCCAGACACTGTCTTCCGTATAGGCCAGGCTGACCTTTTCGGGATCTCGGGTGTTCCAGGCGTTCTCCGCCATCCTTACTTTCTGGGTTGCGATAGCAAGATCAAAAGGCGGCTTGAGGTCGGTCGGTTTCATGATAAATCTTCGCTTGCAGTCTGGGGGGAGAACCAAATTTTAGAGTATCACGAGGAGTGCAATCTAGCGGGGCCAAAACCTGCTGATCTGAGACGATTTGGTTATCGACCAGGTAAGAAAATCGGATCAACTATCCGCGAAGCCTCCAAAACAATTGCGCTCACAGGCTGGTATTTATGGAACGCACGCTGAAACAACACAAAGACCTCTCTGAACTGATCAGGTTTCCATCCGGAGGATCAGCGAAGACCTTCTTGCAGCCTGCCCATATGACAGATCTGGGGGAATATCTTCGTGACCTGCCTCAGGAGACTCAGGTTGAGGTTCTTGGAAGTGGATCAAACACATTCTTCAGCAGTGGTTGCTTCGATGGCGTCTTGGTTTATCTCGGAGCTCGATTCGGGGGTTTTGAGGTGCTGTCAGACCGCACCGTTCGTGTCGGCGGCGGTGCGTTGACAGGCGATGTGGTGAAGAAAGCCGTGCTGCACGGTCTTGACGTTACTTTTCTGGGAGCAGTTCCTGGAACGATCGGCGGCGCGATCGCATCTAATGCAAGTTTTATTGGGAGGAGTCTTTGTGATCATATTTTGCGCGCGACAGTGGTATTGCGAGATGGAAACATCCAGACCCTTAAGCGCGATGTCTTTGAGCATTCCGACCGCCGTACCGCTGCGCTTAGAAATGCGGTAATCGTTCAGGCTGTGTTCGCCTTGCCTCAGAGAGCGCCTGAAAAACTAAAAGTTGCGTTGGCTGATGTGAAGCGCCAGCATGAAGACATGTTTCCCACGGCGCCGCTCTATACCGGACATGTCTTTTCCAGAAAAATCGAAAATGCTGACGACGCGAATCACAAAAGTCCGACGGACCAGGCAGCGTGGGTATTGCGTCGCTTGGGAGAATTCCGCTGGGCAGGGACGGGCCTCTACCTCGACAGCGCCTTTCCAAACATCATCTTCTCGCAAGATTCTGCTGATGCATCGAGACTCGCCGAGTTCGCAGAGGTTATAAGGGATCGATGTCGAAACGAGTTTGGAATTAATCTGGAGTGCAACCTCAAGATCATCGACGATCCGCGTTGAGATTCGGGGTCTCGGTCAAAAACTAATTTTGGTTTTCCGGGTATTTAACCATTCAGCAAATCCGTCGTGGGTCGCCCGGACTCATCGACAACTCTGTAAGGAAAAATCAATGAACAAAGAAGAGATGAAAGATCAGATCAGGACGGCAAAGCTGGAAAAAGGTCTATCCTGGCAGGAAATCGCCGAAACGACATCGATGTCGACAGAATTCGTGGTGTCAGCATGTCTTGGCATGAACCATCTTGAAAAATCGGATGCCGATGCGGTTGCTGCGTGCCTGAGTTTGTCGAGCCCTGTATCAACGGCGCTGCAGCAGTACCCCAACAAGCAGTGGGAACAAACGGTGCCAACCGATCCCGCAATTTACCGGCTCTACGAGATGGTCGGAGTCTATGGGGAGACGATCAAGGAACTTATCCATGAAGAGTTCGGTGACGGGATCATGTCTGCCGTCGATTTCAATATGACCGTGTCCCGCGAGAAAAGTGAGAAGGGCGATCGCGTTCACTTGAGTTTGAGCGGTAAGTACCTGCAATACAGTTCCTGGTAACTTCGGGTACGCTAGAGGACTATGGCAGTAAGGCCCAACAATATCGTTTTCGATTCGATCCTTTACGTGGTTGTTGGTGTGACGATTGGCTCGGTGATGGCTTTTGCGGCAGGTTCGTTTCTCTGGGCCGCGGATTCCTTTAATACGTTTTCCGATAATGCGGAGACGCTTATGGGCAGGCGGTGGTCGGGTTTGGTGCCGGCGCTCTTCCTAATCGTGGCCGCCGGCCTTATCGTAATTTTGAGACGGACACTCGGGATTAAGCGTTTTCACTCACCCCGCGAGACGATAGCGGCTGTGCATTCAGATAAGCCGTTAGATATCAAAGGCGGCCTCGGTTCTACTTTGGCCGCGTTGATAGCAGTCGGCGGAGGGGCTCCTGTCGGACAATACGGTCCGCTGGTGCACTTTGGCGGGACTATAGGCGCTGCCGTTGCAAAAGCGGTGAAAACTCGAATCCCCGGAGAAACCTGGATTGGGTGCGGCGTTGCGGGCGCTATCGCTGCGGGTTTTGGGGTCCCCCTCGCTGCCATTGTCTTCAGTCATGAGGTGGTTCTGCGCCGCTTTTCTATATCAGCCATTGCGCCAATATCGATCTGTGCCATTACGGCCGCGATGCTATCGGATCAATTCCAGGTCGGTGGTAGACCCTACTTCGATGGATTGGTTCATAGTCTCACGATCGAATTTATTCCATTGCTCATCGTGAGTGCGCCGGTGTTTGCGATAACCGCTGTGCTGTTTATGACTTTACTCGGCAAATTGACGGATAAAGTGGATCAACTGCCCAACCTGCCCGCATGGCCGTTAATCCTCGCTGCGCTCTTATGCGCTTTCGTAGGGTTTTGGGTTCCCGGCGCACTCGGCCTCGGAATTGATGTGGTTCGGGATTTTCTGAGTAACAGCCTGCCGGTGGTCGCGGTGCTGATCCTGATAGTCACAAAACTCGTGCTGACCGTAGCCTGTGTGGGTACTGGTATACACGGTGGGATCTATCTCCCCTCGTTATTTATGGGCGCGGGCGTGGGGTGCTTGCTGGGTAAAGCTGCGGCGACCTTGGGAATCGCAAGTGGCGCGGGTCTCAGTATTGCCGGAATGGCCGCCGTATCAGCCGCGGTTTTTGGTGCCCCGATCTCCACAGTACTCATTATCTTTGAATTCACACGATCTTACGAAGCGGCCCTTGTTTCCATTGTTGCGGTGACCATCTGCACTCTGATCTCCCACCAACTGTATGCTCCTTCGTTTTTCGATAGAGATGCTGGTAAAACAGCAAGATAAATACTGATGGCGAAAGTCGGGGTTAGTGCTCGCGCCGGTGCTTAAACACGCTTGGTAAATCCCAGAGCAGGGCGAGACGAAGAAAAGCGTCAGTTGCCCTGCTACGGTACGCTGTTTTGCGGATAATCATCGTTGCAGTGTGAGTGGGTAGTGCAGGATCCACGGGGATAGACATCAGATCGTCCATCGAGGCGACAATGGATTCGGGCAGGATGGTGCGAAGCCCTCCGTATTTGACCATCTCGATCAGGAAGCCCAAGGAGTTGGCTTCTAGAGTCACCTTCGGCCTCAGACTGTGAGTGGTGAAGTAGGCATCAATCTGTCTCCGCATCTCAAAGCGGTTGTTCAGTAACGCGAGGGGTTGTCTCAATAACTCGAGCGTTGAGTCCCGATCGGGATCAGTTTTTTTTGCAATGGTTTTCTTGCTCGACGCGAGAACCAGTACGTCGGTATTCAGTGTCATCGCTTCGAGTTCATCACGTCCCGTGGTGAGTGATGTTTCGTTACTGAACATGACGCCCACACTGACTTGATCTTGGAGCACAGCCTCTTCGACGTCGTGTTGTGTCATCTCTTTGATGTCTAGAGAGATATTGGGATGTTGACTCATAAATTCCTGAATCAGACTTGCTGTGAGGTAGTCAGTGATCGGTGTCAAAGCAAGGGATACGTGGCCTCGCGAAAGTTCGCTAAGATCATCTAGTGCGACTGAGGCCGCATTGATTTCCGCGAGTGCTCGCTCGACGTGCCGAACATAGAGCTCGCCCGCATCGGTAAGGTGTACGTTGCGTCCTGAGCGCTCTAGCAATTGCACCCCAACCTGTTCCTCCAGTTGTTTAATCTGCTGCGACAAAGCAGGCTGAGAGACAAACAGCGACTCCGCGGCTCGTGTGAAACTTGAGCACTCTGCGACCGCGAGTAGGTACTTCAGGGATCTTGGGAAAATAGCAGTGCGGTTCATCGGTTTATGCGTCTAGGCCGAATGTTCTCGCGACTCGCGATGGTCCATATCGATAGGAAATTCCTATTCGTTGGATAACGAGATCGTCTGAACCTTAAACAGAAGATCGTTTAATGTGCGGCTTATCTTATTGAATGTGTTCACCTTAAGAGTTACTTCTTATACTAATCTTAAAAGAAACGAAACTCTTAATAAATAATACTTATTGATTTTAATTCTTATATAATTTTTCTGTTAGTTAGAATACCAAAGCACATGAACTGATTCAGTTCATGTCTCTACCGTGTTCAGCGAGGCGGTAGTTTTTTAAACTGCATTCAGGAAAACCGCAGAATAGGAGGAAGGATGAGCAGAAGCGGTGTACAGATCTCTGTTCAGGATTTAACCCATAGGTATTCATCCCGAGGACCGGTGACCTTTGATCAGGTCAACCTGGAGTCCAAACCGGGAGAGGTGCTGGCGATTATCGGTCGGTCGGGTTGCGGCAAGTCCACCTTGCTCCACATTATGGCGGGATTGCTTGCGCCAACTTCCGGCAGCATCCGACTGAATAACATTGAAGTAAAAGAGCCTTCACCCAAGTGGGTCATGATGTTTCAGGCCCCTCATCTTTTTCCTTGGATGCAGGTCAGCCAGAACGTGGGAATCGGTCTCAAGTTTGCAAATTTTGCCGAGGACAAGATCCGTGAACGTGTGGAAAAGACAATCAAACTCGTTGATCTGGAAGAGTTCGCGGAGTCCAACGTGCAGGATCTTTCTGGTGGGCAGCAGCAGCGTGTCGCGCTGGCGAGATCTCTCGTCATGGAGCCCGAGATGTTACTTCTTGATGAGCCCTTCTCCGCGCTTGACGCATTCACTCGGGCCTCTTTGCAAAAAGATGTGCGGTCGATTGCCAAAAGCATGGGTATCAACCTCGTGATTGTGACTCATAGTATTGACGAGGCCGTGCTGATGGCCGATCGAGCAGTGATTATGGCTGGATCTCCCGGCAAGATTAAAGAAGAGATCATGGTTGAGTTGCCGGAAGAAAGAACTGCGCAGGATCCAGAGGTCCAGAAGATTCGTGGACATCTCATGGAGACCTTCCGACAGGCCTCCACCGCGACTCACTGATCGCACCTATATTTTCCTTGATTCGTAGCATTCTTGACGATGGCTGCTGAAATCAGTACTGCTCAGACATCCTCCGCGGCCGTCGATGTGATCGTGATGGTCTTACGCCGACTGTTTTTCAGCGCGGTTGGCCTTGGAATCTTGTTTGCCTTGTGGTGGTTTGGCGGGTGGTTGCTGGAGAGCAATCCGGCCACCATGAGTTTCGCGGATTTTGGTCCGTTCCCCACCATTGATGCAGTGCCTTACATGGTTCAGTCAGGAACCTTGCTCGATGCCAGTCAGGCAAGTGGTTATCGCCTCGGCATAGGTTTGCTGCTCGCGATCGTTACGGGCATCCCTGTTGGTATTCTGATGGGGAGAAGTAAAGTATTTCGTAAACTCAGCAATACCCCGTTCCAGTTCCTGCGTATGGTGAGTCCCTTGTCCTGGGAGCCGATTGCGGTGATTGCGATGCCCACCTGGGACCAGGCCATTATCTTCCTGATCTCGATGGCGGCGGTGTGGCCGGTGGCCTTCGCCACCGCAGCGGGTCTCGCTAAACTGGATCGGGCCTGGTTCAAGGTGGCCCGAAACCTTGGGGCAAGCTGGTGGGACATCCTGAAAGAGATTATTCTCCCGGCGATTGCCTTCGATGTGATGACGGGTATCCGTCTGGCGCTTGGTGTCGCGTGGATTGTTATCGTACCCGCAGAATTTCTGGGCATCACATCAGGTCTGGGTTACACCATTCAGGACTCGCGCGAGAACTTGATGTATGGCGACCTTGCGGTCACGATTCTTGCGATCGGCATCATCGGATTTTTGATGGACGGTATCTGTTTGGCCCTTATTAAGCGCTTCAGTTGGCACCGCAACTGATCTCATCCAGAAGATGCCATGATCGACAAGGCCCAAGAATCTGAAGGTTTCGCTAAGACCTGGCTGATTGACCGGATCGCTTTCCCGGTTATTGGTTTTGCGATTCTTATCGGCCTTTGGGCGATCGGCGGTTGGTTCCTCGAGATTAACCCGGCGACGAGCAGTTTTGTGAAGTTTGGACTCGTTCCGACACTCAAGGCGGTACCAGGGTTGGTTGAGTCGGGCTACGTCGCCGAGCACGTGATTGCAAGCGGTTATCGGCTGGCAATTGGGCTTTTCCTTGCTATTCTGATTGGGGTGCCAATCGGGATCGCAATTGGTCTCAGCAAGATTACCGAGCAGGTGACCAACGAGCCGTTCCAGCTGCTGCGGATGGTGAGTCCTCTATCGTGGATGCCCATCGTAGTGTTCGTGTTTCCTAAATGGGATCAGGCCATCATCTTCCTCATCGCCGTAGCCGCCATATGGCCGGTGATCTATGCCACTGCAGCCGGACTCAAAAAGGTTGATCCAGCCTGGTTCAAGGTTTCCAAAAACCTTGGCGCCAGCTTTCACAAAATGCTCGCGCAGGTCATATTTCCAGCGATTGCTTTTGATATCTTCACCGGCATTCGCCTTGCGTTGGGTGTTGCCTGGGTGGTGCTCGTGCCCGCGGAGTTGCTTGGGGTGAGTTCTGGCTTGGGGTACGCGATCAAGGACGCGCGGGAAACACTGGCCTATGATCATCTTACCGCGATGGTTGTCGTTATCGGTATCATCGGTTTTACTTTAGACACCATCGTTGGGGTTCTGGTGAAAAAGTACAGCTGGCAAAAAGACGTATGACCTAGCAAATGCAAGGCTTGATGGCCTGCATCACGCAGAGGTCATCGCGTCCAGCGTCCGCATTCAGGTCGACTGAAATAGGCTGTTGTCGGGAGATTTGGTCTCCCAACATATTAGAACTAATTGCCGGCGCGGCGGACTCCTGCGCCGGCA
Organism: Proteobacteria bacterium UBA2996; assembly: GCA_002346525.1. Taxonomy (GTDB): domain Bacteria; phylum Pseudomonadota; class Gammaproteobacteria; order Arenicellales; family UBA868; genus UBA868. The sequence continues at coordinate 16,160 of DDZY01000162.1, forward strand.
TTAGGGAGCGCTACGTCGCCCCCGGAAACGGCCGGTCAGTATCGACCGCCGCCACCTCCGTGGCGGGGCCTTTCTTCCCGGGGCCGCGCTTCGTTAACCCGAAGCGCTCGACCGCTTACTTCGCGGCCGTTGAGTTCGTCGATCGCCTTGTTCGCCGCATCATCGCTCGACATCTCAACAAAACCGAATCCCTTGGACCGGTTGGTTTCGCGATCGATAATCAGTTTGGCACTGCTGACATCACCGAATTCGGCGAAAAGGGCACGGAGGTCTTCCTCGGTAATGCCGTAGGAAAGATTTCCAACATAGATATTCATAAAAGGTCTCTTGTCATTTCATCGGGAGTTACTTTTGGCACCGCCACTACTGGTTTCGCGGCAGGCAAAGGTAGGGAATGAATGGAGTAAAACGGGAGTCGGAAGAACTGGATGACGTCTTTGCGGGCGTTGTGCAGGTCGACAGGCAACCGCCTGTGCCATTCGGTTAGCGGGCCATGGGCCCCGAGGAGCAGACAGTAACCGAGTAAAAACCATAAATCAAATAATATTTTTTATCGATTTATGCACGTTTTTCAAAGATTCACGTCTGATTGGGCCGCTTTGGCGATAATGAGGTTGATGAAAAAAGAAAAACCGACGACTCGCGTGACAGATGAAAGTACATTCCGGCGCCGGCGTTTTATCGCAGGAGCGCTTGGATTGGGTGCAATCGGCGCTTTTTCGGGGCTGCGTTACGGCGACGGGGTGTCTGTTGCCAAAGAGATGCAGCCGCAGCAGGTCGCCAGCGCTGACAGCGATATGCTTGTCTCAGAAGAATCGGGCGCACGCCTCACCACCAAGTACGCGGCGACGCACTACAACAACGCCTATGAGTTCGGCTGGGACAAGACTGATCCCTACCAGAAGTCAGGGGCTTTCGAGCTAAAACCCTGGCAGGTGACATTCGACGGACTGTGCGCAAAGCCGGGCACCTTCGACCTGGATGACCTGATGGGGATGCCGTTCAGTCGTCTGGAAGAACGGATCTATGATTTCCGCTGTGTCGAGGCGTGGTCGATGGTGATCCCTTACAACGGCCGTCCCTTGGGCGACATTCTCAAGGTCGTCGAGCCGCTTGGGTCAGCACGCTATGTTTCCTTCGCCAGTGTCCTGCGCCCTGAGCAGATGCCGGGCCAGGCCTCGGCCTTCAGCACACTGGACTGGCCTTATGTAGAGGCGCTGACCATCGAAGAAGCCATGCATCCGCTGACCTTCGCCACCTTCGGCGTGTACGGTGATCAGGTCCTGCCGCAAAACGGCATGCCGTTTCGGATCACGGTGCCCTGGAAGTACGGATTCAAGTCACCCAAGTTCGTCGTGCGCATCACGTTTACAGAAACCCGTCCAGACGCCACCTGGCATATTGAGAATCCGCGCGAATACGGCTGGTACAGCAACGTCTATCCTGGTATCTCACACCCACGCTGGAGTCAGGCAACCGAAAGACGGATCTGGGCCGAGGGCGACATCGAACGGATTCCTTCACGCCTCTACAACGGTTATGCCGAAGAGGTGGCACACCTTTATCCCGGTGACCGCCAGCAGTACCGTTGATCCGTGCACTGGTGCATCTGGCGCTGGCCGCGCCGCTTTGCGTTCTGGGCCTCGCCTGGCAGCGTCACGCGCTCGGCGTGGATCCGCAGAAAGCCCTGAT
>DDZY01000203.1 GCA_002346525.1 Proteobacteria bacterium UBA2996
CGGCCTTGAGCGGTGCTATCGGCACGCCGTCGCGAAAGGTCATCTGGTACTCCTGTCCGTCACGCTTGACACTCACCTCAAGCTTTTTAGAAAGCGCGTTTACAACGGATACACCCACACCGTGCAGACCACCAGAATAGGTATAGGACTTGTCAGAAAACTTTCCTCCGGCATGCAGCCGCGTGAGAATCACCTCCACCGCGCTGACTTTCTCTCCCTTGTGCCGATCGACCGGCATTCCCCTGCCGTCATCCGCAACAGATACGGAGCCATCTTTATGCAGGGTGACTGAAATACGATGTGCATAACCACCGATTGCTTCGTCGACACTGTTATCCACAACCTCCTGCACAAGATGATTGGGGCGGTCGGTCTGGGTATACATCCCCGGCCGTTTACGCACGGGCTGGAGCCCGGTAAGGACTTCAATTGCGGAGGCATCGTAATGTTCAGCCATGAGAGGAATCTACCGGGGGGGGTGAAACGCAAGGCGATGATACACGAACGGCCCTTAATTTATGGCTCAGCGGCCCAGGGAGACCGGCGATCATTGGAGACAACTCCAGCGCTACGATAGAATTCCCACAAACGATGTTCGCCCGCGCTCCGGTCTGCCGCGGCACAGATTTCAAAGGAAGCATCATGGCCAAATCAACACGTTCACGGGTCGGCGAGTTCGAGAAATCCCTTAAAGAACTTGAGACGATTGTGGAGAAAATGGAGTCCGGCGACCAGTCTCTGGAAACCTCATTAAAGGATTTCGAACGGGGAATGGAACTGGCCGGTCAATGCCGGGACAGTCTCAATAAAGCCGAACTTCGCGTGCAGGAACTCCTGGAAAAAGCAGATAACGCTCACGGCACGTCTTCAGAAGATGAGGACTCGTGAGTCCACCCGCGGACCTGAGTGACAGTTGGCCACGATGGTGCGAGCGCATCGACCGCTGCCTTGAGGGCCTCATCCCCGGCGCAACCGTCTCTCCCGCCCTCCTGCATGAGGCAATGCGCTATTCCAGCATCGGCGCAGGCAAACGTTACCGGGCGGCTCTCGTCTACGCAGCCGGACATGCTCTTTGCGTCAGTGAAGATATTCTGGACCGACCGGCCTGTGCGGTAGAGCTCATTCACGCCTTCTCCCTGGTGCACGATGATCTTCCTGCGATGGATGACGATGATCTTCGCCGGGGCAAACCTTCCTGCCATAAAGCCTTTGACGAAGCGACCGCCATTCTGGCGGGAGATGCCCTGCAAACCCTCGCTTTTGAGATACTGAGCGAACCGGACTGGAACGCTCTTTCGCCAACAGTACGGCTCAATCTGCTGAGCACACTGGCCAAGGCGTCGGGATCTTCAGGACTGGCCGGAGGCCAAGTGCTGGACCTGAATCTGACATCACTGGATCCAGCGCTGGAAACACTGGCCGCAATGCACCGATGCAAGACGGGGGCGCTCATTGAGGCAGCGATCCTGATGGGTGGACTCTGCGCAACCAACGATTCCGCCACACTCACTCGTCTCAAAAACTATGCCCAACCCCTTGGTCTTGCCTTTCAGGTGATCGACGACGTTCTAGACGGAACCGCAGATACAGATACCCTAGGCAAACCGGCTGGTGCAGACCAAGAGCGGGGGCAACCTACTTTCCTCAGCCTCCTGGGCGAAGCGCCCGCTCGTCAATACGCCGAGGCACTTAAGGATCAGGCTATTGATGCACTGGGCGACCTTGAACAGAACGCGGCACTGCTCGTCGGCCTGGCACAATTCACCGTAACGCGCTCGCACTAACATCCAAAACCCCAAAAAAGCATTATCATCGGGGCTTGTTGTGTCCCGCTAAACCACTCACCTCGATCTACATCACATGACCGCGCCGCCTGATTCTTCTTTGCTAGATAGCGTCAACTCACCTGCAGAGCTTCGCCAGCTCACCAAGCAGGAGCTGCCGATGCTGGCCGACGAAGTGCGCGCCTTTCTCATCGATGTCACATCAGAAACGGGCGGCCATCTTGCACCTGGGCTGGGCGCCGTGGAGCTCACCGTTGCCTTGCACTACGTTTTTGATACGCCAAGAGATCGTCTGGTTTGGGATATCGGCCACCAGGCCTATCCACACAAGATCCTGACCGGCCGCCGTGATGAGATGCGAACGATCCGCAAAGCGGGTGGACTGTCGGGCTTTCTGAAGAGAACCGAAAGCAAGTACGACAGTTTCGGCGCAGGCCACTCCAGTACATCCATCAGTGCGGCACTGGGAATGGCTGTCGCTAGCCAACTCCATGAGGATAGCCGGGAGGTGGTCGCTATTATTGGTGATGGCGCCTTAACCGCCGGACAGGCGATGGAAGCGCTTTACAACGCGGGCGGCATGGATGCAGACCTGCTTGTCGTTTTGAACGACAACGAAATGTCGATATCCCGCAATGTTGGAGCCATGTCGAACTATCTTGCCCGTATCCTCTCAGGAAGGGCCTATACCAGCGTTCGGGAAGGCAGCAAAACCGTGCTGGGAACGGCACCGCCTGTGCAGGCGTTTGCCCGACGGTGGGAGGAGCATCTCAAGGGAATGGTTATGCCCAGTACGTTGTTCGAGGAACTGGGCTTCTATTACATCGGACCGATTGATGGTCACGATATTGATACGCTGGTCACAACCCTAACAAACATGAAGGCGATGAATGGCCCACGCTTTTTGCACATCGTTACACAAAAAGGCAAGGGTTTCAGCCCCGCTGAGGGTCAGCCCATCGCATTTCACGGCGTGGGACCTTTTGACCCCAACACCGGCAAAGTCGAAAAGAAGTCGAGTCAGCGTACCTACACCCAGGTCTTTGGCGACTGGTTGTGTGATATGGCAGAAACCGACGAACGGCTGATCGGCATTACACCCGCGATGCGCGAAGGATCCGGGTTGGTGCCATTTTCAGAGCGGCACCCTGACCGCTACTTTGATGTGGGCATTGCCGAACAGCACGCGTTGACTTTTGCGGCAGGTACTGCCTGCGACGGCCTGAAACCGGTGGTGGCCATCTATTCAACCTTTCTGCAGCGCGCCTATGATCAATTGATCCATGACATCAGCGTGCAGCATCTGGACGTGACGTTCGCCATCGACCGGGCTGGCATAGTCGGTGCCGATGGCCCGACCCACCAGGGTGCCTTTGATCTCAGTTTCCTTCGGTGTATTCCGGGAATGGTGGTCTTCGCGCCGTCAGATGAGGCGGAATGCCGGGACATGCTCTACAGCGCGTTCCTCCACGAGGGGCCGGCTGCCGTGAGATATCCGCGCGGGGCCGGGCCAGGTGCGCCAGAAACAAAAGACATGAGCCGCATTCCGGTCGGGAAGGCGCAGATTCGCCGTGAGGGGCGGGATGTTGCCCTGCTTGCCTTTGGCACCATGCTGGCTCCTGCGCTTGAAGCAGCTGAGGCATTGGGCGCCACTGTCGTCAATATGAGAAGCGTCAAACCCCTGGATGTGGATCTCATTCTGGATCTGGCAGGCTCCCATGAGCTACTGGTCTCGATCGAAGAAAATACCGTTCGCGGAGGCGCCGGTGCTGGCGTATCTGAAATTCTCTCCGAAACCGGCTGCAGCACCCCTCTCTTGATCCTCGGCTTGCCGGACCATCACGTGGATCAGGGTGATCCTGCGGCTGTACTGAGCCAATATGGACTGGACGCACAGGGTATCCAGGCCGCTATCCAGCGGCGGCGCCCTCTTCAGTCTGTCGCTTCACGCTCCAGCGCTTGAACTGGGCTAAAATCCGCGCACTCAGATTCTTAAATACCATCCCTACCATGCTCGACATCCACGAAGCCCAAACCACCGGCGCTGAGATCGCTGACGTTCAGGGCAGTCCAGACACCCGGAACATCACGATCGACAAGGTCGGCGTGAAGGATATGCGCCATCCCGTTCGGATCCAGGACCGCAATGGTCTGGAACAGCACACTATTGCGAACTTCAGCATGTATGTGGAACTGCCTCACAATTTCAAAGGCACGCATATGTCCCGGTTTGTCGAAATCCTGAGCCGGCACGAAAGGGAAATCTCCGTGCATTCCTTCCGGTCTATCCTGCAAGAGACCCGCGATCACTTGGATGCAGGGACTAGCCATATCGAGATGGCCTTCCCATTTTTCCTGGAAAAGGCGGCCCCCGTCACAGGGGTTAAGAGCCTGATGGATTACCAGGTCACTTTCATCGGAGAGGCCTCAGAGGACACCAATTCGACCGAGGTTCGGGTGGTAGTGCCGGTCACCAGCCTGTGCCCCTGCTCAAAGCAAATATCCGACTACGGTGCCCACAACCAACGCTCACATGTCACCGTCAGCGTGCGATCCAGGAATTTTATTTGGATCGAGGAAATCATCGACATTGTCGAACAGGAAGCCAGTTGCGAGTTATATGGCCTCCTGAAGCGGCCGGACGAAAAGTTTGTGACCGAAAGAGCATACGAAAATCCAAAGTTTGTCGAAGACATGGTGCGGGACGTCGCCAGCCGCCTCAATGATGATAAACGCATAGAGTACTACGTGGTCGAGGCTGAAAACTTTGAATCGATTCATAACCATTCGGCTTACGCTCAAATCACCTTTCATCGGGACGACTGAATTTCCGATCCCCCCACGGCAGCGTCGGCTGCCCGGCCCGTATGCGAATCGGGATTGACCTTGGCGGTACCAAGACGGAAGGCGCGTTAGTCAATGAAGACGGGAGTGTGATCTCCCGGCGGCGGCTCGCCACACCAGGCGCAGAGGGATATCGTGCCATCGTAGATCAGATCGTCCTCCTGGTCGACCAACTGGAAGCCGAGGCAGGAAGGATCTGCTCGGTCGGCATTGCGGCGCCGGGGGCAGTAGATGCACATGGCCGCGTCAAGAATTCAAATACCCAGTGCCTGATCGGTGCTGCGTTTCAGAACGATCTCGAGATCCGTCTTGACCGGCCCGTTCGCGTTGAAAACGATGCCAACTGTTTTGCCTTGGCAGAAGCCCTGTTCGGCGCCGGTCGGGACATGCCCAGCGTATTTGGTGTCATCATGGGCACGGGTGTCGGCGGCGGAATAGTCGTTCAGCAGCGCCTGCACACCGGACCCCAGCATATTGCAGGCGAATGGGGTCACAATTCACTCGATCCCGGTGGCCCACCCTGCTATTGCGGACAGCGCGGGTGCATTGAGACGTATCTCTCGGGGCCAGGGTTCTTTGCGGACTACCAGCGCCTCGGAGGCTCAAGCGCCGCCGGTCCGGAACAGGTAATCCGAAAAGCCAGAAAGAATGACCCGATCGCCAGACAAGCGCTCGATAATCTGCTTGAGCGGTTCGGCAGAGCACTGGCAGGCGTCATCAATATTCTT
>DDZY01000111.1 GCA_002346525.1 Proteobacteria bacterium UBA2996
CTCTTTTCGGCGTAAAGGCGAATAATGCCCCGGTTGGCACCCATGAGCAGTGCGCGGCCTACCGGGCCAAGGCGCATCTCGCCGGTCTCGATCTGATCAGGATCGAGTGCGTCATACGGCGTGCCGACCGTGCAGATATTCGGTGAACTAAAGGTAATCGCCAACGGCGTTTTGCGGGCAAACGCGATGCTCTCGTCGCGGGCCGCGTTGTAGCCTGCGATACGGCCTTCAGCCGCGGCTTCGTGCAGCACCTGATCGGAGCCGCTGATGTCTCCGGCGATAAATACCCGGCTGTCACCGCAGCGCATGGTTGTTGGATTAAAGACCGGGATGCCCTGATCATCAAGTTCAACGCCTGCGTTCTCAACTGACAGCCAATCCAGATTGCTTCGCCGGCCCATCGCTGCGAGTACCTTGTCAACGACCACGGACTGCTCGCCGGCACTCACGCGAATCCGTCCCGCTTCGTCCTGCAGTTCAGCAGCGTGTCCGAGCCACAGGGGAAAAGCCCGCGACATCACTTCGATCGCGCTTTGTCGGGCGCTCGGATCAGACAGTCCGGCAAGGGTTTGTGCTTGGTCAATCCCGGTCACGGATATGCCGAACTGCGCCAGCGCCTGACCGAGTTCCAAACCGATAATGCCAAGACCAATCACGGCGACGGCTTCCGGCAGGTCTTCCTGCTCAAACAGGGTATCGCTGGTGAGAATCCGATCGCCAAAATCTACCCACGCCGGCGGGACAACGGGACGGGTTCCGGACGCGATGATGATGTTCTCAGCCTGGATGACTTCATCGCCGACCTGCAGCCTGCCGGGCTCAACGAAACGCGCATAGCCATCGAGAAGCTCTTGTTCCATCTGGTCGGTGCTGTTCCCCAATACCCGGTCTACCAGAATATCGCGCAGGTCCCGAACGTGTTCGAGAACGTCCGGCAGGTTGGCAGACAATCCTTCCCCGCCCTCGATGCCTTCGCGATCAAACAATTGGCGGCGATGCAGGTCATGCCCCACCTGGATCAGCGCTTTAGAGGGCATGCACCCTACTCGCGCGCAGGTCGTCCCGAGTTCACCGCCGTTAATCAGTACAAAAGACTTGTTCGCCTGTCGAACCTGGCTGACGGCAGCGAGACCTGCTGTCCCGGCGCCAATGATGGCGACATCAACATTTCGCTCCATGAATCTGACTCTAAATAGTGGCTATTCGATCTGATCGAGCAGATCTGCAAGTTGCGTTAGATCCTCTACGACCAAATGGGGAGCGGTCTCCTGCGACCACGTCGCTTCCGCCCGGTTGACCCAGGCGCCTTTCAGCCCTGCCTGCTGGGCGCCGACAACATCCTCCACAGGATGATCCCCCACATGCAGTACTTCGGAAGGCTTGGCGGAAAGGAGATCGCAGGCCATCGCGAAAATCGCGGCATTCGGTTTTTTGACTCCGGCTGTCCGGGCGCTGATCTGGCCCTGAAAATACTGGGCGATGCCCAGCCGGGAAATATCCGCGTTCCCATTTGAGAGCGCAACCAGGGGAAACCGGTCGCTTAACCGGACTAGCGCCGGAACCACATCCGGATACAGCGTCACGTCGTGACGAAGATCCAGAAACCGTTCGATGAGATCATGAGACGCCTCGGGGTCATAGCCGTGACGCTCAAGCAACAACTCAAAGGAGAGCCTGCGTAACTCAGTCAAGTCGTGGGCCAGATCCGGGCGCTGCTCGTAAATCTCAGTCCGCTGAAGCCGCAGATCACCTGCACCATGGGTTTCACCGATACGGGGAAATGTTTTGCAGATGTGGTCATGCAAGGTCTTCTCCGCCCGGTCTATGACCGGCCAGATTGCCCACAACGTATCGTCGAGGTCAAAGGAAATCGCGCGCAGTGTTTTCATACAGACAGGATCGGCGCAAGCGCGCCGCGTAACTGGGCGACACACGACATGATTGGCCCAACCAGTTCAATACTGCACACGGCCCGACCCCGATCGGTCAACACCGCGCGGTCGCCCTCCGCTTGGGCATGATTCAGATGCGCAAACCCGAAGTCCTCATCAAAGATATCAAGATCGTATTCCGGCACCGACCGCACAAAAAGAAACAGGCCATGGGGACTGCCGCCTTTGTGCAACTGACCGGTCGAGTGAAGATATCGGGGACCGGGATTCAGCGTAACCGGTATGGCAAAGTGTTCACGCACGGCCTGACCAAACTCTTCCAACACATCAAAAAGTGCGGGCTCATCCGGCAGATAGGCCAGGATGGCTAGATAACTTTCCTGCCCTGCAGAAGCTAACGATATACCAAAAGCTTCCGGGGTCAGTGGCGTCCCAGATCCCAGCGCGCCTTCCCCGTCCAGCAACTGGCGGGTGACCGCTTTGGTCGCGGCGACGTCGGGCTCGTCGAAAGGATTGAGCTGCATAGCCGCACCAGCGACCGCCACCGCAAAACACCATCGGAAAAACTCTCGGCCGAGGTCTGCTTCTTTCTCAAGTGTAATCCGCTGCGTCGGGACCCCGTCATCATCCGCCTCCGGGTAGCGCTGCCAGAAAGTCCCATTGGTGCTGGCGCCAAGAATCACTCTCGCAGCACGGGATCCCGGTGCCGAAGCGTCCGTATCATTCAAAGGCAAGATACCTTTGCCTGCCTTGCCTGTACTCTCAGCGATGAGTTGCTCAACCCACGAGCCAAAC
>DDZY01000068.1 GCA_002346525.1 Proteobacteria bacterium UBA2996
AAATCGCCGAACTGCGCTTCCCAGATGGTCAGCGTTCGGGGCTCCGTGGTGGCGTAACCGTATTCAAAGCCCATTACGGCTTCTTCTGACAGCAGAGAATCAATCACCAGAAATTTCGATGGATCGTCGCCAATGCTGCGAAGCGGGACATAGGGCTGACGGCGAGCCTGGTTCTTCAACACCGCATGCCGGTGTGAGAAGGTGCCGCGTCCCGAGTCCTGGCCTGATAGCCGGACTGAATACCCGTCCTCAATCAAGGAGGCGTAAGCCATGGTTTCGGCAAAACCCCAGTCCATTGCGATTTCGCCCTGCGCCATTTGGGTTCGGTCATCAAGCAGGCGCTTGACCCGACGATGCGGTTCAAATCCTTCTGGAAGTGTCATCAGGCGCTGATTGAGACGGATCACCCGCTCGCGGCCGATAGCGGTCTCGGCCGGGTCCGTCCACTTCGCGCCGAGGTAAGGTGTCCAATCGACCAAAAAGCGCGCTTTGTCGGCATCATAAGCAGGAGGGTGAACAACGCGTCCGTCATCAAGAGCGTTCCGGTAATCCGTCTCCTGGGACTCACTCTCGGCCTGGCTGATGGTTCCTTCGGAAATCAGCTTATCGGCATAACGCTCCCGCGTGGTCGGCAGAGCCCGGATCACACGATACATTGATGGCTGGGTGATGGCGGGTTCATCCGCCTCGTTATGGCCGAGACGCCGATAGCAGATGATGTCGATGACAACGTCCTTATGAAAATGCATGCGGTAACGGTGAGCAATTTCCACCGCATAGATCACGGCCTCGGGATCATCGCCGTTGACATGAAATATCGGCGCCTGGACCATTTTCGCAATCTCGGTACAGTAGGGTGTCGATCGTGCGTCTAGCGGGTTGCGTGTGGTAAACCCGATCTGGTTATTGACGATCAGGTGGATCGTACCGCCGGTCGAAAACCCTCGGGTATTCGACATGTTGAGTGTCTCCATCACGACACCCTGTCCCGCAAAGGCGGCATCCCCGTGGACCAGAACAGGCAGGACTTGATCCTTGTCATCATCCTTGCGCCGATCCTGACGGGCGCGTACCGAACCTTCGACCACCGGATTGATGATCTCAAGGTGTGAAGGATTGAATGACAGGGCCACATGAACAGTCTCACCCGGGGTGTGGACGTCCGCAGAGAAGCCCTGGTGATACTTTACATCGCCGGTATTGATCTCGTTACCAGTGGTTTCGACCTTTCCCTCGAATTCACTGAAGAGATCTTCCGGAGATTTGCCCAGAATATTAACCAGGACATTGAGACGACCGCGATGAGCCATCCCGATAACAACTTCCTTGACGCCCGATTGCCCGGAAATCTGAATCAATTGCTGCAGCGCCGGTATGAGGGTTTCTCCACCCTCAAGGGAAAAGCGTTTTTGACCCACAAAACGTGTATGAAGATAGCGCTCAAGTCCCTCTGCTGCTGTCAGGCGCTGGAGCAGGTGCTTTCGAAATTCAGCGTCAGGGCGGGGGCGAACCGGATCTGTTTCCAGATGGCTTTGCAGCCACCGCTTTTCGGCGGTGTCCGAGATATGCATGTATTCCACGCCAACCGGCCCGCAGTACACGTCATGACAGAGATCACGAATGCGCTTCAGGGAAAGTGTTTCGGGACCAAAGGCCAGAGAGCCCGTGTCAAAATTTATCCCAAGGTCCTCCTCTGAAAGCTCCTGGAATGAAAGATCGAAGTCTTCGGGAATGGATGGGTTCGCGATGCCAAGGGGATCGGTGTTGGCAATGCTGTGGCCGCGGGTTCGATAGGCATTGATCAGGCGAAGTACCGCGGCCTGTTTTCTGCCGGCCTCATCGCTCCGTTCCCGACCTGGGACCTCGGCGGCTTTCTTTGGTGAAGCCGTTTCCTCGGGCAACCGGGCGAAAAACTCAGTCCAGTCCGGTGATAGATTGGCTGGGTCCTGCTGGGATCTGTTGAAAAGATCCTCTAGATAGGCGCGATTTGCCCCTGAAAGGGGCGCAAGAGACTGTGTCGGTCTCTGACCGGTCTTTTTGCTCATTCGGCAGGCGCGGTCAGCGCATGAATTAACTGCGTTAACAACTCCCGGGAGTATAACTGATCTATGTGTGATCCGACTGTGGTGGTCGTTGCCGTACTGAAGAAGGTGAGGATCCTCTAGCGCGTTCCCGTATGTCCAAATCCTCCGGCCGACCGTTCACTTGCATCGAAGGATTCGACGACTTCAAACTGGCACTGCACGACCGGGACCACGACGAGTTGGGCTATCCGGTCTCCTGGTTGAATTTCAAATGACGAATTGCCGCGATTCCAGCAGGATATCTTGATCTCGCCCTGGTAGTCGCTGTCGATCAGGCCGACGAGATTTCCCAGAACAATCCCGTGTTTGTGGCCGAGGCCGGATCGCGGCAGCAGTACGGCCGCGAGCGACGGGTCGGCAATATGCAGGGCGATCCCGCTCGGGATCAGTTCGCACTGACCTGGCTCGACCGTTAAAGGGGAGTCCAGACAGGCGACAAGGTCAACGCCCGCGGAACCCGAGGTCGCGTAGTTAGGAAAAGAGAATTCGCTACCAATGCGAGGGTCAAGGATCTTTAGCTGAATGTTGGTCATGATATCGGTGGGCAATTTCGGCAATCAGGTGCTCGGCGAGAGCGGTTTTGCTATCGCGGCCAAGATCAATCTCATCAGTCTCACTGATCAGGACGAGATGATTTTCTTCACTGCCGAAGGGGTTATTGGTTTCGTTGACCTGATTGACAGCGATGAGGTCAAGGCGTTTGCGCTGCAGTTTATCGCGCGCATTGGGAATTGCCTGATCCGTTTCCGCGGCAAAGCCGACGGTGAAGGGGCGCTTTGGGCTCTGCGCGACCCGTGCCAGGATGTCGGGGTTGCGAACCAGTTCAAGCGTGACGGATTCGGTATGTTTTTTGATCTTCGAGGACGCAGACTGCGCCGGACGATAGTCCGCAACAGCGGCCACCCCAATAAAGACATCACAGTCTTCAATCTCCCGCTCGACCGCTGCCAGCATATCCTCGGCAGATTGGACCGGTTGATACCGGATTCCTGATGGCGGGTTCAGCGCGGTCGGACCGCTGACCAGAGTCACCGACGCACCGGCGGCTGCTGCGGCTGCCGCGACGGCATACCCCATTTTTCCGGAACTGTGATTGGAGAGCGCCCGTACCGGATCCAGGGCTTCCCAAGTCGGCCCCGCGGTAATCGTCACGTTGGTGCCGTCCAGAGCGCGCACCTTCCCCGAAACCATCAGATGGTTAACGATATCCGCCGGCTCAAGCATTCTGCCCGGTCCGACGTCACCACAGGCCTGTGCCCCTGATGCGGGGCCAAGCAGGGTGACGCCATCCGCGGTGAGCGTATCGATGTTCCGCTGTGTTGCAGCGTTATTCCACATGCCTTGGTTCATGGCCGGTGCAAGTGCGATGGGTGCAGCAGTGGCGAGGCAGACAGTCGTCAGCAGGTCTGATGCCATGCCGCCCGCAAGGCGGGCTATAAAATCGGCACTCGCCGGCGCGACAATGATCTGGTCCGCCCATCGGGCAATCTCAATATGCCCCATGCCGGATTCCGCGGACGGGTCCAGCAGACTGTCCCGAACCGGACGGCCGCTTAACGCCTGGAGAGTGAGTGGTGCGATAAAGGCTTTGGCGGCCTCAGTCATCACCACCTGAACGACGGCTCCCTGATCCATCAGGCCTCGGATAATTTCAGCCGACTTGTAGGCAGCAATGCCGCCGGTAATACCCAGAACAAGTTGCTTTTCGGCGAGCGACGGCATGATCGGGGAGTCTAACGGCTGACCCGGTTGGGTGGAAATCGGTCAAACGGGCGGACCAGGGCCGGATTTCGCAGTGACCCGGTGCCCGGTCTAGGAAAAAGCCCCAAAATCTGGTATAAATCGCGCCCTTCTTATCGATTGCAATTCAAGGTTAGCGCCATGGCCAGAGTCTGCCAGGTTACAGGAAAGCGGGTGATGTCGGGCAATAATGTCTCGCACGCCAATAACAGGACTAAGCGGGTGTTCAAGCCGAATATTCACGATCGTCGGTTCTGGGTCCAGAGCGAGAATCGCTGGGTGAAATTGCGCGTATCTCACCAGGGTCTGAGAATCATAGACAAAAAGGGCATTGACGCTGTCCTGGCCGATCTTCGCGGCCGCGGCGCCAAGGTCTGATCAGGTACAGGAGCATGACATGAGAGACAAAATCAAGCTGGTGTCGTCCGCGGGAACTGGTCACTACTACACAACGACCAAGAACAAGCGCAATCAGCCGGAGAAGATGGAAATCCGTAAATTTGATCCAGTGGTACGTAAACACGTCGCCTACAAGGAAGCCAAGATCAAGTAGGACGTAGTTCAGTCAAGCTCTCCGGCCGCTGGGCTCCAAGCAGCCCTGCCGGGATGAGAGGCGAGAATAGCAGCCCCCGCACCGCGGGGGTTTTTTGTGGGCTCAGCGGGCCCGGTAGGTAATCCTGCCTTTACTGAGATCGTAGGGCGTCAGTTGCACGGTCACTTTATCGCCCCGCAGGATTCGAATATAGTTTTTTCGCATCTTGCCGGAGATGTGTGCGGTCACGACATGCCCGTTCTCTAACTCAACGCGGAACTGTGTGTTCGGCAGGTTCTCAAGAACGGTGCCTTCCATTTCGATGTGTTCCTCTTTTGCCACGCGATATTTTGGGCCTCCGCCCGATGACCAGGTTTGAGCGCGGAGTATACCGAACTTTGGTATTCTCGATACGCTTCGCGGTTGCAGCCCAGGTTGGTCGTTCCAACGTAC
>DDZY01000228.1:0-4604 GCA_002346525.1 Proteobacteria bacterium UBA2996
GCAGAGTTAATCGATAAAAGATTCGGAAAAGTCGCATCGACTGGCGAGCAAGCGCTCGCTCTGATTGTGAAAGAGCCCATTGGTGTTGTTGGGCTGGTTGTGCCCTGGAATTTCCCTCTGTTAATGGCCGCCTGGAAATTGGCGCCTGCTTTAGCTTCAGGATGTTCCGTGGTGCTTAAGCCGGCAGAAGAAACCTCTCTCAGTGCGCTATATCTTGCTGAGCTCGCGGCCGAGGCCGGGGTGCCTCCAGGTGTATTGAATATTACTCCCGGGCTGGGTGAGACGGCTGGCGAGGCCATTGGCCGTCACGAGGATATTGATGTGGTGTCATTTACGGGATCCACCGAGGTGGGCGGCTACTTTATGCGCTACTCCGGCGAAAGCAACATAAAGGGAGTGGGCCTCGAGATGGGAGGGAAGAGTCCGTTTATCGTGCTGGACGACGCCGATTTGGACGATGATCTTATCGAAAATGCTGCGATGTCAGCGTTTTGGAATGCAGGAGAAAATTGTTCGGCGAACATGAGGCAACTCGTTGACGCGTCCCTGGTCGACGAGTTTCTTGAGAGAGTGGTTAGTCGCGCTCAGCAGTTCCGAGTTGGAGACCCGCTCGATCCAGAGACGGACATTGGGTCGATGGTCAGTCGCAGACATTTCGATAAGGTGATGTCATATATCAAACAAGGTAGCGAGGAAGGGGCAAGACTCATGAGCGGCGGGAGTTCAATCGCGTCACCAGGATTTTTTATCCCACCTACTGTGTTCGCCGATCTGACGCCTAACATGGCAATCTCTAGAGAAGAGATCTTTGGACCTGTTTTAGGTGTTCTACCAATAAATGGTATCGACGACGCCTTGACGGTGGCGAAGGACACAGATTATGGCCTCCATGCAACTATCTACACGAGAGATATAGATCGAGCAATCTATCTTTCTAGGCGACTCCCTTGCGGAACTGTTTCGGTAAATGGTTTTTCAGAGGGAGATATCAAGACACCTTTTGGCGGTTTCAAACGTTCCGGTTCGCTCGCCAGAGATAATGGTGTAGAGGCGCTCGATCAATATCTGCAGACAAAGACAATATGGGTGACCGTCGGTGAAGTCAGTTAAGAAAACAGTTATCGCAATTTTTGCATGCAGTGTCCGATCGCAACCAACCACTCTAGGAAAAGATCATGAATAAAATATTGGTGTTTGTATCATTTTTCGCGTTCATCGCCAGTCCAGTGACTCATGGCGCCGAATATACGATTGATGCTGTAACAACTGATGCGAAGGGCGAAATGATGGTGTTCAACCCAGGATATTTAAAAGTAGAAGTTGGCGACACAGTGATTTTCAAGCCGTCTGATGCATCCCACAATGCCGAATCGTTTGTGTCACCGTCGGCGGAATCCGCATTTATCACAGCTATGGGGGAGACCGTTAGGATTACATTTTCGCAGGAGGGGATTTACTTATATAAGTGCACCCCACACTTTGTCCTCGGCATGGTGGGAGTAATCCAAGTAGGCAAAGCGGTCAATAGGGATGACGCGATTTCTAGATGGAAGCCGATGGAGGCTGCGGTATCTATGAATCAAGGTCGAATGGCGTCTTACCTTGAGCAGATAAACTAGACGACATCAATGAAAAAGTCAGCAGGGAGTATACCTATCAATGAGGAACCAAAAATTAAAGAGTATCGGCAGTTCTATATAAACGGGGCTTGGACCGATCCAGTTTCGGATGATTCAATCGATGTGTTGAACCCAGCAACAGAAGAGGTAGTGGCGAGGATTGGTGCGGGAACAGCTGAGGATGTTTCTCGGGCAGTAGTGTCAGCCCGAGAAGCGTTCAATTCCTTCTCACAAACTCCCAAACAGGAGCGAGTGGAACTCCTCACCGAGGTTCGAGATCTCTACAAGAAACGCTTTGATGATATCGCCGAGGCGATCCGCCTGGAAATGGGAGCGCCTGGACATCTCGCTTTTGGTGCTCAGACTGCGGTGGGGCTGGGTCATCTTAAGACAGCGATTCGGGTGCTGGAACAATTCGACTTTGAGCAGCAGCGCGAGAAGTTCTTAATCCGCTACGAACCTATCGGTGTCTGTGGGCTAATTACGCCATGGAACTGGCCCATCAACCAAATTGTCTCAAAGATCGCACCCGCAATAGCGTCGGGCTGCACTACTCTCTTGAAGCCCAGCGAACTATCTCCAATTTCTGCGCACGTGATCGCCGAGATCATTAATGAGGCGGGAGTTCCCGCGGGTGTATTTAATTTGGTCGATGGGTTTGGACCCATTGTAGGCGAGGCCATGTCGGCACATCCTGATATCGATATGATGTCCTTTACGGGATCCACCCGTGGAGGCGTCGCTGTTGCGAAGGGTTCTGCGGAGACAGTCAAAAGAGTGAGTCAGGAGTTGGGTGGCAAATCTGCCAATATCGTTTTGGACGACGCGGCGCTCGAAAAGTCAGTGCGAGCCGGTGTTCTGGCCTGTATGGAGAATACCGGTCAGTCCTGCAACGCACCTACGCGAATGTTGGTGCCTAATGGAAGGCATCAAGAGGCTATCGAAATAGCCAAAGAGGCATCCGAGTCGATCACAGTGGGTAATCCTGAAGAGGACCAGACGCAACTGGGTCCGGTGATCAGCGAGGTGCAGTTTAATAAGGTCCAGAATCTTATCCAGTCAGGGATTGATGAGGGCGCGATGCTTGTCACTGGGGGCATGGGACGACCGGATGGCCTGTCAAAAGGGTATTTTGTTAAACCGACCGTGTTCGCTGAGGTCAGGTCCGATATGTCGATCTTTAGGGAGGAAATCTTCGGCCCTGTCCTTTCGATCTCAACATATGGCGACGCTGATGAAGCCGTGGCTATTGCAAACGACACGCCATACGGACTTGCCGCATATGTTTCCGGGGAGGACCCTATACAACTAATGCACTTTGCACGTCGACTCCGTGCCGGGCAGGTGCACCTGAATTACACCGGTGGGGGGACCGATGCTCCCTTTGGAGGTTTCAAACAGTCCGGTAACGGTCGGGAAAAAGCGGAGTGGGGGCTTGAAGAATTCCTTGAGTGCAAAGCGATTCTTGGGAATTAGGATGCCTAAGATAGGTTTGTCCGACTAATCGTCAAGGATGTCTGCTAAAGCATCGCTTACCTCGATGATATCTTCCCGGCCTACATCGAGATGTGTAACGGCTCTCATTTTCTGTTCACCGAAAGCGCCGATCCAGATTCCCTTCTCACGCAAGCGTGCAGAGATCTCAGGGGCGCTGAGGCGGGTCTCTGAGACGTCAAAGAACACCATATTAGTCTCGACTTTCTCGTTGATCAGTTCGATTCCGTCGAGCGCTGAAATCCGCTCGGCCAGCCGCCCGGCATTCTCGTGATCTTCCGCCAGACGATCCACATGATGTTTCAGAGCCCAACTGCCAGCCGCTGCTACGATGCCGGCTTGGCGCATCGCTCCGCCAATCCTGTGTTTCCATCGCCAGGCCTCATGAATGAAATCGCGACTGCCGGCCAGGACGGCGCCGACAGGGCACCCAAGGCCTTTACTGAGGTCGAGCCAAACGGAGTCGACGGTAGCAGAAAATTCAGCCGCAGAGACGCCCGCCGCCACCACCGCGTTCATGAGTCTTGCGCCGTCCATGTGAAGACCGAGATCGTGGTCACGGGCAGTCTTAGAAACCGCCTGCAGTTGAGCGAGCGGCCAGACCGCGCCACCACCGAGATTCGATGTCTGCTCGACAATGAGCAGGCGGGATCTGGGCGCATGCAGGGACGCTTGTCTGATCGCCCCTTGCACATCATCTGGGCCGAAAATGCCATTTTTGCCTGCCAGTGGATACACCATTGATCCTGCCAGTGATGCCGGACCCCCCGCTTCAAAGTTGATTATGTGGGCAGAGCGATCAGCAATGATTTCATCGCCTGCAGTGCAATGCACCGCGAGCGCGATCTGGTTGCACATGGTTCCAGAAGGAAGAAAGACAGCGTCTTCTTTCCCCAGCAATCCGGCGACGTCTTCACATAATTGGTTTACGCTCGGGTCAAGTCGGTGTTGCTCATCGCCGACGATCGCTTGCGCCATTGCCTCGCGCATCGCGGTCGTAGGCTGTGATTGCGTATCGCTATAAAGGTTGATCCGGATTGCTGTCATTTGAAAGTTTTCCCCCTCTGAGTGGTGTCCCAGGCGCTTGTGAAATATACGACAGTCTTGGTCATCGGGCGTCCTTGCCGGACATGGTCCATGAAAATTCCCCGGTCTTCGACCTGCATGACCTTAACCGCTAGAATCTCGTGCCCTATCGGGCATTGGTTTCAGATGGGAGAGCGCCATGGAGTTTGAAGACGAGTTGAGTCATTTTGATGCTGCCGCGGAGCGGATGATCACGCTTGGAAACGAACTGCTGGAGCAGGATGCTGATTCAGACAGTTGGGAAGTGGCTTCGGGCCTTTTGGCGGGTGCTGTTCAGTTCTGGCTGTATGCACATCAGCCCTGCGGTGATCCCGGCTGCGAATCCTGCGCTGAGGTGGATACGGCAGAAAAACGCTTGCAGACGCTGACCGATCAGATTCGTCAGTCAGCCATGGAAAGCGATTA
>DDZY01000228.1:4916-6038 GCA_002346525.1 Proteobacteria bacterium UBA2996
TGGAAAGCGATTACTACCACACGCCTTTCGATGCGAACGCGGGCTCTGCCTGAGCTCGTCAGGCGTCGGCCCTTCTTTCTCCCAGGGTATAACGCACCAGTTCGGGAAAGAAGTTTTCAAAGCCTTCCTTCAGTTGAGGATATTGTCTTCGCAGGACCGCACCCGCATTCTCCATCCCTGAATTGAAGCGGGCCCGCTTTGCCATCTGCAAGAGCGTGCGGCTGATGCCTTCCGTTGACTGGTAGTGCAGCAGCGTATCGGTCGTGCTCAGGTATTTAAAGTATCTTCTGGATCTTTCTGGGCAGGTATCAATCCGCTCAGCCAGGATCTGGTGAATCCAACGGGTGTAGTCTTCGAGAGATCTTGCGTCAAAGTGCTCCCAGTTCCGGGCAAGAAAATGATCAAGAAAGACATCGGCGACCACAGTGCAGTAACGGCCAAAGTCCTCGCGCATAAGGGAACAGATTTGGCGAAAGATCCGATGTTGATCGGTAAAGCGGTCGATTTTGCGGTGGAGCCTTACGCCTTCCTGGACGCGTTCGTCCAGTTGAGAGAATTCACCGCCACGCACTGAGTCACCAATAAAGTTACCCAGGATCAAATCAGGATCATTTCCTGATAGATAAAGATGCGCAAGTGTGTTCATCAGTCCGAGAGCACCTTGAAGAAACGATGCATATCGGTTGGTGCGTCAAAGAGGTGATCCGGCTCATGCTGTTGCAGCAATGCGCCTGATTGCCATCCCCAACTCACTGCGATGCTGTTAACGCCGCCGGCACGAGCCGCTTCGATGTCGCTGACGGAGTCGCCTACCATCCAGGCCCGTTCCGGGGTGACGGCATGCTGGGAAAGAGCCTCGCGGATATGGTCCGCCTTGGTGCCGGGTTGGTTACTCCCGAAATAGGTATCGATGCAGTCCTGCAGCCCCTCGTGCGCGAGCCGGGTTCTTACTACGTCTGCATGATTGGCGGTCACCACACATAGGGTGTGGTCAGTATATAAATCCTCAAGCAGGTCCTTGATGCCGGCAAAGAGCGGAATGCGCCGCGTGCCGTTCTGCAGGGTATCAAAGAGATAACGGCCGTAATCACGATGCTGGGGCTCGGGTATTCCGCAGACCTG
>DDZY01000039.1:0-14756 GCA_002346525.1 Proteobacteria bacterium UBA2996
GTCAATCCCGTGGAGGAACAAAATCCCCCGCCCACATTCCTCTTTTGGCGGCTCTGGCTTTATCTTCTTCTGGAACGTATTGCTTGGAGTATTTGCGGTAGGCAAGGGCTAAACCTTCATACACCAGCCTTGCATTAACGTTATAGCCATCAACAAAGCAATTGGCGATGAGCCCTCCATAACGGTCTTTGGCCTCCACGATACATCTGACTTCTTTGGTGTAAGTCCAGTTTCTTAAGGTTTCAGCAGCCTCATAGCCACAACGTCAGGTAATACCCGCTCCTTTTCCGGTTTGGTCATTTTCTGGAGTGTCTATGCCGTTAAGGCGAATCTTGTTATCACTGATGGTGATGTTGTCACCGTCTACAATTAACGCAGTGCCTAAGAGGTCAGCGCTGGCAATACTGCTCGATGTCAAAGCCATCGCAACTGTGATTAGTTTCTTCACTCCCAACAGCCCACTCATACCCTCTAACTATCTGCCCTCTCGACACAACACCCTCGAATCCCACTCATAAATCCCCGCTGGCCTAAATGTTTTATTGGGTCACACCCAGATATATACTCGGACCCGAAAAAACCCTCCCAACATCAAAGAAGCAAGATTTTGTCTCCAAGTTTTTCCACGGCTTCATGACATCCAAAGGGGTGCTACCAAAATCATGAGGAGAATAATCTCTGTAACCTGGCCGTCACTAGTATTGACCGTATTATTCTCTGCAAGTTCGACTGCCGGTGCTCAAGGATTGAATGACTACGATTACTATAAACGGGTCTCACCCGGCAAAGAAAAACTCATCCTGCCTGCCTATAGAGGCGTTCCGGCAAAGACGCGAGTTTTAATGAAGCGGGCGATCACGCAGTCATACAAAGCACTTGGGAAGCGCCCCATTGCAAACACCTACGCACTTTATTGGCATACGAAGAAATCCAACCTTCGGAAGGTTGCTAAAAAATGGTGCGCCGTCGCAGGTCGAAAAGGCCCTCACCTGAAGCGTTGCTTGACTGAAGGGGGCGGTTGGGATAAGGGTTTTAAGACTCCTAACATCGCGAGCGCTGTCTTTGAAACTGCTACCCGGAAAGGTTTGATGGAGTCCACTCAAGGCAATTGGAATGATTCAAACAAGAACTTTCACGCAAAAACTGCAGCTCACGAATATTTTCATGTCTACCAGACGATGATGCAACATTACTTTGAGAAGGAAGACAGAATCGGGATTCCAAAAAAACAAACCAAAGATGATATGCATTTGGGACCGGTTTGGATGGTCGAGGGTGGTGCAGACTACTTTGCCTACAATGTGATGGGAAAACACAAATGGCGGGATTACGAGGAATGGATGGAAGAAATTCTTGGGGAGGCAAAGGATGAGATTTCTCGTGGCAAGAGGAAGGGAATAAAAGTGATTCTTAAAAACTACGCTACCGATGCGCAGATTGACAAAATGAAAGCTAAGGGATTCTATGCCCACTTCCAGTACGACGGCGGCGCTTGGGCAATGGCTTATCTGCGTTATCTCACCGGAACCAACAAAGGCGTATTCACGAACTACTATAAAGATATTGCTGAACTCGAGCGTACCTGGCGAAAAAAAGGGAAGATTAATTACGGCTGGCGAAAGTCCTTCCAGAAAAACTTCCGTATGACGGTTGACCAGTTCTACACTAGGTTCAATAGATTTATGAAATGGCCCACGTCGCGGCAAATGAAAATCCTATCCCGCCCTTTGTCTTAAGATATGAGATTCTAGGCTCCGTTGATTTATATCCCTAAATATCGTCCCGACTTAGCCGTTTGGCCGTATTCATCTCACACGAACTCGAGATATATTGATCATGCTAGGGATAAGAATCAGTCTTCAATCGCAACTGCCTGTGCTCTATTGCTGTCAGGTTGTGCGTCTTTGCCCAACGTTGAGTACGGAATCTACGTCTCTCCCGATAAGTAGCAGCATTGGCGCCGCTACATCTGTCGCTCCTCGCGAATGACATTACAAAAACGATCAAAGTCCTGAAGGTAGGCAGCCTTTCGGTCATCAGCGAGCCACGCCGAAGCGAAACCATTGCGCATAAACCTGATCATAGTTTCCCACGACAAATCTCCTGTACGCTGCGCCTCAGTCAGCGTCTGTGATAGCCAG
Organism: Proteobacteria bacterium UBA2996; assembly: GCA_002346525.1. GTDB lineage: Bacteria > Pseudomonadota > Gammaproteobacteria > Arenicellales > UBA868 > UBA868. Next base: position 2,142 of record DDZY01000039.1, read on the forward strand.
CCTGTTCCGAACTGAGCTGGATCGTCACTATTAAGCGAGATTAAGACACCTCTTTTCAGAAGCGTCGTCATCATGACTAGATCATCAGGCGAAGTCTGTGACTGAAACGCATAACGCGTGGGGCATCCTGTCAGTGGAATGTTCTGGTCGACCAGTTGTTGAACAACGCTGTCGTCCTCAAGCGCATTCAGTCCATGATCTATCCGTTCTACGCCCAGGATCTCAATGCAGCCACGGATATGCTGAATGGAATTGGGGATGTGGACGTCGCAGTGTGACGTAAGCCTATACCCGTCTTCTTTGGCGGCTAAGAAGACCCCAGCAAAGATATCGGGAAAGTTGGGGCGCTCCGGGTTATCGAGCCCAACTCCGGCGATCTGATCTTTATAGGGTCGAACTGCATCCAGGATATCAAGCGCTTCTTCAGCTGACCTATCCCTCTGAAAATTCATGATCCATTGCGCCTCGACACCAAAATCTCGGGCGCCGGCCCGAGTTCCAGACTGCATGGCCTCAAGCTGTACCTCAATGCCAACGCCGTGGCGTAGGCCTACCTGGGGATCAAACATGATCTCAGCATAAACAATGTTTTCAGCCTGGCAGCGCTTTAGGTAGCCATAAGTCATGTCCTCATAATCCTGCCCCTGGCGCAGGACATTACGACAAATATCCAAAGCCTCGATAAAACTGTCGAGGTTTTGTTTGGGGTCAGACTTACCTGTATTCTGACCGGATAGGATGTCTGCCGTAGACATGTAGGGCAGCACAATACCGTTGCGGTCGGCCATAGCGAGCAGCAGGTCCGCTTCAATCGTGCCCTCTATGTGCACATGCAGCTCTGCCTTAGGCATAGCGGCGATGAATTGTGCGATCTCACTCATACCGGGTCACAAGGACCAGAATTAACTCCCGGTGCCAACGTGCTCATCACCCAGTGTGGTAACGTTTCGGCGCCTTCCGCATAGGGCAATGTCCACTCTTCCTCAAGGATGACTTCAAATCCAAGACGCTGGTAGAAGTTTGCCGCGCCCATGTTTTGGGTAGTAATCGTGACCAGAGCCCCGGCCGCCTCTGTCAGCAGCGCTTTCATCAATCTTGCCCCAATTCCACACCCCTTTTGATCGGGATGGACACCGACACCCCTAATCTCAAAAATACGTCCGTCGCCTGCAAGGGCAGCATGAGTTATGCCGCTCCAGGCGCGCTCATCGGAAATGATCGATTGTTTAACTAGTACGATGAGTCGCTGATGATACGAAGCGGGCACACCGGGCAGAAACGTCTCCATCTCCTCAGGGGTGATGGGTACTTCTCCGGCACCGGCAGCAATATCACCCCCATGAAGAGGATCCAAACACGCAAAGGCTGCTATCCGTCCATCCTCATCAGTGCACCAACGCAAAGCCTCAGATTTCCAGTTGCTCCTAAACTCCGCTGCAAAAACGGCTTCAAGAATCCTGTGTTGTTCTGAACAGCTTAAGCCTGGCGGCATGATGGAAGCGCCGCGCGGGGCGACCCCCATCCAGGCTCCCGCGAGAAGCTCAATTAACTCGGTCGTCTCATCCGGACCTGGACTCCCATAGTGCATCGTGATGGGAAAACTTTCAGCCATAGTGGCCTACTGGTTGGCGACCATTCATATAGCCTCTCCTGCACACTTCTCTCACCTGACCGAATAAAGACTCATACCCTTTCTTATTAAGACCTAGTTCTTAATGTAGGCATCTGGATAATTAGTGAAGTAGTCATCCGAGATAGGCGTCATGACGCCACTTTCAATCTCTGCTCCTGCCTCTCTACGCTTTTCGGTTAATTCATCATCATCGCGAAAGGCCTGGATCGCCTCCATATTTGGGAACATCATCACGACGTGAAGCTGGTCAGGATTCTCTCTCTCAGTCCCTGCGAAGAGAAACTTAATGCCATGCTCTTCCAACTTGCCATCCTGCTCATAGACCATTTTTTGCCAGGTATCGAATCCTTTGGTAATTGTGATCTGTCCTTTTACTAGTATTGCCATTTTATTTTCCTTGTTTGTTTATCTTTGTTTAAGGTTGCCTGAGTTTCATGAGTCATCAAAGACTACAGTGAAGGCCGAAGTGCGTCATACGACTTGCATCCGAGAATCCGTTATTCGGCGGGCTACTTCTGGAGCTAGAAGAGGTACAGCAGCAGTACGATCGCGAGACCCAAGCCCGTTACCCACAGCATTTGCTTATCACGGCTTCGCATATCCGTAACCACTCCTCATTGCGAACGCAACAGATTCCATCCTAAGCAGAAGGGCCAGAACGAATGAACCGGGCATTTTGACAATTTTCAATTGTGGAATACCCCCCATATAGTTTTGTCGCACCTAGACTATCTCATCCATAATACTGATTCAAAGTCGTAGACGGAATAGCCTCTGGGTCAGGTCCTGACATTGCTAATTTATATTATTCCTCCTTCGCATCTTGAAGCTAATGACATCCTTCTGGCTCGCTTCCTGATATGAGCACGTTGAGTCGGCCAACCACATCGGCGTTCTTTGTTCTATTTACGCTTGAGCCGCTGTATAGATCCATCATTGTGACCGTAGTGCCGCTGATGGCTCTGGAACGCTTCGGGTCAGCGAAGGATGTGAGTATCTTCTTTTTCGTACTCGGGATACTCGGCGTCGGGATGAGTCTCGCTGTGCCCTGGCTTGTCAGACATCTCTCCCGGCGCGGCACCTTCTGGCTTGGTGTTGGCGCTGGCGTGGCCAGCATGCTGCTTTTTATTCACAACGACCTGTGGTCTTTTTGCGCCGGCATGGCGCTGCATCTTTTTGCCGCTTCCTGCATTGATGTCACGCTTAACCTTTACTGGATGGAGCACGTTCGGCGCCAGGACTTTGGTCGCATCGAACCCGTGCGCATGTTCTTCCTCGCATTCTCCTGGAGCATCGGACCGTTTTTAGGCGTCTACCTGCGCAATACGATTGATCCCGCAGCACCCTTTCTCGTTGGAGCTCTCGTGATCATATTGCTCGGCAGCTTTTTTCTATACCGCCGCTTCTCTCACAGCCTGGTAACAGGCGAAAAACATAATCCTGTCACCAACCCGATTCGTTATTTACCGAGATTCTTCTCCCAGCCTCGCCTAACGCTGGCCTACCTGTTATGCGTGGTGCGTTCCGGATGGTGGACAATGTACTTCATATACGTACCGATCTTCTGCGTCACAGCGGGATTGGGAGAGACCATGGGTGGAGCGCTGGTATCGCTAGCGGTTAGCTTCGTAATGATGACACCTTTACTCCGCAGCACAATACAACGCTTTGGGATTCGGAGAGTGTTGTGGGTCGGCTATGCCGGCGCTGGATCAGTCACCATCGGCATCGGCGCTTTTATCGGCATTCCGAATGTAGCGGTGATACTCATTCTGCTGGCAGCCCTTTTCGCGGTGCTGTGCGATTCGATTGGAAATACACTCTTTTACCGTGCCGTAAGGTTCTATGAACGCTCTGCCATGGCCACCGTGTTCATGAGTTATCGGCCCATCTCGGCCCTGGCATTCCCCGGCGTCTATTCGGGGGTGCTCGCCATCTTCCCCCTACCCGCCGTATTTCTTCTGACCGGAGTCGGCATGCTGGCTACCAGCCTGATGACCCGCTTCATCCCCGCCCGGATGCGCTAAGGTCGCCGACCCGCAGCATCTCAGGTCTGCGATTGAGATTCTCAAGTTGTCCATCCGCGTTTACACTGACAGAGTCGAATAAATGTCTTGCGAATACTTCAGTGGGTGAATCCCGCAGATCCTGTGACACCTAAGCACCAAACAGGACCGACGTACAATCTGGCTTAGAAACAGCACTCTGTCTAGAGTTGTTCCCGTGCGTATTTGAGCAGCCTGATCAAGGCAGGTCGGATATCCTCTGCCTTCGCCAGAGGTTCCAGGAAAGCCACTCGGACTTCGGATACCCCATTCGACCCCTTCGCTGCCAAAGAAATACCGTTCCGGTCGAAATCCGTCATTTCAGCGGATAGGGCATCGGTGAGCCCCGCAAGGGCTTTCACATAGACCAGGTTGGCATCGGAATGATCGTCATTCATGTGTGCGATGACGCTATCTTTAACTTGATCGAGACTTTCTTCCAGGCTCATATCTGTCGCTAGAACGTCTTAAAGCTTACGCCAGAGGGCTCACTGATATCGCGGGTCGGCAGTTCCTGCATCACTGAAGCGCGCTTTTCATCGGAGTAGTCGTGCCAGTCAATGATTTCGTCCATATGGCGCTTACACCCTACGCAATAGTAGTGCTCGTTGTATTCGCACACACTCACACAAGGAGTTCTGACCCGCATATAGGAGTGTTGCTGGCTCAATTTTGATCTCTCATGACTTGGGTCATCCCACGGTGGCTAAATAGTTCAATGATGATCCCGCAGATGGCGGATCTTGTTCTGGGTCCAGTAGAACGCCACCTTAGCCCAGTGATTGCCTAGCGCGCACCCCATCGCCAGTCCAACCAAAAATGCGGCCAGCGCCCAGACCATAAAACTTATATCCATTACTCGATTGCTTATCCTATAAATAGTCGCAACGCGACGAATAGACCGATGGAAATGACCACTGCACCTACGACAAAACCAGGGCTTGAAAAAAATGAAGGCTTCTTACTCATCTATCAGGTCGTCTTCCATAGGAGGCGAGGCTGACCGAATCCAATAGGATTGCGGTATTCATCCAAGTCCGTATGCATCCACCAAAACAGCCTCAAGATCAAACCGCGCTTCATCCCGGCGCAATATACCGGTCTTGCTATTCCCTTACTCATTGAGGGCACCGTCCTTGTCATACATTTGCTGGTAGGTCGCGTCGATAAGTATCACCTCAGAGGATTCAACGACTTGTTTCCAATGACCGGTTTTCTTCGCGCATTTGTGGTGCACGAAATGAGCATGAATGTGCGTTCCTTCTAATTTTTCGACGACTCCGCAAACTAAGCCCCGCTCCTCGTCGTCAATCAGCACCCATTGCCCTGTTTCGGGCAACAGGTCCTGGGCCGGCTGGGTGATCTCCAGCACCTTGTCGGTACTGATGAATTGACGAAATGTGACCCCATATTTTACGACCGCCTCCTCATTATCGAAGCGGGCCGCAGGGTTATACCACTCGGACAACTGCAAAGGCCTTTTGCCAATCACCCTCCAATCAAGCTCGCTTTCATCCCATATTTTGTCATCAACATCTTCAACCAAATAACGCGGAAAGATGCCGACTTGATCTTCCCTGACCTCAAACACCACGAATTCGAGTTCTTCTCCTTCGACCGTAACGATATCACCACGCTTTGGCAGGGAAGCTTTCATGAAGGCCTGAGGGAAGTCGCTGACGAGTTATGGCTTTCGTTAGAAAAGGGGTTTATTGAGCGCTCTGCCATTAGGCCTCTTCTCGGTTTGCACCAGCCAAAAACTGAATGTCTCCAAGATACCCCACCACTCCAGCTCCAAGATTGGTATACGACATTAACCCCATCTGGGCCCGCACCAAATCTCCGTCGTTAAGTGGATACGGGTGTAACGTTTCAAGATCCGGACCCAACACTTTTGGTTGGTCAGGACGACGTAACTTGATTCGCCATACTTGACCGGCCTCAGTCTTGACGACTCTCAGCGGGCTGGCTCCGTTTTTCGGCATCAGTTTTTCAATCTGCTTGATGAGCGGCCGAACCGCTTCGATGACAGAAAACTCCAAGGTAATGTGGTACAGGGGATTTCCTGACTCACGGGTTTCCGGTTGGTCGACAAAGGGATCCCGAAGGACAGCAGGCGGAGTAATGAGTTGGGTCACGAGAGGTGTTTCTTCCTAGCCGGTCATTAGGCGCTGCAAGGCCCACAAGTGTTCATTGGCGCTTTCGATCACGCGCGGATTCAGGAATCCAGCCACCCGGCAGGACAGTCAGACAACCGGCTGGAAGGCTGGCTGACGACTTCGCTGTGAACCTTGTCGTAGTAAACGTCAAAATTGTAATTCGGGTCCGCCCTATCAGAAACGATCCTTCCAGATGATGCCAAGAGCTCCTCCCAATCCTTGCGTCCATGATTCTCGATCACCCAGTCAATATGCTGCTCGTAATCGTTTTCAGGACTCGTGACCACCACATAGTAGGTTGCGCTCCACTCCTCTCCTTTTTGAATCTCTTTGACCGTTGGCTGATCGAATTGCACGGGATCGATTGCCGGACTCAAAGCTGGCTTGTAGGGATAGGAAAATTGAAGGCGGATGACTGTCTGCATGCGTCAATAAAAAATTTGGTTTACGCTTTCCATCAGGAAATCCTTCTTGCCTCTGAAGCCCTTATTCAAGCAGCTGCCATGGCTCTGGTTCAGTATCAACGTTCGATAATTTACGGTCTAATCTCTCGAGTTACTGGCACGGTGTCTTATCCAAGCGCCTGGCTGCAAAGGCCAAAAGCAGGTCGCGGATCTGTCTTTGGGTTTTTGCGCATGCGCGTAACTGTATCTACACACTTAAGGCCAAGATCCTCAAGCCACGGCATCAGCCCCAGAGCGCTATCCGTGTCGATACGGATGAACTGCCCTGCTAAAGAGGCAGCAAAGTAGCGGATCAGGCTCTGGGCCTGAAGCTTGCTTTGCGTCTGGATCGGACCGATCACTTGACCTTTTCCAAACCGGCGCAACGCCGCGTAGCCGCAAACCTCGCCTCTTTCCCCGCGTACAACCGCCAGTCTGGCGTACTTCGCCAGCCATTGCACGAGCGCACTGCGGTCCGCAGCCAAGAACCTAGAATCCAGTTCAATAATGGCATGGGTATCTTCCGGCTTTGCGGGGCTAATCCGCCTATCGGGCAAACTTACGGGCGCAATCTCGCCCTGGCATTGGATAATCTCGCGCTCGGATTCAAAACCCAACTTTTCATAGAGGGGCACACCTGCTTTTGTCGCCGCAAGGCGCAACTCGCGACCGCTGACCTTATCCATGAGCGACGACATCAATTTGTAACCGATTCCCTGGCCGCGCTCAGACTGCCGGACGATGATCATATTAAGCAACGAGACATCAGGACCATAGTCGGTACGGAGGGCAATCCCGATCACAACTCCGTCGCGAAGGGCGGCCCTGCCCTGCGAAAGCGTCATCAGCATCTGCCAGTCTTCCAGGCGGTGCGGCCAGGTCTCAGCCTGTGAGAGCACCGTCGCCTGATCGAGATGATGCTGGGCTAAAGGGACGATCTCCACCAGGTCAGTCTAATCAGCTATCAGAGTGCTGCCATCACATCATCGTAATCAGGTTCTATACCAGGATGCTCGGCGACCCAATCATAAATAATACTTCCGTCTTCTCCAATTATGAACACGGCCCGGTTACACGCGGTATACCCATCAATGAAGGCAAAGTTCTCGAACTCCACGCCATAATCACGGGCAGCTTGTAGATGTAGATCCGAGAGAAGGGGGAAAGAGATATTGTTCGCTTCTGCAAATTTCGCATTGGCGAACGGGCTATCAGGGCTGATACCAAAAACGAGGGCCTGGGCATTGTTGAGCTGGTCGAGTCGTTCTTCAAACACACACATCTCCTGATCACAGATTCCACTAAACGCAGCAGGATAAAACGCCAGAACAATCTTTTTCCCTAGATAATCGGAAAGCTTCACTTGCTCTTTTTGCGTATTGATCAAGGTGAAATCCGGGGCTGTCTGGTTTAGTAAGGCCATGTGTTTTTCTCTCATTAGGTGTCAATAAACCGCGCTCTCGCCTGATCATCTTCCGGGACTGTTTAATGTTCCGGCATTAGCGATCGCTGCTTTTTCCTGAATGATAAGCCCACAGCTGGAAAAGATGTAACTGGCCAAAGGCTCTCAGCAGTGGAGCCAAATCTTAGAAAGTCCGACCCAGAGATAGATTTCTTCATTAGTGAGGCGGGTTGTAATTAATAAGCAAGGCCACTGATCATGAAATGGTGCCCACCCGGGACAAAAAGTACGCTTTCTTTAATAATGAAAAAATTGTGCTATAACGAATGGGCAGATAAAAAGAAATAAGCATAACCAAGGAGATATGACATGTTGGGTGATCAGATAGGCACGATAACGTGCACAACAACCAATAAGCCGCTTTCTACCGAAGGCGCCCTGCCAAAATTCGAGACGACGGCTGAAGGGGCCGGTACGCTGGCAGGCGCTCAGGTACAAACAATCGCTACCTATTCCTCTAAAATGAGAGCGGACGGGACGCTGTACGGGGAATGTCCTAACCAGGGTGTGATTATGGCTCAAGATGGAGTCGCTACATTCAGGGCAACCGGAATGGGCACCTTTACGGCTGATGGCGGAGCCACCTTTCGAGGTGCGGTCTACTTTGAATCGGCAGCACCGTCACTGGCAAGCCTAAACGGTCTCTGTGGCGTCTACCATTGGGATGTCGATGGGGAAGGCACCGCAACCTGGGAAATCTGGGAATGGAAATAATACCCACCAAGCAGTCTCACCCATGAAATACATAAACGGAGGAAAAACATGGCTTCATTAGAAACAAAATCCTGGTCGAGCCCAGATGGTTCGATGACACCTGACAAGACCCATGCGGCAACTATTAACTTCGGCGGGGTCACACTCACCAAAGCGAATATGCAGCCGGGGTGGAAATGGTCTGAGTGCATTAAGCCCCACGTTGGCACCGAAAGCTGCCAGGCGGGGCATGTCGGGGTGTTGATCCAGGGTCAGATTCACGTTGTATCTGATGACGGATCCGAAGTGACGGTCAAGGCAGGAGATGCCTACTGCCTCGCGCCGGGCCACGATGCCTGGGTCGTTGGAGAAGAACCGGCGGTTGGCGTCGAGTTCTCCATGGACAACAAAGACTTCGGCCCGTGGACGCACGGCGACGACTAGTTTAGCTGGCGGTCCAGATCGAAAGATAGAAAGAGCCCCGCTTCGGCGGGGCTTTTTTCGGGCGGCTCGCTATTCGTTATAGTAATTTGGCATCTGTGCCCGACGGTAAGTTGTTGCGCTTCCTTCTTCAATCGCTCTGCGAGTCTCGGGCCAGCTCTCATTGCCTTTTCTGACGTTGCGGTTGTAGCCCCGTAGCCACCGTAGTCTCACGTCCTTGTTGACGTTGAAGTAAAGCCCCTTGGCGTCGACTGTCCAGCCGTTGTCAAAGTCGACCTCCACCACTTGACCCCCGGTCATCGCCATCGCGCACCATCCGCCAAACTTCGGCGCAAATCCTTCAGGATCCGATAGAAACATGTCTTTGTGTTTTTCGTTTGAGAAGTACCACCTGACGCCTTGCCAATCCGTTTGATGGGCATCAGTCCCACGAACTGCCATTTTCAGCACAAAGTAAGCGACCGGGTCATAACCCCCAATAGCAGCGCCTTGTGCATTTGAATTGAAATAGTCTCCTGCATGGCTTGAGCCGCTAAACAAAAACACAAAGAGGTATATATAGAGGCGACTAGCCATCAGACTCCTGCCGTCTCGAAGCTGGACAATGAAATAAAAGCGTTTACCCTTCAGATTGAGGTGTCGAGCTCTCGAGAATAATTTTCTTAGCTTATTTCCTTGCACATCAGGATAACGTCTCCGCTATCTTGAGAACCAGGAAAATGAACATACGGTCTTCGATCCACCTCCACAAAACCATTTCTTGTGTAGGCCCGCAAGGCAACCGAGTTTACTTCTTCCACCTGTAAAGCAACGCGGTTCGTCCCCGCCTCTGCAGCGATTCTGGCTGCCTCATCGAGGAACTGTCTGGCAAACCCTTTACCCCGATATTCCGGCAGGATCGCAATGGCCTGCAACATCCAGGCACCACTGGCCACCTTTTCGAGCTCTACGCAAGGCCGAAAACATTCAGGGACAGCCTCCAGATCCCTGTCCGGATACGGGTCACCGACAAGAAATCCGAAGAAGGCGCCCACAAAATTTGATTCCAATTGGGCGACCTGCCAGTTTTTGAAATAAGCATCGAATTTGGCATCAGTTCGAATCTTCTCTCGGCCGTATTCAAAACAGGATTGCCCCTGCACGACCTCCTGGCTCCAGAGATAAGCGGGCATTCTTCTGCCCGCCATATCCCGAATCAAGGTCAGGTGCGTACAGTCGTCTTCTGTCGCCGTTCTAAATTTCAGTTTATCTCCCATCAGACGCACCTAACGGTGTACATTTCGTTTGCGTTCATCCTTCCGCAGCGAACCCCGACCCAAAGAATAAACATGCGCTACTCACTGGCATTCTCGACTCTTGTGGGCGCGGCAACATTGGCAAGTTTCAATGGGGTCTTTATCCGAGCATTGGGGGACATCACGGATTGGCAGATTGTGTTCTGGCGACACCTGCTAGTCGGATTAATGTTGTGCGTGGGGCTTGCCGGGTTCTACAGATCGGGGGTTGTCAGTGCGTTCAGAAAAATCGGTCGGCTAGGCATCTTCGGTGCCACTGCGTTCGGGCTTAGTTTAGTCTTTCTGACCATGGCTCTCCATACATCACCGGTCGCCGATGTCATGTTCACACTGGCAGTTATTCCCATTCTCACCGCCTTGATGGCCTGGACGGCATTGCGGGAGCGTATCGAGAAAGTAACCTGGATCGCCATGATCGGTGCTGCCATCGGGGTTGCATTGATGGTCGCAGGTCATCTGACGGGAGGCAGCATTAAAGGCGTCGGCCTTAGTGTGGGATGTGCCGTCACGGTTTCTATATTTTCAGTCATTCTGCGTTGGGGTCGCGACCTCGACATGATCCCTATGTTTGCGATCGGCAGTCTCATCGCGGCGGCAATTGCACTCCCCTTTTCTTTTGACAGGCTCCCGCTGAACAGGGAGAGCATCACTATCCTTGCCTTGTGGGGCGGGTTGATCTCGCCGATTTATTATTCGCTTTTTGTTGTCGCCTCGCGACATATCCGCGCAGGAGAATTGATGCTGGTAGTGCCTTTGGAGACCATTTTAGCTGTGCTCCTGGCCTGGCTAGTGCTGACCGAAATTCCAGGCACCAACACCCTGCTCGGCGGCATCCTGATCATTATCGCGGTAAGCGGGATGGCTATTTACCGAATATACGAGCGACCTCAGGCAGGCTCTCCTAAAGAGTCGACGTAAATTTTGCTGACGATACGCCATTCATCTTCGATCTTAAGCAGATGGAAGTGATTGACGTAATCCGAGCCAAGCAAATTGGTTTCAACCAGGCCGGCGCTCGCCATGCCCCCAGCAATATGGATGAAACTGATCTCAGCCTGATATCCTTCCCCTGAACTCTCGGATGACGGCTCAGACTGGAGTTGATCGTAAAATGGTTGCGGTGAGCCAATATCCAACTCACTCCGGTAGTAGCCAGACATAAGCGCTTTTGGATGAAAACAACGTTTCAACAACGCTGTGTCTGCGGTAAAACTCGCTTTTATGTAGTTCTCTATGACAGTTCGCACTGATGCGTAGTCGTTGGGTGACTGCACAAGGGTTCCCCGGTAGTGTGTTTGTTTCTTCAGAGATCTTCCAAGTATCTTCGCCGTGAAAAAGGCGCTTCAAGCGCCTACGAGCTTGAATCAGTTAAGCCTCCTCAAGAAACTTCGGCTCAGGAGGTGCCATGACGCCAGCCGCTTTTTGTATCTCCTGCATCTCCGGCGTGGTGAAAAATGCGATGAAGGCTTCTTTTGAAGACGCGGTCCCGATTGCAACGGCATTGCCCTCATCATCAAGGTTTCTGTACGCGGTGGCGTTAATGCCTGCAGCTTCCCGGGCTGCTGCGTGGCCATCAAATGCCGTTTTCCATTGATCGAAATCGCTGACTTTAAGGGACACAATAACGGTAACGCTCATCTTGGATATCCTCCATAGTTGTTAATAGTTCAAGCAAGCCTAGCCAATGCCTCAATATGGCTTGACCCTAAACCACAGCATCCGCCGATAACGTTGACACCGGCGTTTTTCCAGCGTGAGGCAAAAGACAAAAAGTCGGCAGGACTGATGACTTCTTCGAAGTCCCAGTAAGGCGATCTGAAATAACCGCTATCTGGGTAGGCGATGATCAAGCCTTCATGCCTGGCCTTGATTAAATCAATTCCATCCTGAATCAACTCGACAGACGTATGCATGATGCCCATACCTTCAAACTCATATTGGCATGCTTTATGGACATTGTCGACAAGTAATATGCTTTCATCAAGAAATCCCGTAATTGCCGAAGTTTGGTCTTGTCTTCTAGCTGATAAACCACACCATACAGGCAGCGGTGACCTGGATGCGCGCTCAAAGAGTGGCGACATGCGCCTGGGCACTGACATCATCTCCAAAAGTACAACATCAACGTCGCGCTCTTCGTAAAACCCAAACATCTCATCAAACGCCTCTTCAAACTGACCTTGGGAGACATCTCTTTCAATAGACTTTCCCTCTCCAGGTCGAAAGCCAAGACTGTGTGACACTGAACCTGCCACCAATATGTCTGGATTTCCCGAACGTTCACGGGCCAACAACGCTGCTTCAATGTTTTTCTCATTCACCAGTCGGATCTGATCTGAAAGGCCCGCCGGCCCCAATACCAGTCGGGAAGACGCGTACCCGTTTACCGTGATGATGTCTGCGCCGGCATCGATATATCTCCTATGAATCTCAACCAGCCGATC
>DDZY01000039.1:15117-17403 GCA_002346525.1 Proteobacteria bacterium UBA2996
CCGTGACGGTCTAACTCTGTCGAAGTGCCGCCATCCAGTATCGCTAGCATGCCGGAACGCACCCTGGATACAAACGCGCTATATCTTTCGGCCATATTCTCACCCACAGTATCGACGAACACCGCCGCTGGCTACATTCTAGGAAGGCTTAGGGCGGATATCTACAAGGATCAGCGTGAACGCGATGGCGCTCGGCATAGGGCTTTATCTTGCCCCCGTCGGCAATCGCCTATGGCGTCATTGCTCCGCTCGCCACATGGATCCGATTGCTGCTGACAGGATGCGGCTTCCTGCTGCTGCTCATTTAGTCTGGGTTTAATCTCTAGCAGTGTAGATTACTGACTGTGCCATCGGGCATTACCGTTCGACAGAAAATGGCTTGTGACAGATTCCGGAATCCTGAAAGCGAAGCCCCGTAAGGATTTGCATCCGTAAAGTCTGTGCCATGAAGATGGGCCCAGGTAAAATTAGCGGATCGCAGGTCGGGTCCGATTAGGATTGCGTTTTTGAGTCCTGTCCGCATGAAGTTGGCCTGACGCAGATCTGCGCCTGTCAATGTAGTGCCGGCTAGTTCCTTATAGCTGAGATCTGCATCTGAAAGTGTGCAATTTGGGTAGTTCCCAGTTTTTACAAGTTGCATCCGCTCCGCAAGATGGGGCACCGGTGTGTCCCATTGGTGGGCCACCGCCTGGCCACTTGACATCAAAGTCAGTGAACCAACGTACAAACAGGTAAGAAAAAAATGAATGCGCGTCATAGTATTCCCGATGACTGTTCTTTCGACAAAATTTTCCATTAGAAATACGAATACTGGCAACTTCGAGAAATGACTTTCCTGAGAACTGGCTGGCCTGATGTCTGAACTTTCTCATGCACAGAGGATCAAATGCATGATTGCTTTGATCGGTGCACTCGCGGTCGTATCCATCACGAGTTCTCTGAACTGGCCCATTCTGGCCGAAGCTTTACGCAATCAGGGTTACTCGGAATCCTTGATTGGCATCAATGCTGCAGCCCAGTTCGCAGGGATCATTATGGTGGCCCTTGCTGCCCCAAGAATTATTCCGGCCCTGGGATTTTTCAAAGCCATATTGCTTGGCTTTGCGATTGTTGCCGTCGCTCTCATTGCCCTACCGGTATTTCGTGGTTTTGAGACCTGGCTTGTCATCCGATTTGTTCTGGGTGTAGGCAATTCCCTGCTCTTTACAGCGGGAGACACCTGGGTAAACCAGATTGTCGACGACAGGGTTCGGGGCCGTTGGATGGGAATCTATGTCACGGTAGGCATGGCCGGCTGGGCTGTCGGCCCCGTTCTGGGCGCCTATCTGGATCCCGATACTGTTTGGCCTTTTCTGTCCGGCCTGGTGGCAGTAGCAATCGCTACCTGTTTCCTGATGCCTGCGCGCAAACTTGATGTCAGGCTAAGCACATCTGAGCGAGGTCTTGCGCTAGGTCTTGCCACGGTATTTCTTGCCGCGCCTACCGTGCTGCTGTCTTCAGCGATGTTTGGCATCGTGGAAGGGGCTATGCAGTCTTTTGCGCACCTCTACACCATGGATGTACTCGGCGCACAGTACCGTCAGACAGGCTATGCGGTTATCTGGGTGGGCGCCGTTGCCGCTATCTTCTTTCAATACCCGATCGGCTGGCTGGCCGACAAAATGAATCGGCACTGGTTACTAATTTTTTGTGTGTTGATACTGATGCTGTCGATCCTGCTCTTTCCTATCCTCATAGAAAGCAGCTTGGCAGACTGGTGGCAACCACAAGCTCTTGCGCTTTGGGCTGTAGTCAGTCTTTGGGGCGGCGCCATGGGCGGCATATTTACCGTGGGCATTACTCTGCTGGGTCAACGCTTTCGGGGTGTAGAACTGGTCTCTGCAAACGCAGTCTTTTCGGTTCTTTTTGGCGTTGGCGGGTTGCTCGGCCCGTTTATTGCAGGAACCGCGATGACGGCGATCGGGCCGGTTGGCTTTCCTACCTCACTGCTGGCCGCAGTGGGGCTCTATACGTTGTTTGCTGTTTACCGCCAACTTACCCGCCACTGATATGAAGCCTCCCGCCATTCATCTTCCGGCGGTCTCTTAAGACCCAGAAACTTAAGGCGCTGTCTTTCTGCTTCTTTCTTGCGCTGAGCCGTAATCGCCTCCGCAAGATCGATTTCTTCTTGGGTTTTACAGGATTTATCGATCGAGTCGCCCTCTCGCTTCTGGGGCAACATTGAGTCGGTGTCAGCACTTTGAACAATTTTTGCCTTGCAGCCTCTCACCATAACTTTGGAAGCAG
>DDZY01000039.1:17773-26517 GCA_002346525.1 Proteobacteria bacterium UBA2996
AAGGTCCTTACTCCAGAAAAAATCACGATCGGTCTTCAAGTCACAGATGAGAGGTCTTCAGTTATCAACGGTTTATAAAGCTACAATCCTCTGACTCGATTAGCAGATCTTAACTGACCGGGCTGGACCCTCAAGCAAACCTCATGACTGATGTTGTTGATCTCGAACGCTACCCGCTGGATCGGCTTGATAGCGCTGCAGGCCAGGCGCTGATTGCCCGCTGCCAAGCCACGCTCGAACGCGACGGAACATTCAATCTTGATGGGCTTATCCGTCCTGAAAGTCTCGATCCTGTGGTCGAAGAGGTGCGGCCCGTAGTCGAATCCAGCGCCTTTACCCATCGGCGTCGACATAACGTTTATTTCCTGCCCGAAGTCGAAGGATTGGAACCCGGACATCCTGCCCTGACTGAGCTTGAAACCGCAAATCACACTGTCTGCGCAGATCAGATCCCGGACTCTGCCCTGGTCCAGCTTTACCGGTGGCCGCCACTGGCGGAATTTCTGGCAGCCGTTATGCAAAAAGCAGCGCTTTATCCCATGGATGACCCACTTGCATGTCTTAACGTGATGACCTATCGCGACGGTGAGGCGCTCAACTGGCATTTCGACCGGTCTGAGTTCACCACGACACTGCTGCTGCAGGCGCCGACAGAAGGCGGTCACTTTGAATATCGTACTGGACTTCGAACCGATAACGACCCCAACTACGAAGGCGTAGGCGCATTCTTGCAGCACGATAACCCAGGTCGACAAAAACTCGTCGTCAGCCCCGGCACCCTGAATGTGTTCCGGGGCAAGAATACACTGCACCGCGTGACCCTGGTAAAGGGTTCACGTGACCGCATCATCGCGGTGTTCTCTTACTATGAAAACCAAGGCGTGCGCTTCAGTGATGAGGAAAACCTGGGCTTCTACGGACGTAAAGGCCCTGACTAGACAGGCATTGGCGTCCAGCTCACTAAAGCGTAATCACCTGGTCCGGCATATTTGACGCAAGCCCCTCGTATAGATTGGGGAAGCAGCCAATCACGGCACCATCAACCAGTTTGCTCTCAATCTCGCGCTCGTAGCAGCACTGGTCACAGCCCATCAACAGGATGTTCTGATCTCTGGCGACCACGGCGAGGCGCTCTCCGATGGGATCGCCTTTCACCAGGACATAGTTGTTATCTTCAAAAAAGAACATCCCGACGACTTCGGGACCGTGTGCCTGTTCTTCAAGTTGCGGCAGGATCATCTTGCCTAGCTTGTATGAGACCGTATGACCTTGACTTGAAAAAATATATGCGACTTTCATCGTTACCCCACTTTGGATTTATTGATGTATGGCAATGACGAGGTTTTTCACCCCGACCACCCTGGTTCAGTTGATTTGCACTAGGCCAACAAAAGGTACCGAACTTTTAGACAACAAAAAACAAAAGACAAGAAACTTTATTTATTTAAAGGTATTTCTCTTGAAAGAAGCAATCTTTCTTTGGACTTCGCCAAATCGAAAACAATGGCTATCGTGGTCATTCACGATCCCAAGAGACTGCATAAACGAATAGACCGTTGTCGGCCCCACAAACTTCCACCCTCTTTTCTTAAGGTCTTTTGAGATAAGCGTGGAAGTTTTAGTCTTCGACGTATCGGAATCAGAGAGATCTCTTTTCGACTCCATACCTTCGAAAGACCAGAAATAATGATTTAAAGAGCCGAATTCCCTGATCAATTCCTTGGCCCTGATGCCATTGTGAACAACCGCCTCGATTTTTCCCCTGTGCCTGACAATGCCTTTGTTGTCCAGCAGTTTGGCGATTTGCGACTCTGAGAAACGCGAAACGCTGTAAACGTCAAAGTCTTTAAACGCCTTCCTGAAGTTTTCTCGCTTATTCAGAATAGTCCGCCAACTTAATCCGGACTGGAAGAGCTCCAGACAGAACTTCTCGAAGACCATGCGATCATGTTCTTCCGGTACCCCCCAATCCTGATCATGATATTCGAAGTAGTCCGAATGACTTGAAGCCCAGTCGCATCGTATCTTGGTACCCAAGCCCTGCTCCTCAACGAGAGATCAAGGCTATTCGTTAACGACGCCGGTGGGCCTTGCGACCCCCTCGATGACGAGCTGCGGTTGAGTCCCAACACCGATCAAGCCCGGTCGGTTCGCAAGGTATTCACTCACACCCGAAAGCCCCTCAACCGCAGCCATGAACGCACCCAGATTCGGAAAGGGGTTAAGCAAGCCCTCATCTAGAAACAACGCCAGATTGACATGATGAAAGACGCCAAAATCACAGTAGAACGGGGTCTCACCGAAAAAGAACGGTGAATCCGGCGTAGAGCCCAGCAGCCGCTCAAAATCCGCCAGGCGAGGCTGCAGTTGCTCAAGCAGATCGCTCTTGACAGATTCGAATTTTTCTCCGACGGCGAAGTTGATCGTCGGGTTCAGCGGCATGAACATTTCCTGAGAGGTTTCATATAGGGCATCAACTTCTGCACGCAGGAGCGGGTCTTGCGGCTGCATGCCCGTCAACTGCGCGAGATATCGGTTGATCGCACCACTTTGGCAGATTCTTGTGTTGTCATCGACAACAAGCATGGGCAACTGCCTGTAGGGAACAGAGGCTTTCACCTCGCTCCAAGGTTGCCCAAAGTAGTCCCAGGCCATCTCGTAGGAATATGGGGTACCCGTGTAATGCAACAGGAGTTGCGGCGCCTCGGCCAGCGCACGCATTTTGAAATAAACCAACCGCAAATCTGCCATCTACTTTCTCCTAGTTAACAGAAACTACATTCGGGACTCCAAGATTGATGCTCGAAGAGTCCACCGCGACGCCGCATTCTATCGTGATCCAAGCAATAACCACCCAGAATGACAAGTTAACTAATCAGGTGATGGGCGTCACATTCGTTTCGGGGTGCAGAGATTAATATCCTCTTGCACTGTTAGTGTTTCTCCTCCTTCTGAATTTCCCCGGTGCTTGTGCAATACCGGGGTTTTCTTTTGTTGGATCTCCTAGATCCTCTCAGACAATCAGAAAAGGCATAGAATCCAGCGATGGGGTATCGAAAACTTTCGCTGACCGAGGTGCGTCGCTTATTTTTGATCTCGTTGGGTATTGGTGTAATAGCAGGAATTTATTACCTGCTTTCACCTTATCAGCAATGCAAACGGGAGGCGCACATTCAGTATCCCGAGATTCAAGAAGAGGCGGTTATTGACGAATGCTTAAGCCGATCAACCAAATAGGTCGACTGCTGAAGCGAGCGGTATCAATATTAAAATAACGCCAAAGTGACCATATAATTTTCCTGAATCAGATATCGGCCCACCAACCCATCTCAAAAATGCGAAAAACTCTCTCCATTATTCACGAAGAAGGCCTGCTTCTTCTCGGCGTTTCCTTTTTAGTCGGACACTCGGGGTCACAGTTTATGTCGGCAGTCATCGACAATATGGTAATGCCTTTTATCTCACGCACTTTTAGTGAGGCGCACTGGGAACACGCGCATTTTATGATTAGTGAAGTGAAAATTACCTGGGGCGCGCCGCTGAGCACCGGGCTGCACTTTCTGATCGTGATTTATATCGCGGCGCTGGCGTTACGGTTCCTAAAAAAGAAGTCGAGCTGACTTTGGGCTGTTAAATGGTTTGAGCAAGAGCGCTCGGGCTAGATACCGAACCCCTGCAGGACAGCGTAGGCCATCCAGAGTACGGAGATCAGCAGTATTGTGATTCTCCAATCCATTTTCTGATACCTCCTCGCTACGGACGCTCACTCGCGACTTGCCCCCTGGTTCGCACCAACGGGAACTTGTCACACGTCATCGCCGATCCTTCAGTCAATTCCGGAGCCCGATAACTCGCGAGGCAGGGAACATCATGAAACCGAATCGCATCCGAGACCCAATTGATTGAGAAGGCGGCTCGACGTCGATCCAAGGTGTTGCCGGGCGCACTGTGGAACGTATAGGAATCCCATACCAGCATATCTCCCGGTTCGAGCTCCGCCGCAAGAATACGCGCAGTAGCATCGCTATCGATATCCGGGATTACCGGTCGATCTGAGCGCACGTGCCGGTAGTCGGAATCGCCAGCGAAATTGGCTGCCTGATAAAGACAGGCTTCCCGGTGCGACCCCGCCCAAAACCGCAAAGCCGTTTCCATCGGGATCGGATCCAACGCTGTCCAGCAGTTGACTAGGCCGACTCCATGAAGCGGGTAATAGGCATGATCCTGATGCCACGGCGTATTGGCATTGGCCGTTCCTGCTTCCTTGATCAGAAGGAAATCATAAAAGAGATTCATCGAATCCGAATCGAGCAAAGCGAAGGCAAGATCCGGTGCCCGGGAATCAAAAATTGCTCGACGAAAGGCATCGACCTGCTGCCACGCCTGGCTGGAATAAGAAAACCGTCCGGTATCTTTGGCCTTCTCAACAATGTCCACATCCTCGCTTCCCCCTGACAGAGCCTGCTCAATGCCAGCCTCTACAAGCGATAACCATCCCGGATCATGGGCCTTGCGCAGACAAACCACACCGTCATCCCGCAATGCCTGTCGCGCATCGGAATCCGGCAAAGCCCGTTCCACATTGAATTCCCGAATCGGATCCGGAGTTGAGTATTGGTGTAACTGCTCAGTCATCTAGGGGGTGGTGTTTGCCATCGAAATGGGCCTGCCTGCTCTGACTCATGATTTGCTCAAAATCATCCAGGCACCGAATGTTGATGGTATTTTTATCCGGATCCATCCTGGGCCGGCCAAAAACATGAATCCCACAGCTACTGCAAAAGTAGTGACTAGCTGTTCTTGAGCCAAACTGGTAATTGCTCAGGTGTTCCTGCCCCATGGTGATCTTGAAATGATCATCATCGACCGGAACATGAATGATTCCTTTTTTAGTGCATATAGAGCAATCACAGAAAAGCACCTCATTATAGGTGCCAGTAACTTCGAACGTAACCTTCCCGCAGTGACAACTACCCCGATACGTCTGCATTGCCTTTTCTTAACTTGGAACTCAAGCCGCCGTGCTGTCGACATCACTCCCACTATACGTTTTACCCAGTTTCAAGGAAAGTGAAAATTCAAAAAAAGCGAACCCCGGAGCGACGTCGTACAATATTGCGCCTAAGCTTGTCGAAACTCTGTACTGATATCGTGACATGAATCTCTCACAATTCAAGATCCTGACTTTCGATGTCTACGGCACCCTGATCGATTGGGAAAGCGGCATGATCAACGGCCTTAAGCCCCTGACAGATCGCGTCGACCAGGTTTTAGGTCGTGACGAAATCCTGAATGCCCATGCCCTCTATGAATCAACCGCCCAGCGCTTTTCCCCGTCAAAAAAATATTCTGACCTTCTCGCGACCGTCTATCGCCGACTTTCAGAGCACTGGGGTATTTCTGTTGAATGGGAGGAGTGTCTAGCCTACGGCAAGTCTGTGCCTCTTTGGCCGGCATTCGATGACAGCGCAGAAGCACTCGCTTACCTGAAACAGCACTTTCAGCTGGCAGTGCTGACCAATACCGATAACGTGAGCTTCTCAGGCTCCAATGCACGCCTTGGGGTTTCCTTCGATGCCGTAATGACTGCAGAAGATATTGGCAGTTATAAACCGGATGACCGCAACTTCGACTACATGCTGGAAACGCTGGCACACCGCGGTATTATCAAGGGAGAAATCCTGCATGTGGCTGAGAGCATGTTCCATGATCATCAACCCGCCAACCGGCATGGTCTTGCCAACTGCTGGATCTACCGACGGTATGATCAAAAAGGCTTTGGTGCCACCATGGACCCGGGCGAAATGCCGACAGTTAACTTCACCTTCAACAGTGTGGCTGAGCTTGCAAAAGCCCACCGGCAAGAACTCGAATAAACACACGGCCCGGCGCCGAGCGCATGATTAACTGACACAGAAACCGATCGCAGGAACAGGTTCAACCATCCGCTTTTCTGCACTGAGGGACGCCTTCGCTGAATCCGTGCGTTACCTTGCCAGAAGCATCCCGTGCCACCGCGTTCCAGGGCTTTCCAGCATCCCACTCACCCGATACCGTTCTGCCACTGGCATAGGTGAAAGTCCCTTCGCCGTGGTAAATCCCATCAACAAACTGGCCTTCATAGCAGTCGCCGTTAGTCCAGAAATATGCGCCGAGGCCTGACTTTGTGCCGTTGTCCCATTGACCCTCATAACGCTCACCGTCTGCCCAAGTGTAACTGCCCTGGCCATGCTTTTTACCGGCTTTCCACTCGCCATCATAGGTATCGCCGTTCGCGTAGGCATGGGCGCCGACGCAGTTATCAAAAAGGTGACTTGACCCTTCCGAGCAGGGAGCAAGGGCGAAACTGTTGCCCGCGATGGCAAGTCCGGTCACAAGAACAAAAGGACGTATCGTCATAACCTTTATTTTACCGGATTGCACCGCGGCGTCAGATGGCGATTAATGTGCGGGAATCGGCACTTCACCCTGGATCGTCGCCCGTCTCATGACACGTCTATGAGCGGTCACCTCGCCGAAATAATCGGCGACCGCGTGATGCAGGGAGACCCGGTTATCCCATAGCGCAAGAGATCCCTTCTCCCAGTGCAGCCTGCATCCAAAGCGGGACTGGATCGCATGCTCATAAAGATAATCCATCAAGGGCTTGCTCTCGGCTGCAGTCATCCCATCGAAACGCGTACTGAATGCAGGGCTCACGTACAGGGATTTGCGTTCCGTGTCCGGGTGGACGCGGACCAATGGATGTACCGCTTTACCTTCTTCGTTTTTCTTTTCGTACATTCCCTCATAAGTAGCAGACCACTGCCTGGTGTCTCCTGATTCGTTGACGACACGCAAAGAATCCACCACCTGCTTGAGGCCGTCCGACAGCGCCTCATAGGCCAGATACATATTACAGAATTCGGTATCTGCACCATAAGGCGGGACCTCTTCGGCATAAAGGGCCGAACCCATCGGCGGCCGCGCCAGAAACATGAGATCGGAGTGATAAAAATTATCCCAGCTATAGTCTTCTCCGGGTTCGCGAACGATCTGAAAGATATCCGGATCTTCATCGACCCCATGAACATAAGGATGCGGAATCAGCGGCCCGAAATGCTCTGCAAATTTGCGCTGTCCGGCAACGGTCAGGCTCTGGCCACGAAAGAGCAGAACCAGAAATTCATTGAGCGCCGACTTGACGTCTTTAAGCTGGATGGGATCAAGATCTTTGGAAAGATCGATGCCTGTTACGACAGCCCCCAGTGCGCCGCTAATCGGTGAAACTTCAAAACTGCTGTACGACTTCGTGTCAGACATCTTTCCTCCTGAAAAGTTACCGCTGCGGCGCTCTTTTCTTATTCTCTTGGAGCAAAGCGCTTATAAGGTTTCGTCGAAAATATATGCTAGTATGATCGCAAATACTATATCAATTAAATCCCGCTCTACAGTACGCTGAGCAAGTACCGAGAACCGATTAAAGGGATGAAACCCTCAAGCCTAAGTGAATTTCTGGGTCCGGAGGCTATCAGCCAGCTTCGGGATCCGGATCTCAATCTCGCCAAAGGTCTGCCTGCTTCGATCTACACCGATCCGGATTTTTTCACGTTTGAAAAAGAGCGGTTGTTTCCCAATGTCTGGGTCGGTATCGGCTTTGAGTCCGACGTTCCAAACGTGGGAGATGCGGTTCCGGTGGAAGTGGGCGGCTCACCGCTGATCTTGTGTCGAGACAATTCCTCCCAAATCCAGGTTCTACACAACGTCTGCCGACACCGCGCGACGGTGGTTCTGGAAGCGCCTGCCTGCGGCCTCAAAACATTCAAGTGCCCTTATCACGGATGGGTCTACGGACTTGATGGAGGCCTTCTGGCCACACCGTTTTGGGACGGCACGGCGAGCGCCAAGCGCTGCCCCGTTGATCCAGCGTCAGCCAGCCTAGTCCCGGTTAGAAGCGCCGTCTGGAATCACGTTGTTTTTGTGAATCTGAGCGGCGATGCGCCAAGTCTCGACTCCTATCTGGCAGAGATGGAAGAGGAACTCGGCCATTTTGATCTTGGGTCGATGGAGGCGGTACATAGCGAGGCCTGGTTCTTTAATGCGAACTGGAAGCTCGTCATGGAGAACTGGGAGGTATATCACCATGTCTGGGTGCATCAGGGCGTTTTTGACCTCATGTCTGATGAGGTCGACTTTGAAACCGGCAAACCCTGCACAGACATGATTGCTTCCAATAACAGCCTTATGCTGAGGCCCAACGACCTGCGCAAGGAATCAGCACGACCGAACCCGGTTGATCTTCCGCTGATGCCCTGGAAACCTGAAATTCCGCGAGAGTCGAAACTGAGCAGCATTGCCAACGCGATACTGCCGAATGTCACCGCGAGTATGGGACGGGTCGAATTCGCCCCCGCAGTCTATATACCTATAGCCCCGGATAAAACTCTAGCAAAAATGTCATGGTTTATTCCACCAGGCATTAAGGATGACGAGAAACTCAGGCCCGAAGTCGATAAGATACTGGAACGCTGGCTGGGCCCTGATCGCTCGATTGCCGGCCGACGCGGAATTCGCGCCCAGGATCATTACTGTATGGAACTTCAGCAAAAAGCCAGAAAGTCGCCAGTCGCTGATGATGTGCGGTTCTCAAAAACCTGGGAGGCAAATGTGAGGTATTTTCAAAACTGGCTGGTCGAACGGTTGGAAGCATCGTCTCCAACATAAGAACCGATAAGAAATCACATTCTGCTTTACTAGCTTTACTA
>DDZY01000113.1 GCA_002346525.1 Proteobacteria bacterium UBA2996
ACTTCGATTGAGATCTCTTGATGACAGTCAGTAATAGTCTTTCCGCTATCAATGCTCTCCATCACAGACAAGACACCGGCGTGGCATCGAACTAATTCGGCAAGTTTAAGCAGCACCTCTTTTCGATCCTCAGGAGCCGAGCGTGACCAAATACCATCTTCAAATGAAGCCCTAGCAGCCTTTACCGCGTTATCAATGTCCTCGTCGTGACAATGTGATACCGCGCAAATGAGTTCCCCAGTAGCAGGGTTAATGCTCTCGAATTTGCGCCCTGCAGTGGCTTCCAAAAACACTCCATTGATAAAGGCTTGCGTCCGCAGAGGTAATTCACTCTTTAGCTTCGTGATTTCAGTTTTATCCAAACCGGTCATTTTCCCTCTCTACTCGTCCAATAATTTCTCGGGATCCGCAGTATCAGACGGGCTGTACCTATCGAATCAGTCCATGGGATGAAAACATCGCTCCATTTTAGATTATTCCAGATTTATTCATTATTTGCGAATGATTCTCATTATCACTTAAGGGATATGGCGATCCATTAAGTTGCTGATTAAAGTCCGGCTCGCATCTCCCATGATCTGATGCATATGACGTGCCCTGTAATGGGCAGGGACTCCTTCTTCTTCTTTAGCGAGCACTGGAGCTGTAAGTATCGGAGTCCCTGCCCACCCTCTTTGCGCTACAAGATTTTTCGGAAAAAAGCACTTCGAGAAAAAACGAAGCAGTTCTTTTCGAGGAAGATAAGAACTGATTATTCAAAGACGAGAGTAAATCGCCCGGCATTTCCTTGATCGCTATTAAGAGCCATCTGTGGGAATTAAATCGAGATAACTGGAATTCAACAATCAGTCCGGCCTCTCCGATCAAAGGCCTGCCAAACAATGCAATAAGCAACATCTCGCCAGTTTTCAAACCTATCCACCTCAGCCGGAACAACAGCTACCTACTGATTTCAAGACGCCTTCGGAGGAATACCTTTGACCAATCTCACACGTTTTTACATCAACGGAAAGTGGGTACAACCTCATTCCACAGATGTCTTCCCTATTCTGAACCCGTCCAATGAGAAAGAGATTGGGCAAATTGTTCTTGGCGACAAAACAGACGTCGATCGTGCGGTTAGCGCGGCAGCAGCCGCATTCGATTCTTTTTCTAACAGCTCCAAATCGGAACGGTTATCACTTCTCGCCAACCTTCATGAGATATCTGAAAATCGTTTAGAAGACTTAGCACAGGCAATGACTATGGAAATGGGTGCTCCGATTTCCATGTCACGCGATGCTCAGGCCGCGTCCTTAATGGGGCACATTGAGTCATTTCGACACGCTTTAGAGACTCTCGTAGAAAGTGAAACTCTTCCGGGCGGCGATCTACTTCTTCGGGAACCGATTGGGGTATGCGGGCTGATCACACCCTGGAACTGGCCTATCCTTCAAATTGGCTTAAAAGTAATCCCGGCTCTCGCCGCCGGATGTACCTGCGTCTTGAAACCCTCAGAGCATGCCCCAATATCGGCCTCCATATTTGCCGAATTGATAGATGCAGCCGGATTCCCTGCGGGCACATTTAATTTAGTACATGGAAAGGGCGAACAGGTAGGCAGAGCGCTCGCGCAACATCCAGATATTCAAATGATTTCGTTTACGGGATCAACCCGAGCTGGAAAGGACGTTACCAAAAATGCTGCCGATGACATCAAAAGGGTTACTTTGGAATTGGGAGGAAAATCCCCAAACGTGGTCTTCGCCGATAGCGATCTTGAAGAACGAATCCCCGCTTCGGTTTATGAGTGCTTTTATAACTCGGGGCAGTCATGCGATGCACCCACTCGCCTCATCGTCGAGCGTTCTTGCTATGGACAAGTTGTCCAGCTGGCCGAACAGGCCGCAAGAAGCCAGGAAGTGAACGACCCGAGCCTCGAAGGAGATCACATAGGCCCTCTGTTTGATGAAATTCAATACCACCGGGTTCAGGGAATGATTCAGGCTGGCATAGACGAAGGTGCCACTCTCTTAGTTGGAGGGTTAGACAGGCCAGAGGGGATCGATACCGGATGGTATGTCAAACCAACGGTTTTTAGCGACGTCAATAACACGATGCGAATCGCCCAACAAGAAATATTCGGCCCGGTACTGGTGATTATTCCTTTTGACGACGAAGATGAGGCAATTCAAATCGCCAACGACTCTCCTTACGGCTTAGCCGCGTATATCCAGACTTCGGATTCCAAACGGGCCGAGAGAGTAGCGGCGCGATTAAGGGCCGGCCAGATTCATATCAATGGTAGTGCACCAAGTTTTGCTACGCCATTCGGTGGGTTCAAGCAGTCGGGGAATGGCAGGGAATGTGGGACTCATGGTCTCGAGGAATATCTCGAGTTGAAAAGCATATGCCGCAACTAATTAGTTGCTAAGCAAATGGCTCAATACCTGATAACAGTTTTTCCAGAAACCTGTCTGTAAGCACGTCCCACTGCATGAGAGACCAAGGAGTGAAATCCTTGCGTCGAGAAGAAATCAGTCGATCCAGATCGGAAAAAGAAACGAAACTGGTCTCCGAGACCTCGGCAGGGTTAGGTTTTGGGAGTTCATCTGATCGCGCAACAAATACATGACAGATTTCATGTTCCGTCCCGACATCCAGATACTTCTCCCTGTACTCAAATTTATAGCAGAACAGAGGCATAACGCTTATACCTAACTCTTCGATTGCCCTTCTTTTCACAGCCGCATCGACAGTTTCTCCAACCCTTGGATGGCTACAGCAGCTGTTTGACCAGAAACCTGGCCAAAGCATTTTTAACTCTGATCTGCGATGAATCAGCAACTCCTCGCGAGAATTAAGGACGTGCAGCGAGAAGGCCCTATGACGTTGGCCCGCTCCAACGTGGCAGGATTCCTTAGACATCGTACCAGTTAACTCATCGTTCTTATCAACCAGGCAAAGTTCATCCTCCTGAGCTGTTGCGAAATTACTAACCATTACTCAACCACTGTTAAATTTCTAGATAGCGAAGATCGTATCCGCCTCAACGATCTATCTTTCACGTTTGCTATACGTCCGAGATTTAAATTCTCTTTTGACGCGTCTGAATAACCATTTCTACCCTGGTGCTTTTTTGACAAGTCTTGAATGAATTTAAAAACGCTGTTTCCCGAAACCTTATGACAAATTTTTTGGAGATTCTGAATGCAGAACATGCTTCAACCGACTGATCTAGTCGGAGTAACTTTTTGGCTCATTTCGATTGCGATGGTTGCTGCAACCGTATTCTTTTTTCTTGAGCGTGATCGCGTTGTTGCAAAGTGGAAAACATCTGTGACCGTAGCAGGTCTCGTGACCCTGATTGCTGCCGTCCACTATTTTTATATGAGAGAAGTCTGGGTCGTGTTGGGGGAGAGCCCCACTGTCTATCGGTACATTGACTGGTTACTGACGGTCCCGCTTCAAATCATCGAGTTTTTCCTCATCCTTGCAGCGATTACGGTCGTCCCGACCTCACTTTTCTGGAAATTGCTGGTTGCTTCGGTCGTCATGCTGGTTGGCGGCTACATGGGAGAAGCCGGATTCATGGATATTACGCTGGGATTCATTATTGGAATGATTGGATGGCTCTACATCATCTATGAAATCTTTATCGGCGAAGCCAGCAAAATCAACGCGACTAGCGCGAACGCGGCTAGCCAGAGCGCATTCAGGACAATTCGCCTTATCGTTACGGTAGGCTGGGCAATCTACCCGATCGGTTACATCATGGGCTACATGACTCAGTCTGCCAGTATTGATTCGCTCAATATCGTTTACAACCTCGCTGACTTGGTAAACAAGATCGCATTCGGAGTTGCTATTTGGCTTGCAGCAACGCGAGATTCCGCGAGGATCGAAGCCGAGAAGGCCTCCGGCTAAATCTACGAACACGCCCCCTTTAGGGGTTTACGACTCGCGTTGAGTTGGATACCCCTAAAGGGGCGTGACTTTGACCATTCGTTTTATCAAAGGTGATCTTTAAATTTCAAGAATGAGCTCCCTAGAAGAAACGTCCCTAACGGGTCTCGCACTCATCCTATGTCCAAGGCACCACTAGCGCTTGTAATTGGCTCAGGCTTCGGCGGTATCGCTTCTGCGATTCGATTAAGGGCTAAAGGTTACCGTGTAAAACTGGTCGACCGTTGTCAAAGGCTTGGAGGTCGCGCCCAAGTGTTCCGCAGGGGCGGATTTCAGCACGATGCGGGCCCTACAGTCATCACAGCCCCCTTCCTCTTTGACGAACTGTTCTCCCTCTTTGGAGAGCGTCGACAGGACTATGTTGACTTTATTCCCCTGGAACCCTGGTATCGGTTCCACTTTTCAAATGGGGGCATCTTTGATTACGGTGGGACAGTCGAAGATACAGAATCTCAGATCAGAAAGATCAATCCGGCTGACGTGGCTGGCTATAGGGCTCTGCTAGAAGAGTCACGCAAGCGATTCGAGATAGGGTTTACGCAACTCGCCGATCAACCTTTTCACTCTATTACACGTATGATGAGGCAGATTCCTAATCTTGCACGACTAAGGGCAGACAAAAGTGTCTATGATCTGGTTTCTCGTCACATCCAACACGACGACCTGCGTCAGGCTCTGTCAATGCAGCCTCTCCTGGTCGGGGGCAATCCCTTTCAAACCAGCAGCATATATAACCTGATTCACTACCTCGAACGGAAATGGGGGGTTTTCTTTGCGAAAGGAGGAACCGGCGCTCTCGTTGACGCGCTCGAACGGTTGATGCTGAAAGCGGGTATTGAGATTGAAACCAACTGCACCGTTGATCATTTAACAATCAAAGGCCGCGTCGCCACTGGCGCCGTTCTTGAAAGCGGGAAGAGTCTTCACGCGGATATTGTCGTCTCAAACGTGGATCCCAACTTCCTGTTTCGGCACATGGTGCCCGAAAAAGTGCAGCGTACCTCCCTAAAGATAAAACGACGGGTGACTGAACTGTCGATGGGGTTGTTCGTCCTGTTTTTTGGGAGTACTCGGAAGTTTCCTGACGTTGCTCACCACACAATTTGGCTGGGACCTCGATACAAAGCGTTACTTGAGGATATCTTCAAAAATAAAACGCTTGCGGAAGATTTTTCTTTATATATACATCGTCCGACCGCTACTGATCCAACGTTCGCTCCTGACGGTATGGACTCGTTTTATGTCTTGGCGCCGGTTCCAAATTTAACAGCGAACATTGACTGGTCGCTGGAAGCACCGCGACTCAAGTCTCGGATCCTCACTGCGCTTGATAGGACATTGTTGCCGGGAATTACCGAAAGCGCCGTTGAGGCCTTCTGGATGACGCCGGAGGACTTCTCAAAAGATTACCTCAGCGAAGCAGGCGCAGGCTTCTCAAGCTCTCCGACGCTTCAGCAATCCGCCTGGTTTCGATTCCATAATCAAGCGGAGGGTATTCGGAACTTATTTATCGCTGGGGCGGGAACTCACCCCGGTGCTGGCCTTCCTGGGGTACTTTGCTCCGCAAAAGTAATTGAAAAATTAATTCCCCCTTTCCAGCATTCACAAAAATTGGATAAAGCGGCATGAATACTTCTATTTTAGAAACGACACTCCCTCCAAAGAATTTCGGGTCTTTGCACCATCCTGCGCCCGATCACGTTATTAAGAATCGGAGTCGATCTTTTTATTTCGCGAGTAGGTTTCTGGATCAGACAACCGCTGACAGAGCAGCGCGCTTATACGAATTCTGCAGGGCAATAGATGACATTGCTGACCGATCGACCTCGAAAAATGAGGCGCGAGATCGTCTTGATCAGGCGTTAGCAGAGTTGAAAGGCAGCGTTTCTCCTGGAAAACTTACTCAACAGCTTTTTCTGCTCGCAGAGGATACCGACCTCGATCCTCGTGCTGCAATTGAGCTCGTCAAGGGATGCCGGTCTGATTTGTCTGACGAGGTTCTTGTTCAAAATGAAGAGCAGCTGATCCAGTATTGCTACCAAGTCGCAGGAAGCGTCGGCATCATGATGTGTGCTGTCCTGGGGGTGAAGGACCCTCGAGCTATGCCGCACGCAATCGATCTGGGAATTGCAATGCAGCTAACAAATATCACGAGGGATATTTCCGAAGATGCTCGCTCTCAAAGACGATATCTTCCAACAACCTTCGTTGGTGCTCTCTCCTGTACAGAAATTCTGTCACACTCTAAAGCGTCGCTGGAAAACATTTGCGAAGCCGCAGACAAAATCGTCAATCTCGCAGATCGGTATTACGAGAGCGGTCGGGAAGGATTTTGCTTCCTGCCTGCTACCTCGCGGCAGGCTATTGCTATAGCCGCGAGCGTATATCGACAGATCGGAATTAGAGTCCGCGACAAAACAGAAGCGAGCTTGACGCGACGGACCGTTGTGCCGCAATGGGAAAAATTAGTCTTGGCTTCGGCAACGTTGCTCAAGGGTCTGTTCCCAATCGCTCCGCACGAATTGCCAACTCATGACCCGGCCCTGCATAAGGCCATCCGGAGTTATCCCGGAACAAATCCCCAAGCGTAATGGACTTCGATGAAAGAAGCACACCCAGAGTATGACCTGATCGTCATCGGCGGTGGATGTGCCGGGTTATCTTTAGCCCGATTGCTCATTGAAAATGGATCCAACCTTCGAGTTCTTATTGTCGAACATCGCGACGCATACTCAGATGACAGGACCTGGTGCTTTTGGGAAAAATCTGACCATTCTCTGAAAAATCTTGAGGCAAAGGTCTGGGCTACCTGGCAGTTCTCTTGCGCCGACGATGATATTTACTCCCATAAGTCGAATAGCGATCTCGCCTACCGATGTATTAGATCAGCGTCATTCTATAAACACGTTCAGAACCACATCGACAAGTCGACTCATCTGTCGCTAATGATGTCCGTTCGCGTAAAGAATATTCAAGAGAACGCTAAGTCGGTCAGTCTAACGACTGACCGAGGCGAATTCTGCTCACGATGGGTGATCGACACTCGTCCGTTGCGAGATCGCGTCGTTAAAAGGCCGTTTGGTCAACATTTTCTTGGCATAGAAATAGAGTGTGATCAAGACATGTTTGATGATCAGGTTGCTCAAATCATGATAAACATGCAGCAGGACGAGTACGGTTTTCGTTTTACTTATTTGCTGCCATTCTCTAAAAGACGTGCACTTTTTGAGGAGACCCGTTTTACAAGATCGGCTCCCGAAGAAGTACTGGAAACCGCCCTCCAAGACTCTATAAAAAAGAAAATGAAGGGAGTGGGTTTTCAGGAGCACCGTCGAGAGCGGGGCTTTATACCCATGTCTTGCAACACCAAACCTGCTCAGCAGAACAGCCGCATAGTTCAAGCCGGCGTCGCTGTAGGCGCAGCCCGCCCATCCACGGGTTATGCTTTTTTACGCATCCAAGCCTGGGCATTAGAATGCGCTCTTGCCCTCTCAAAAGGCGCTCCGCCGACGTGCCAAACAGTGGATCCCGCCTGGATGCGATGGGCTGATCGCTTGTTTTTAAAAGTGATCGAAGACCCGAGTAACGATGTACCAGAAATTTTCCTGGCACTCGCGAAAAGAATGCGTCCCGATCATTTTGTGCGTTTTCTTTCAGACAGCGCCCAACCGACGGATCTCCTGCGGGCAATTTACGCTCTCCCGAAAAGACCCTTTATTGCTGGGTTAACCGGTATGCCTCGACTCAAACCGGTCTCAAGATGATAGCTCAGCGCCATTCAATTGTTTTTTGCTTTTTGTCTGCGTTGGTGATTTTGCTTTTTCATTACTTCACCATTTCAACTTTTACACAGCTTGTTGTTCTAACGGGCGCTGTCATCCTGGCTGGACTGCCGCATGGCGCGCTCGACCCGCTACTATTCACCCAGACAAACGGCGAAATAAATCACAAAAGGAGTATCAGGTTTTATCTCAGTTACGTATCAGGCGCCACGGTGACGTTTATGTTCTGGCTGTGGCAACCGGAACTTTCCTTGGTGCTTTTTCTTGTTATTTCAGCTTGGCACTTCGCTGATGATTGGGGCGCCGCGCTACCGCGCTCCTATCAACTCGGCGTCGGAGCATCTGTCATTATTTTGCCGGTTTTTTTTCAGCCTGTTGAGGTCATCATGCTCTTTGGGTATCTGGGTGTAAATTGGTCTGAAGCTGCGGTTGCCAACTTGATTTTTATCCCAGGAGTTTTCGCCTGCGCAGTAATGATCTTAGCGATCTTAACCTCGCTATACCGAAAATCCTGGGTGAGTCTCGAAGTTTTCTCTTTAGGTGCTCTAACTTTTCTTACCCCGCCGTTAATCTTCTTCAGCGTTTACTTTTGCCTACTTCATAGCCCCCGCCATATCCTGAAAGTTATTGAGGTGTTGAAACCCAATATTCGGAGCATCTTGATCTATGGGATTACGTTTACCCTCCTCAGCGTTGTCATCATCTTCGTAGCGGTAGAAAGTCGGACTGCCATCCAGAGCAGCGCAGCCCTTACCCAGGCAATATTTGTCGGTCTCTTCTGCCTTACCGTTCCTCATATGTTCGTAGTAAATCGGTTCCGAGATAACCTTGCGAATAGAAGGTCAGCTAAACACTCCTAGATGAATACCTGTCTGAGGTCCGCAAACGTACGTAGTACCCTGTTAAACGGGTCGATACCAATGTCTGGAACCGGGTCTCAACCCCTCTCAACTCGCAAGCCAAACCACCGGATAGCGATCGCTGTCGAGCACCATACCGTCCCGATGGCCCTCTGAGCAGAGACTGGTATTGGTGCCGACTCGAGAGTCGTACACCACATCATCGCCTGTGTAGCGCACGGCGTATCCACGACGACGGTGGCTCTGGTGGTGATTGCCGCCCGAGCCGTGCACCGTCAGCCCATGAAACACATACACGTCTCCCGGCTCAAGATCCCAACTCACGATCTCATAATCGCCACGGTGATTCTGGATATCCGGAATCGGCTCATAGTCCGGATTGGCTACATATTCACTCTGACCGGCCGTGTCACCAAAAGCCTGGGGCTGAAACCAGCGGCCCCATCTATGTGAGCCGGCAATAAATTCAAGGGCACCGCTATCGCGCGTAACGGGATCCAGTGCGATCCAGAAACTCAGGACCTGCCCTCCCCGAATGGGCCAATAGGGTTGATCGTTATGCCACCGCGTCCGATTTGGCGTACCAGGCTCCTTGACGAATAACTGGTCGTACAGCAGGTTGACGCGTTGTGAGTTTAGAAACTCTGCCGCAAGCTGGGGCAGGTGTGACGCGAGGCAGAACTCCCGGAAGGTGTCGTCGTGCTCCCATAAGCGCAGGTTGCCATGGAAACTGCCCCGACCCGCTTCGCTTCTATATCCATGATAAAAAGGACCCGGTGAATGAATATCGGCCTCTGTCGCGCTGGAGAGTTTGACCAAAGCGTCCACGTCAACGCACTGGCGGATCACGGTTGCGCCCAGATGCTGATACTCGCTGATCTCTTTTTGCATTTAACAAGTCGAAGAAGTTGCGGTGGTGTAAAGCGCAGTCACGGCCTCAACGTTGGTTTTGACCTGCTTATGTTACATACTTGTGAGAGATTCAATCCAACCTTGAATACAGGACTTTTTTGAAATGCGCTACCGACCGTTAGGTGATACAGGAATAGACGTCTCGGTCATCTGCCTTGGCACCATGACCTGGGGCGAACAGAACACCCGTGAAGAGGGATTTGCACAGATGGATCATGCGCTCGCCCACGGGATCAATTTCTTTGATACCGCCGAGATGTACCCCGTTGATGTCCGTCCGGAAACCTACGGACACACCGAGATCATCATTGGAGAATGGCTAAACGAGCGCCAGTGCCGCAACGACGTGGTCCTTGCCAGCAAGGTCTGTGGCCCGGGTCGGCATCACATTCGGGGCGGTGACTGCTGCTTTACTCGCGCGACGATTCACACGGCCTGCGAGGACAGCCTCAAACGGCTGAACACGGATTATCTCGATCTATACCAGCTGCACTGGCCGGATCGTGGCTGGACCGACTTCAAGGACCTAGGACAAACCGAAGAAATTGACGATACGGGTGCAGATCGGGCAGAGACGCTCGCCGCGCTTGATGAGCTCATTCAGGCCGGAAAGATCCGCTCATGGGGCATATCAAACGAAAGTGCCTGGGGCACAATGGATTTTGTCGCGCGCGCTAATGCCAGCGGCATCGCCCGGCCGGTCAGTATTCAGAATGCCTATAGCCTGCTCAACCGAAAATTTGAACTCGCGCTGGCTGAGATCGCATTACGTGAACGTGTGGGTCTGCTGGCCTATGCGCCGGTGGCGGCCGGCGTACTGACCGGAAAATACCTCGATGATGCGAGGCCAGCCGGTGCGCGCAATACGCTCTGGCCTTCCAATACCCGGTATTTTGGCGACGAAGCCAAGGCCGCAACCCAGGCGTACGTGGATCTTGCCGCCGAATGCGGTATCAGTCCGGAGGTGCTGGCTCATGCTTTTGTACTGACCCGCTCTTTCCTGACCGCATCCATCGTGGGTGCGACACAGATCTGGCACCTGGATCGTGCCCTACAAGCTCTGGACTTTGAAATCGATGCTGAGTTGCAATCGCGCCTCGAGGCATTGCATCGTCAGTATCTGGTGCCGGCACCCTGAAATGCTTCCCATTCAAAACCGCCTCTAAAGATATGACGACAGCCCTCACCCAGGCGCCTAGGACGCCCTCAAAAACGCTGCTCAATTTTCCCCTGGCGTTGAATCTTGATCAGTTGGATGCGGACATCGCAATCCTCGGGGTCCCGTATGGACTGCCGTACTACCCTCACGGTATGGCTAACGACCAGAGCCTCGCACCCGATGCGATTCGGCAGGGGCCAAGTTATGTGCCCTACACCCTGACCAGTTACGACTGGGATCTTGGCGGCACACTGTTTGATGGCCGAGACATCAAGGTCGTGGACTGCGGCAATGTCACAGCGGACCTCAATGATCATCAGGAGCATTACCGACGGGCAGAAGCGGCTGCCCGAAAAATATTCGCGAGCGGCGCCACCCTGATCACCCTGGGCGGCGACCACGGCATCCCGATCCCCGTCATGCGCGCGCTTGAGCGTGACGAAACTATCACCCTGGTTCACATCGATGCCCACCTTGACTGGCGCAACGACGTCAACGGGATTCGCGAAGGCTATTCGAGTCCAATCCGGCGGGCCTCAGAAATGGACTGGTTCGGACACATTGTCCAGATCGGCATCCGCGCGAACGGTAGTGCCCGAGAGGAAGAAGTAAAAGATGCCCGCGACTACGGGGCCGACATAATTACCGCCTATGAGATGCACGACATCGGCATGTCAGCTGTACTCGATAGAATCCCTGACGGCGGACCGTACTACCTGACCATTGATGCCGACGGAATCGACCCCACCATCATGCCGGCGGTGATGGCCCAGGCACCGGGCGGGCTCGACTGGATACAAACCCGTCAACTGATCCACGGACTTGCCAAAAAAGGCCGGGTGCTGGGCATGGATCTCGTTGAGATCGCCCCCTCTTACGATCATGGTCACATCACCATTACCCACGCGGAGCGGCTGATCTGCAACTTCATCGGCGCCTGCGTGCGCGCAGGCTATTACGACTGAATGAAAGTCGATAATCGAGAGTCGAGAGGGATTAAAAGGAAGCGGCTTTCAGACGGCGGCGCAATGATCCGAAAGTACCGCCAAAAGCGCATCCACTTCTAATTCCGTCGTATTCCAGGCGGCCACAAAGCGCACCGCCTTGCCGTCGAGTTCTTCGTCATTAATGGCCAAGCCTTTTGCTGAGAGCCGGTCAATGAGCGCCGCCGGCATAACCACAAAGACCTCGTTGGACTGTGTCGGATAGGCGAGCTCTAGGCCGGGCAAGTCTGCCAGTCCTTCGCTCAGGCGCTGCGCCATTGCGTTGGCCTGACGGGCGTTGCGCAGCCAGATGCCATCCTTGAGGTAGCCTGCAAACTGTGACGAGATAAAGCGGCTCTTGGAAAGCAGCTGACCGGCACGTTTTTGCAGAAATGGAAAATCTCCGACCAACTCGGGCTTGAAAAAAACGACCGCTTCGGCAGCAAGACAACCGTTTTTAGTGCCTCCAAACGACAGCACATCGATGCCTGCCTGCCAGGTCATCTGGGCCGGCGTCGCATCGAGCGTTACCAGGGCATTGGCAAAGCGGGCACCATCCATGTGCATGCTGAGATTGTGACTGTGCGCTACCGCAGCAATCGCCTCAATTTCTTCGATCGAATAAACCGTGCCCGACTCGCAGGCCTGCGTGATACTGACACTCGCCGGCTGGGCGTGATGCACGTTTCCTGCACCATAGATCGTCTCTTCGAGCGCCTTTGCCGTGATGCGGCCGTTTGCCCCCGGCATATCAATGAGTTTTGCCCCACCGGTGAACAACTCCGGTGCACCACACTCGTCGGTATTGATATGCGAAAGTTGGTGGCAGAAGATTTTTCCAAACGCTGGCGTCAGGGTGGACAAAGCCAGTGCGTTAGCCGCGGTGCC
>DDZY01000194.1 GCA_002346525.1 Proteobacteria bacterium UBA2996
CCAAGACGATAGTCGCGCACTCTTGCCCACGCGTTCAGGCCAGGTAGCCGACTTTCACGGGTCACCCGGCCTCCGGTCTCGGTCCCGGCTTCAGCGAGTATGACGTCATAGCCGCGCTTACCCAATCCAAGCGCTGCCTCAAGGCCTGCAGGACCCGCACCGATAATGAGAACCGTTGAATCGGATTCCTTGGGCGCAATCGTTTCGGGATGCCATCCCCTACGCCACTCCTCGCCCATGGTGGGATTCTGTGTGCACCGACTGGGCGCCGAAAGATTGTTCCAGGCGGCACACACATTGCATCCAATACATTCGCGGATATCTTCCGGCCGCCCTGCTTTGATCTTGGCGGGCAAAAAAGGATCAGCGATCGACGGACGGGCCGCACCGATCATGTCGACCACACCGCGACGGATGGCCGACACCATCGTGTCGGGAGAGGTATAGCGTCCCACAGCAGCGACAGGTTTGCTGGTAACCGATTTGACGAAGGAGATGTATTCCTCCTGATAGCCCTCTTGCGCAAAGCGCGACGTCATGGAATCGTTTTCCCAGTCACTTACGTTGACATCCCACATGTCGGGCAATTCCGCCAACATCTCGATGGCTTCCTTGCCCTCGCCGGCCCATTCCAGTCCGTCTGCCCCCATCATTTCATCAACGGCAAACCGTGCTACGACGCCCATGGTGTCGCCAACCGCCTCTTTCGTCTCCTCGATCAGTTCACGATAAAGACGCAGCCGATTCTCCAAAGAACCGCCATACTCATCGGAGCGTTGATTGCTTTGGCGGGAGAGAAAATGGCTCGGGACTGTGCCGTCGTGTCCTGCGTAAACCACCACGATGTCGAAGCCGGCCTGACGAGCCCGAAGGGCTGCCTTACGGTGCCAACGACGGTAATTGCGAATATCGTCCCGGCTCATCGCGCGTGCCTGGATCGGATGCTGATGCCATGTGACCGGGCGATGTTCAGGACCAATCGGCACTTCCCGGGAGTAAAGACAGCCGCTGTCCTGGCCGTTGTGAACGAGTTCGATCCCTGCGAGCGCGTCGTGTTCATGCACGGCATCCACCATTGCCACGAGGTAGGGCAGATCACTGTCATCCCACATACTGGTTTCAGTAAAAGGCTGTACGTCACCCGTTGGATGAAAATCACATTGTTCTGTGGTGACGATTCCCCAACCGCCTTCGGCCTTCATGCCACGCATGCTGATCATGCTGTCGGGGAACATCCGCCCCATGCCGTTGCAGTGGGGAACCTGATAGAACCGGTTTGGCGCCGTCACCGGGCCGATTTCTACGGTGTCAAAGAGAACATCGTAACGAGGGTCACGCTTCACACTCATCGTCTTGTTGACTCAGCTATCTGCCTGATCACCCTCCTGAGAGGCGTAGGCCTTCGCAAGTCCAACGCTCTCATCACAGCGCGTTCGCGGTAGACCGTCATCAAAGTTGATCCAGGAAAGCTGCCCCTCCACACCAAAGTGCCAGTCGGGCGACCTTATCTCGGGCTCGTCCAAAGAGCCTACGGATATCCATACCGTCTCCGGGTTTGCCATCGTAAGATCCTCAATCGAAACAAGATAACGAAATGCCAGCGGACTGCCGCAGCTAGAACAGAAACTACGCTCCATAATGGAAGAGGACTCATACCAGACCGGCGGGCTGCGGGTAAACCTCAGATCGTTCAGCGCGAACGCGAGGGCGGAATGAAAAGGACTGCCCGACCATCTCTGGCAATTGCGGCAATGGCATGTCCCCATATCGAGTGGAGGCCCGCACAACTCGTAGCGCACACGCCCACAAAGACAGCCTCCGGTAATCACGGGTTCAGTCATTAGAGAATTCGCGTATCCTGATGCTGACGCACTGGACCACCGTTAACGCCGGGGATCAGCGGTAAACGTCCGGCACCTGGTCCGGAGCATCGAAGGTGACCTCAAGATCTCTCAGCAGCCCGTCAGTAATGCTGTAGATCCAGCCATGTACCTGTAAGGACTGGCCTCTCTCCCAGGCGCCCTGCACCGTGCTGGTGTGGCAGACATTATTGACCTGCTCGATCACGTTCATCTCGCAAAGACGGTTGACCCGGGTTTCGTGATCGGTACAGTCAGAAAACTTCGAAACATTCCGATTGTAGAGATCCTTGATATGCAATAGCCAGTTATCGATTAGGCCGCTCGGACGTTCACTGATTGCTGCCTCAACGCCACCACAGCCGTAGTGTCCACAAACGATAATGTGTTTCACCTTCAGCACATCCACCGCATACTGAATAACAGAAAGGCAGTTGAGGTCAGTATGGATCACCAGATTGGCCACATTGCGATGCACAAAAATTTCGCCGGGCAGCAGGCCCACAATCTGGTTGGAAGGAACCCGGCTGTCTGAACATCCTATCCACAGATATTCAGGACTCTGCTGATGCGAGAGTTTCTTAAAGAACTCGGGATCGTCTTCCGTGATCTTCGCTGCCCAGCGACGGTTGTTTTCAAAAAGCTCTTTCATAAGTCCTGATTTTATCGCTGTTTGCCGAGACTGGCTTAAGTTTGCATGAGATGTCATCTCAGCCGGATTCTTACGAATTCCAAAGTCCTATGGGCGAAAAGGCCTCGCCTTTGGGTAATTTCTTAGTGTAGATTGGGTATCCCACTTGTGAGGTCTTAGGCGGAGGAAAAGCTGGCATGACAAGCCAGACCATCGATCCACATACTCTGGCCCGTGTCAGCCAGGGATATGACCAAGTCGCATCGCGTTCACATTCGCTGCATGCCGACTGTTACCAGTATCAGCATTTTCTTGATCTCGAGCGCCAGCAGATCTTCCACAAAAGTTGGCAGTTTCTCTGTCACGAGGAAAAACTCACTCAGCCCGGAAGTTATGTTGCCGCCGATGTCGAAGGACAAAGCATCTTCGCCTGCAGAGATAAAACCGGCGAACTCAGAGCGTTCTATAACGTCTGCAAACACCGCGGTCATCAACTGCTGCGGGGCAGCGGTCAGACAAAAGTCATTACCTGCCCCTATCACGCCTGGGTGTACGGCCTGGACGGTCGCCTCAGCCGTGCCCGGCGCTCGGAACTCATTGAGAACTTTGATACTGAAAAAATCTGTCTAGATGCGGTCAGGATCGAGGTCTTCTGTCATCTCGTTTTCGTCAATCTCGATCCGGAGACGCCCGCACTGGCTGATGAGAGTGAATCCCTGTCAGACGAGATCATGTCGTATGCGCCTGATCTTGCCAGCCTGACCTATGCCCACACTCTGACCTATCGCATCCAGGCCAACTGGAAAGCCGTGGTGGATAACTTTCTCGAGTGCTACCACTGTCCCGTCGCCCATCGGGATTTCTGCACACTCGTTGAGATGGACACGTACAAAGTCAAAACCCACGGTATCTACTCCAGCCACATGGCCAAGGCAGGGCGTGGCGACAATAATGCCTATGGCGTAGAAAGCGCCAGCGTCACCGATCATGCTGTTTGGTATTTATGGCCAAACACAACGCTCATGCGATACCCGGGGCGGGGCAACTTCATGGTCTGGCGCTTTTATCCCGACGGGCCGGAACAGACTTACGAGGTATTCGACTTTTTCTTCGAAACCGATACCCCTAATGAATCGGAGTTGGAGGCGATCCGTTTCATCGATGAAGTTCTACAGCCTGAGGACATCGGGCTGGTAGAAAGCGTTCAGCGGGGCATGCAGACCCCAGCATTTAACCAGGGCCGTTACCTGGTCGATCCGAAGGATAGCGGCCTGAGCGAACATGCCGTTCACCATTTCCATGGGCTGGTGCTGGATGCCTATCGCGGAGCGGTAAGGCCATGAGTGCTGTCCCTCCGGACTATTTGAAAGATCGAATAGCCGTGGTCACCGGCGGCTGTGGCGGCATTGGAAGAGCCATCTGTCAGCGCTTTCATGCCGAAGGCGCGGTGGTCTATGCAACGGACATTGCCGGTTTCGATTTTCCCGAATCCCGAATCCACGTGCTACGTCATGATGTGGGTTCTGAAGAGGACGCCAAAGCGGTGATGGCACACGTTGAGGCTGAACATGGCCGACTCGATATTCTGGTCAATGCTGCGGGGATCGAGATTGAAAAGACCATAGAAGAGACGACGCTTGACGAGTGGAACCGAAGCTTTTCCGTCAACGTCAACGGCACTTTTCTCACCAGTAAACATGCGCTGTCGCTAATGCGCAAAGCCGGTGCAGGCTCTATCATCAACTTTGGATCCTATGATGGCTTTATCGCGGACCCCTCTCTTGCGGTCTACTGCGCCACTAAAGGCGCGGTACATGCCCTGACCCGGGCTATGGCCTGTGATCATGGGCCCGAAGGCATCCGGGTCAATGCGGTATGCCCCGGCTACGTCGATACACCGATGCTGCAGAGTTTCTTTGGAGAATCAGGCGATATCGCGTCCCTCAAGCAGGCCGTACGGGACGTGCATCCCATTCGACGTTATGGTCAACCAGAGGACATTGCCAACCTGGTGAACTGGCTTGCAGGCGACGAAGCACGATATGCTTCTGGTCAACTGTGGATTATCGACGGCGGACTGTCTGCCCAAGTGCAGCAGATGCGCCTATAACCCGAAACGCAATAGCGAAACCGAGCACAAAGATGAGTCAACCGGTCATCATCACCTGCGCCGTTACCGGCAGCATCCATACCCCGACGATGTCGCCACATCTGCCGATTACACCCTCTGAAATCGCCGATGCGGCCTTGGGTGCGGCCGAGGCGGGTGCCGCCGTCATTCACCTGCACGCACGACATCCTGAAAACGGCCGACCCGACTACCGTCCTGAAACCTTCCTGGAATTTCTGCCCAGGATCAAAAATGAGTGCGATGCGGTGATCAATATCTCGACCGGCGGCGGTATGGGGATGACTATTGAGGAACGCCTTGCGGCAGCCCTGACCGCGAGCCCGGAGATGGCGTCTCTCAATATGGGTTCGATGAACTTCGGTATTTTTCCCCTCGCTGAAAAATACTCGGAGTGGAAACATGACTGGGAGCAGGATTTTTTAGCGTCGACCAAAGACTTTATCTTTCCCAACACCTTCAAGACCATCGAGTACGCTCTCCGGGAACTCGGCGACGGGCACGGCACCCGCTTTGAGTTTGAGTGCTATGACTTGGGCCATCTTTACAACCTTGCCCATGTCGTCGATAAAGGCTTCGTCAAACCACCCTTTTTTATCCAGTTGATCTTCGGAATTCTGGGCGGAGTTGGAGCGGATCCCGATAACCTTACCCATATGCACAACACCGCGGTCAAGCTCTTTGGGGATGACTTCGAGTGGTCGGTGCTGGCAGCTGGTCGACACCAGATGCCGTTTGCCATCCAGGCGAGCCTGCGCGGAGGCAACGTGCGGGTCGGCCTTGAGGATAGCCTCTACATCGGTAAGGGAGAACTCGCGACATCGAACGCGCAGCAGGTCGAGAAGGTTCGTGGGATTGTTGAATCATTAGGTATGACGGCGGCAACACCCGACGAAGCCCGTGACCGACTCGCCCTGAAAGGCGCTAACAAGGTAATGTTCTAGCGGATGAGCACTCACCCTAACCTGCTTTTGGCCCGGCCCATGCCGCGCTCTTTCTGTAGCCCGCCGGCGCATGATTCATGAGTCGGCTTGACGGTCGGGCGGCGCTCGTCACCGGTGGACGCCAGGGGATCGGGCGTGCCATCGTCGACGCCTTTGTCGCCGAGGGCGCAGACGTTGCCACCTGTGGGCGTGGTGAACGGCCTCCAGATCTGCCGCCGACCCTGGGCTGGCGGCAGACTGACGTTTCCTCGGCAGACGGCATTGAGGATCTGCGCATCGAGATGCTGGACCGCTTTGGCGGGCTTGATATTCTGGTGAATAACGCCGGCATCCAGATTGAGAAGACCCTTCTCGATACCAGTGATGAAGATTGGGATGCGCTGATGGGGGTGAATGCCAAAGGCGTATTCATGGCGTGCCGGGCAATGATCCCCCTCATGAAACGCGGCGGCGTCATCATCAACATCGGCTCCATTTCGGGCAACGTGGCCGACCCCGGTCTTGCGCTCTATAACGCCTCCAAGGCCTTTGTTCACGGACTGACCCGGTCGATCGCTGTTGATTATGGCCCCAAGATCCGCTGCAACGCGATCTGCCCGGGCTGGGTTATGACCGGCATGGCGGACGCCGCCTTCGCGGTTGCTGATGATCCGGACACGGCAAAGGCCGATGCGCTTGCCCGACATCCGGCAGGCCGGTTTGGCCAGCCCGAGGACATCGCTGCCATGGCAGTCTGGCTGGCGTCGGATGAGGCAGCCTTCACCACGGGGCAGTGCTTTACCATAGATGGTGGCATGACCTCTGCGTCGCCACTCAATCCAAGGCTCTTCTGACGCAAAGGCGACATCCGCCGTTGCCGGTGGACTTTCCAATCTCATCTGCTCTCCCCCGGACCAGTGATGTGACTTAAGATTGTTCTCGTAGATACTAAGGACTGCTCAAGGGGAACAGGAACTGATGAAATCACATGCTCAGGTGGTCGTAATCGGCGGCGGCGTCGTTGGGGTATCCATTCTCTATCACCTGACCAAGGCCGGTTGGCATGATGTGGTCCTGATCGAGCGATCAGAACTGACGTCGGGATCCACCTGGCACGCCGCGGGGGGCTGCCACACTCTCAATAGTGACCCGCAAGTGGCAAAACTGCAGTCCTACACCATTGACCTCTATAAGGAGATTGAGGAAATCTCCGGCCAGGAAACGGGATTTCGACTCACCGGGGGTGTCTTTCTGGCAGCGACCCCGGAACGCATGGAACTGCTCAAGGTTATGCAGTCGCAGGAGAAACTGCTCGGGATTGATACAGAACTGCTGACGCCGACCGAAGCGGAAAAGATTCTCCCTCTTATCAATCCCAAAGAATTTTTG
The DNA here is from genome assembly GCA_002346525.1 of Proteobacteria bacterium UBA2996. Classification (GTDB taxonomy): domain Bacteria; phylum Pseudomonadota; class Gammaproteobacteria; order Arenicellales; family UBA868; genus UBA868. The sequence continues at coordinate 6,931 of DDZY01000194.1, forward strand.
GGCGCGCTGTATACACCCATGCACGGACATCTGTCTCCTTCTGATGTTACCCATGCCTTCGCCAAAGCGGCGCGGATACAGGGTGCCGAAGTCGTTCTGCGCAACCGTGTCACGGACCTGCAGCCCACCCCGGAGGGAGGCTGGTCAGTCATTACTGAACAGGGCACGATCGAAGCGGAGCACGTTGTTAATGCCGGCGGACTCTGGGCGCGGGAGGTCGGACGCATGGTAGGCCTGGAACTTCCCGTACTTGCGATGGAACACATGTATCTCATTACCGAGGACATGCCAGAGGTCGAAGAGATCAATCAGTCCACTGGCAAAGAAGTCCTTCATATCGTGGATCCGGATGGCGAGCTCTATCTTCGCCAGGAACGCAAAGGCATGCTCATGGGCACTTATGAAAAAGCCGGCGTTCCCTGGAGCCCAAAAGAAACCCCATGGGACTTTGGACACGAACTGCTGCAGGAAGACCTCGACCGGATTGCACCATCCCTTGAAGTGGGATTTCGACACTTTCCTGCCTTTGAACACACCGGCATCAAACAGATCATCAACGGGCCTTTCACCTTCGCACCTGATGGCAATCCGCTGATCGGACCGGTCCGGGGGCTTCGCAACTTCTGGTGCGCTTGCGGCGTGATGGCCGGCTTCAGTCAGGGCGGTGGCGTGGGGCTCGCCCTGTCCAACTGGATGGTGCATGGCGACCCGGGCTTTGACGTCTGGGGAATGGATGTTTCCCGCTTCGGCGACTGGACCACAATGGCCTACACCAGCGCCAAGGTGCGGGAGAACTACTCCCGGCGGTTTCAGGTCACCTTTCCCAATGAAGAGTTGCCCGCAGCACGGCCGCTTCGCACCACCCCGATCTATGAGAAACAAAAGGCATTGAACGCGGTCTTTGGCGTTTCCTACGGCATGGAACAGGCGCTATGGTACGCCCCGGCGGGAAGTGAACCGGTCGAGAACGTCACCTTCATGCGTTCCAATGCGTTTGAGCCGATCAAGCAGGAATGCCAGGCGGTTCGAAACGGTGTCGGCGTGTGCGACATCTCTTCGTTCGCAAAATACGAGATCACCGGAGCCCGGGCAGAATCCTGGCTTGATCACCTCCTGGCTAACGCACTGCCCCGCCAGGGCCGCCTTGCGCTTTCCCCCATGCTGAATGAAAACGGAAAACTGATTGGCGACTTTACGGTGGGAAGGCTGGATGATCGCAGATTCTTTATTTTCGGCTCGGGCATGGGCGAGCAATATCATATGCGCTGGTTTGAAGCGCATCTTCCCGCCGATGCCGGTGTCAAAGTGCAGGCTTACGGCATGGGGCTGCTGGGACTCTCCATCGCCGGTCCCAAAGCCCGCGAACTCCTCAGCCGACTCACCGACGATGACGTCTCAGCCGAAGCGTTCCGGTTCATGGACTTTCGCCAGATGTCGCTCGGCATGATTCCTGCCTTGGTGGGACGGGTCAGTTTCACAGGAGACCTCGGTTATGAGTTCTGGGTGCGGCCAGAATTCCACGCGCGGTTGTGGGACGACATCCTCGACAAAGGCGAGGAGTTCGGGATCCAACCCTTTGGCTCACGCGCCATGCGATCGATGAGCCTCGAGAAAGGCTTCGGCTCCTGGGCAACGGAATATCGGCCTATTTACGGACCGTTTGCCGCGGGGATGGGCCGCTTCGTGAGCCTTAACAAAGGGGATTTCATCGGCCGGGAATCCGCTGTCCTCGAAAAAGAACAAGGCCCGGAAAAAAGCCTGGTCACATTTACCGTAGACGTCGCCGGCTGCGATGTGATGGGTAATGAGCCGATCTACCAGGATAATGAGATCGTGGGTTATGTCACTTCCGGCATGTATGCGCATCACGTTGATCGATCAGTCGCTCTTGGCTATGTGCCGACCCGGTTGGCAGTCGATGCCAGTGACGGCGCATTTGTAATAGAGATTTTGGGTGAAATGCGGCCCGCAACCATTGCACCGCGGGCGCTGTTTGATCCAGACGCATCGCGCATGCGCGGGTAACCCTAATGATGGACAGGATTGGGCGATCACGAAGCCCAGTCGGGTTCTAACTTACTGTCTTCCCGTGTTTAGTGAAGGGGGAGCGTCATCTCGATTTCGAAGGTGCGGTCCCATTTTTTGTTTCCATTAACCAAGAAGTAATAGGGCAAAATGAAGATGAAGAGTATGTCTTACAGCAAGCCCA
>DDZY01000176.1 GCA_002346525.1 Proteobacteria bacterium UBA2996
CACGCGGCGTACCGTTTCACCCCAGCGCCTCGCGCATTATCGGGATAACTGGTATCTCGATAGCTGGTGCCACTTGCGCAAAGGGCTGAGAAGTTTTGCGGTCGATGCGATTCAGTCGGCGGACATTGTCGAGCAGCCCAAGGCCAAGCATGTCACCGAGGCAGAGCTTGAGAAGGTGCTGGGTACCGGTTATGGCATCTTCGCCGGAGAGCACACTAAAGAAGCGGTGCTGAAGTTCTCATCGGAGGCGGCCCGCTGGGTGGCTCGCGAGAAATGGCACTCGCGACAGCAGGGTGAATTCAGTGAAGATGGCAGTTACACGCTGACCATTCCTTATGCGGATGAAACAGAGCTGGTGATGGACATCATGCGTCACGGTGCCGACGTTGAGGTCCTGGCACCCGACAGCCTGCGTCGGGCCGTGCAGCGCAGACTGGGTGACGCCGCCTCGCAATACGGCGACTGAAGGCTTGCAGCCAGGCGAATCTTCGGCAGCAGGCCTGTCCGGCAATCTCCGGGGTATCGCGTGGATGCTGCTGACCGGCATGCTGTTTGTCGGTGTGACCGTCGCGGTGCGCTATCTCGGTACCAGCATGAACCCGGTTCAGGCGGCATTCATTCGCTACTGCTTCGGTATTGTGCTGATACTGCCCCTGCTTTCCCGGGCCGGGCTCATGTCGCTGGACCGCGGCCGTTTGGGATTCCATGCCCTTCGCGGATTGGTGCACGGCGGCGGCGTGATACTGTGGTTTCTAGCGATGAGCCGAATTCCGATTGCGGAAGTGACGGCGCTGGGTTTCACGACACCGATCTTTGCCACGTTGGGCGCCGCCGTATGGTTAAGTGAACGTCTGAAGCCCTATCGTGTTGCGGCGCTTGTGCTTGGGTTTGTCGGCGCACTGCTCATCCTGCGGCCGGGACTGCGCGTGATTGATATCGGTGCGTTGGCCCAACTGGGGGCCGCACCGCTTTTCGCCTGTTCGTACCTGATGGCGAAGTCCGCCACCCGTCGGGAATCGAGTTCAATGATTGTGGTTCTGTTATCGGTATTCTGTACCCTGACGCTCGCTTTACCCGCGTTCTGGGTCTGGCGGACGCCGACCTTTGAGGAGCTGATGCTGCTGGGGCTGACGGCGCTGCTGGCGACCTCAGGGCATTACTGTATGACCCGCGCGCTGAAGGCCGCAGAGGTCTCCGTGGTGCAGCCCTTCACTTTCCTGCAGCTCGTTTGGGCGACCGTTTTGGGACTCATCCTGTTTGATGAGCATCCTGATGTCTGGATCTGGCTGGGCGGCGCGGTGATCGTCGGTTCAGCCACCTGGATGGCTCACCAGGAAGTGCGTTCGATCCGCCAGCAAAGCAAGACGCGGTAGACTGGACACTGAATTGCCTGCACAAGTGCCATGAAGCCATACCGACCGCTGTCGAGCCTCGCCACCCATGAGGTGACCAATGTGCCGCCGCATATGGGTGACCAGGATCTTTGGGCCGATGACCAGGGATTGCGCGACTGGTTCACCTTGTGCGGCGCCGGGCACCACACTGACCACATGGCCAAAGTCGGACGCGTCGCCGGTCTGGATGACACATTCGAAAAAGCCCGTCAGGCCAACCGGAATGTGCCGCAGCTGCAGGCTTTTGACCGCTACGGTATGCGCATTAACGCCATCGAATTTCATCCGGCGTACCACGACCTGATGGATCTTGCGGTCTCTCACCAGTTGCATAACTTTGCCTGGCACCACGAAGGCAACGCGGGTCATCTCGGCCAGGCGGCGTTGACCTACCTGTTCAGCCAGCCTGAGGGCGGGGTGATGTGCCCCATGGCGATGACCTATTCCGCCGTCCCAAGCCTTCGCAGTACTCCGCTGATCGAAGCCGACTGGCTGCCGCGGGTGCTCTCCAATACCTACGATCGACGTGATATTCCGGTGACCGAAAAAGCGGGCGCCCTGATCGGGATGTTCATGACGGAAAAGCAGGGGGGTTCTGATGTCCGCAGCAATTCCACACAGGCCGTGCCGGCTGGAGAAGGCAGTGGCCCGGGCGCGGAATATCTGCTGACAGGACACAAGTTTTTTTGTTCCGCGCCCATGTGCGATGCTTTTTTGGTGTTGGCGAAGACCGCCGATCACGGGGTGTCGTGTTTTCTGGTGCCGCGCTGGCGCCCTGACGGCGAGCGGAACAATGTTGCGATCCAGCGGCTCAAGGACAAACTCGGCAACCGTTCCAACGCATCGACCGAGATCGAATTTGAGAAGACCTACGGATTAATGGTGGGAGAAGAAGGCCGCGGCGTCAGGACCATCATTGATATGGTGGCGGGCAACCGGCTCTATTGCGCCATGTCTTCGGCGGGCATGATGCGTCAGGCACTGGTGCAGGCGCTGCACCATTGCCGGCACCGCCATGCCTTCGGTGAGCGGCTCATTGACCAGCCGCTGATGCGCAATGTCCTTGCCGATATGGCGCTTGAAACCGAAGCAGCGCTGGCGCTCGGGCTGCGGGTCGCAAGTGCCATGGATCAACCGGGCGATCCCCATGAAGCCGCGATCGCCCGTCTGGGCACAGCGGTGGCCAAATACTGGAATACCCGTCGATGCCCCTATCTGGTGTTTGAGGCCATGGAGTGCCATGGCGGCCCCGGCTACATTGAGGACAGCATCATGCCCCGGCTTTATCGCGAGGCTCCGGTCAATTCGATCTGGGAAGGGTCGGGCAACGTGATTGGGCTTGATGTGCTGCGTGCCATTGGACGCGAGCCCGAGGCGCTGTTCGCGCTAATGGCTGAACTTGAGAAAGGGCAGGGCAATAACGACCATCTTGACCACGCGATCGATGATTTGGCGCGAGAACTGAAAAATTCCGAGAACATCGAAACCGGGCTGCGTACGATTACCGAGATGATGGCGCTGACCCTGCAGGGGTCTTTGCTCGTACGTCATGCCCCGCCGGCAGTGGCGCAGGCGTTTTGCCGGTCGCGCCTGGGGTCGCAATATCGCGGAGCCTTTGGCACCCTGCCGCGGGACTGTGATCTCTCGGGGATCCTCGACCGGGCGATCCCGGGCGGAAGCACCTGATTTCATTTACTTTGCCCCGCGGGGCAGATACCGTCGCTGACGGGCTCACCTCATGAGACGCCCACAGGTGATAATTATCACAATGGTTTCCCCCGTTACGTTGCTCTACTGAGCGGCAGCCGATGCTTCATCTGCACCACGCCAATCGTCTGGAGGATCTTGCCGAGAAACTTCGGCGCAATCTCGAAAACCCCCTCAGCGAAGTACTTAAACCGGAGGTCATCGCGGTCCCCGGCACGGCGATCAGCGAGTGGCTGACGATTCGCCTCGCCGCAACAACCGGCATCAGCGCCAATATCCGCTGGCTGCTGCCGGCGAGACTCCTTTGGCAGATCTTTCGGGACACCCTGGACGACGTCCCTGATGCCAACGCCTTTTCAGCCGATGTCCTGGCCTGGCGTGTGCTGCCGGCACTCGAAGATCATGCATTCGTATCACGCCATTCGGCGTTGTCGCGCTACCTTCAGGACAGCGGTGAACTGCAGCGCTGGCAACTCGCGCGGCAGATGGGTCGGCTTTATGAACAGTATCTGGTGTTCCGACCCGACTGGATTCTCGACTGGGAGCGCGGTGACGTCGCACACTGGCAGGGGGCCTTGTGGCAACGCCTCATCAGCGAAGGGGATACGCGTCATTGGCTGAGATGGCGCGATGCGTTATTTGAGCGCCTGCACGCCGGATCAATCGATAAAGGGGTGCTCCCCGAGCGGTTATCACTCTTTGCCCTGACGGGATTGTCGCCGGCATTTCTCGAACTTGTCGCCACAGTGGCCCGGCATACCGAGGTCCACCTGTACCACCTCAACTTCAGCGAGGGTTATTGGGCCGAGATTGTGAGTGACCGCGAGCGCGTCCGGCTGCTGGCTGTGAAGGGTGAAGCAGCGGATGCCTATCTGGATCAGGGTAACCGCCTGCTGGCCTCGATGGGCCGGCTGGGCCGTGAAACGCTGGGGCAGTTAATCGACATGGAAGCCATTGAGTCCGAGACCTATCAGGTACCCGGGCGCAGCACGCTGCTGGGTGTGATCCAGTCGGACATGGTGGAGCTGCTTGACAGCCGCGGGACGCCACCGCCGGAGCTCGCTGTCGATGACCGTTCGATCGAGGTGCATGTCTGTCATGGCCCGATGCGTGAAGTCGAGGTGTTGCACGACCGCCTTCTTGATGCCTTTGAGCGCGATCCCAGTCTTACGCCGGCAGATATTCGGGTGTTCATCCCGAGGCTGGCGGATTATGCGCCGTTGATCGAGTCCGTCTTCGGCTCAGCGACCGGAACCCGGCACATCCCCTTTGCGCTCGCCGAATACGCGCTTACCGAGCAGAGTGCATTGGTGCAGGGATTTCTTGCCCTGCTACGGTTACCTCAGGGTCGACTCGATGTCCGGGAGGTCAGTGCGCTGCTGGACCTGCCCATGCTGCAACGACGATTTGCCCTGGCCCAAACCGATGTGGAGCAGATCCTGAACTGGATAGAAACGCTCGGCATCCACTGGGGCGTGGACGCGCAAGAGCTTCAGTCCCTGGCGGTCCCGGTCAATCCTGAGCACACCTGGCGCGGTGGGACAGATCGCCTACTGATGGGTTTTGCCCTGGGTGACACGGATTCGGTGTACCAGGGATACCTTCCCGTGCTGCCTGGAGATTCGTCGCTTGCCGAAACGGCTGGACGCTGGCGCGGATTTCTCGAACAAGTGATTACGCTCCGCCAGACATTATCCGGGGCCTATTCATTGTCACACTGGATAGCGATTTGCCAGCAGATTCTGGATCGCTTTTTTGCGCCGGACGAGACTGAGATGGACAACATGGTGCGGCTCCGTCAGCGCCTTGCCGGGCTCGCAGGTGACGGCCTGATTGCGGGGTTTGTTGGCCCATTGTCTTTGCCGGTATTGCGTGATGCCGTAGAGCATCGTATCAGCGACGGACTCGGCGGGCGTTTCATGAGCGGCGGCGTTACTTTTGCAACGTTGGCCCACGGCCGGTGCGTCCCGGCGCGGCTCATCTGCCTGCTGGGGATGAATGGCGATCATTTCCCGGGTCGGGAGAGTCACCGGGGTCTCGATCAGATGAGTCTTGCGCCCCGGGTCGGGGATCGCCTCCGCCGCGACGAGGATCGACTGGCGTTTCTCGAAGTATTGAGCAGTGCCCGATCGGCGCTCTACGTCAGTTATACCGGGGCAAGCGCCCGAGACGACACCGTACAGCCGCCGTCCATCGTCGTTAGCGAACTGTTGGAGGAGATTGATGCTCTGACGCGAGACCCTAACCGGTCTGCGACATTGACCGTGCGCCATCCGCTACAGCCTTTCAGCAAACGGTATTTTGACGGGTCGGCAGGGCTTTTCAGTTATGCCGAGGAGATGGTGCCTCCCAAAACTGTCTCGGAAGAGGGCGTACCGCCGCTGTTTGAAGCGGCGCTGAAAGCGCCGGAGCCAGGGGACCTGCCGTTGGATCAATTAGAGGATTTTCTGGCGAACCCGGCCAGGGCGCTCCTGAAAGGCCGTCTTAACATCGCGCTTGAGCCGGGGGCCGCTCTCCTGTCGGTCCGCGAGCCCATGGCACTGGATCCCCGCGGCCGACGGGCGCTTGAGCGCGATGCGCTTGTTGCGCAATTGTCGGGAGAGGAATGTGCGTGCTTTATTGAGCGGTCCCGTCTTGGCGGCGCACTGCCCTCCGGAACGCCGGGCGTGCTCGCCGCCCAGCAGGCGTGGACCCAGGCCGCCCCGGTGATAACGCATCTTGCGCCGTTACTGAACAACGAGCCCGGCCAAACCCTGGCGGTCGAGACGGCACTCGACGGTTGGCGACTGAATGGGCTGCTTGAAAATGTGGGACCCAACGGACAGGTCCTATGGTCGGTCGATGCCCTGAGCCCCTGGGTCATGCTGCGGGCGTGGTGCGCACATCTTTTGCTGAATACCGATCCTGCTGCCCCCTCGCACCAGACTCATCTTGTTGATGCTGTTGGGGTGATTCGTTTCCCTGCACAGGAAGATGCCGCTGCAAAGTTGGGCGGCCTGGTTGAGCTCTATTGTGATGGGTTGTGCCGGCCGGTGCCGTTTTTTCCAAGAAGTGCCTGGGCTTATGTGACGGCGGCCAAGACCCCGCTCGCCAACGCCCGGAGAATCTGGGCGGCATCGGACCATGCTTTTGTCGTGGGGGAGTCCGCTGACCCGTTTTTTGCCCTGGCGTTTCGTGATCGACTCGAGACGGCACTCGACAGTGAATTCGAATCGCTTGCGGCGCAGGTATTCGGGACCCCGGCTCAGCTGGTGCAAGAGGCGCGCGGATGAGTGCCCGACCGCTCGATCCATTTGGTGTTGCGCTCCAGGGTATCAATCTGGTGGAGGCGGCCGCCGGCACGGGAAAGACCTGGACCATTACGGCGCTTTATCTGCGCCTGCTGCTGGAGCGGGATCTGCCAGTCGCGCGCATCCTGGTGGTGACCTATACCCGGGCAGCAACGGGTGAGTTGCGACAGAGGTTGCGCGATGCGCTGGTGGCTGCCCTCGAGGCGTTTGAACGTCCAACTGTCTGTACTGATCCGATGATTGCACCGCTTCTTGACGCAGGCTATGACAGGCAGGCAGCGGCCCGCAAACTCCGCCGCGCCGTTGCTGACTTTGATCAGGCGGCGGTATTCACCATTCATGCTTTCTGTGAGCGCGTGCTCAGTGACAGCGCCTTTCAGAGCGGCATGGCCCTGGATACGGAACTCGTGCCGGACGACGAGGCGCTGCTGGCAGAGGTCACAGATGATCTGTGGCGCAAAGCCATTTACCCGGCCAGCGCCTGCTGGGTGAACTGGCTTTCAAGCCGGGAGAAGTTGTGCAGCGCCGATGATCTTCGCGAACGCCTGCACCCGCTTGTCGGCAAGCCCTTTATCGGCATAGCGACTCCTGCTGACGCTGAAGATCTCGCAGGGCGTGAAAACGCCCTGACGGCCGCTTTCTGTGATGCGGCTGAGTGCTGGGCCGCCCATCGGGATGAGGTCAATGCCCTGCTGACTGATCCGGAATCGGGGCTGCACCGTAACCGGTATCGACTGAAGAGCATGCCGGCCTGGATTCGCGAGTTTGACGCCATTTTTTCCCAGCCCTTCGCCGACATCGGCAGGTTGGAGGATTCTCCCGGTGTGAGAAAACTCACACGTACGACCTTGTCTGAACCGGGCGCGGTCAAAAAAGGCGCATCTGCGCCCCAGCATGCGTTCTTCGACTGCCTGGATACGCTGGTGTCACGTTTGGATGCCTATGACCAAGCTGCGCGGTCGCGTTTCATCAACTGGCTTCATGAAATGCGGTTAAGGGCAGACGACGGACAGCGGGAACTCAAGGCCCAGCGGGGCGTGCAGGCCTACGATGATCTGCTGCTCAATTTGAATGCGGCGCTTTCTTCTGATACCGCCGGCGCGCTGCTCAACCGGTTGCGTGCCGACTACCCGGCGGCGCTCCTTGATGAATTTCAGGATACCGATCCCGTGCAGTACCAGATCTTCAGCACCCTCTATGGCGATGGCAAGCAGCCGGTGTTCATGGTGGGAGATCCCAAGCAGGCGATTTATTCGTTCCGGGGCGCGGATATTCATGCCTATCTCGCGGCGCGTCAGAATGCGACAGAACGTTACACCCTGGATACCAATCATCGCGCCACCGCCGATCTTGTTACCGCGGTCAATACCCTTTTTTCCTTGTGCGGACGGGAAAACAGTTTTGTCTATGACGCAATCCCATTTGCAGATGCCGTGTCGGCGGGCAGCGCGGCGGCCCTGAACGACCCGCACCGCGCCGCATCGATGGTGGTCTGGACGATAGAGCGGCGAGATTCAGACCGGCCGGTCACCAAAGGTGTCGCCCGGGCCGAAGGCAGTGCGGCCGTCGCCAGCGAAATCAGGCGGTTGTACGATGCGGGCGCGATGCTTGGCGATGAGCGACTTCGTCCGCAGGATATTGCGGTGCTCGTGCGCAATCACGTCGAGGGCATGACCGTGCAGCACGCCCTTGGCGCATCCGGGATTCCCAGCGTGCGCCAGGGCCACGAAAGCGTCTTCGACACCTTTGAAGCGATGGAGCTTGAGCGCATTCTTCAGGCTGTTGCCCAGCCGCGCCGGGAGCCCTTGCTGCGCGCGGCACTTGTGACCGACCTGATGGGGCTGGATGTCTCGCAACTGCTGGTCCTCGAGGCGAATTCGAGCGAATGGGATGTCTGGCTTGCACGCTTTCATCATTGGCATGAGCGTTGGCGACGAAATGGGTTCATGCGGATGTTTCGAGAGCTGATGTCCGAGTGCCAAGTACTGTCGCGTGTGGCAGGTCTCGCTGATAGCGAGCGCCGCCTGACCAACCTCTTGCATCTTGCCGAATGTGTTGCTGCCGGGGCTTCCCGTCATACGGACATCCCGGCCGTGCTGAATTGGTTTTCCACCATGCGCCAGGACCCCTCGAGGGCGGAAGAGTCGACGCTGTTGCGTCTGGAAAGCGACGACAACCGTGTGCGGATTGTGACGATGCATGCCAGCAAGGGCCTCCAATATCCGGTGGTGTTCGTCCCCTTTGCCTGGGAGGGCACGCTGAAAGCCCAGCAGGCGTCGAGTGTTCTTTTTCATGACGTTTCGGACAACGACAGCCTCTGGGTTGATTTTGGCTCGGAAGAATTTGAGACCCATCAGGCCCGCGCTGAAGAAGAGGAGCTCGCCGAGAATCTGAGGCTGCTGTACGTGGCGCTGACCCGGGCACAAAGCCGCTGCTATCTTGCTTATGGCGCGGTGAATGGCGCCGCCACGTCCGCGCTCTCCTGGCTGCTGCACCGACCTGCGCAAAAAGAAACGGCAGATGCGATGGGTCTTGCAGGTCGTCTGGCGAGCCACTTCAAAACCCTGTCGGATGACGATCTTGACGACACGCTCAAAGTCCTCGCCAAGGCATCGGATGGGGTAATTGATATTCAGCGTTTGCCCGCGTCCGTTGGGGCTGCCCGTAAGGCGGGTCAGGCAAAACCAGAAAGGCTCAAAGCCCGACAGCCATCGCGTCAGATCAACCGGAGCTGGCAGATGGGCAGTTTCAGTTCACTGTCGACGGGGCACGACAGTACGTTGCCCGACTATGATGGGCAGGTTCAGCCGGGCCCATCGGAAGGCGAGCGGGATTTCTTCTCGTTTCCCCGTGGTGCACGGGCGGGCACCTGCCTGCACCGGATCTTTGAGCTCATCGATTTTCGGGATGAGTCAGCCGTCGGACACGATGACACCGTTCGCCAGGTATTGGGCGAGTATGGTTTCGATGATCACTGGCGACCCGTGATCACCCACATGCTGCGACAGGTACTCAGCGTCCCCCTCGATGACCGGGGCCTGCAACTCGGGACGCTGGCCTGGCAAGACCGGGTTGATGAAATGGCCTTTTGTTACCCCGTCAATGAGCTCGATGGCCTTCAATGGCGCGATGTCCTGTCGCGCCATGCCACAGGACTGCATCCGGCGGTTGCCGCGGCTCTGGATAGCGACGGCTTTGATGCCTTGACAGGATTCATGCGTGGTTTTATCGATCTGGTGTTTGTTCATGATGGAAAATTTTTTCTGGCTGACTACAAGTCTAATTACCTCGGCCCGGATTTTTCTGACTATGGCAGCAAGGCGCTTGAAACCGCCATGCACCACTCGGCCTATACCCTGCAGTACCTGATCTATAGCGTCGCTTTGCACAGGTGGCTCGGCACACGGCTATCGGGCTACCGGTATGAGCAGCACTTTGGCGGGGTGTATTACTTTTTTCTGCGTGGAATGCATCCTGCCCATCCCGCCAGCGGTGTCTTTTTTGACCGCCCCGAACATTTTCTGATCGAGGATCTTGATGCGCTGGTGGGAGGTCGTGCATGAGTGAGGTCATGACTGCGCTGCAACAGGCATGTCGCGCGGGCATGCTTTCAGAAACTGCTGTGCATTTCGCCGGGCTGCTGGCAAGACTGGATCTCAAAGCGGATCGGTCTGTACTGCTTGCCGGCGCGCTCGCGGCTGAGCGCGCTCTTTCGGGAGATGTCTGTGTTGACCTTGAAAGTATCGCCGGCGGCATCGTATTGGAAGGCGACTCAGATGGCGATCTGGTGTCGCCGGATTTTGCCAAATGGCAGCAGGCGCTTTGGAACTGCCCCCTGGTCAGTGATGGCGGACACTTGTCCCCTCTGGTGCTGACAGACGATGGGAGGCTTTATCTGTATCGCTATCATGCGCTGGAGTGCAGGCTGGCACAATCAGTGGGTCGCTATGCCCGTCCGGCGAGCCATTCGGCTGATGCGTCTTTACTCGCTGAAGGGCTGGACACGCTTTTTCCTGAGGACCCGGGTTCGGCTGATCAGCGTGCAGCCGCCGCAAAGGCCGTAGATCAGCATCTGCTCGTGATCAGCGGTGGGCCCGGCACGGGCAAAACGGCGACGGTGGTCAGGATTCTCGCCCTGTTCCACCAATTGACTTTGGCACGACCCGAACGGATTCTGCTCTGCGCGCCGACCGGCAAGGCCGCAGCCCGACTGCGCGAGATGCTCGCGAGCGCGGTAGAGATGGGTCCAGAAGCGCTACAGCGGGTACCCCAACCGGTGACGGTACATCGGCTGCTGGGTGTAAGGCCCGGACAACGCCCCCGATATGATGCAACGCGCCCGCTGCCCTGCGATCTTTTAATTCTTGATGAGGCATCCATGGTTGATCTGTCGTTGATGACGAGTCTGTTTGATGCCGTACCCCAAGAGGCCCGTCTGATACTCTTGGGCGATCGGGATCAGTTGTCATCGGTCGAGGCGGGCGCGGTGCTTGGCGACATCTGCCGTGCGGCGGACCAGGGTGCCTTGCCCGATACTCTCGTCGCCCTTAGGCACAACTGGCGTTTTTCATCAACAAGTGCTCTTGGCACCTTTGCGGGCGCGGTGAGAGATGGGAACCTTTCTCAGGCGACCGCACTGCTTGAGAGTGTAGACCCCGCGCAGTTGGAACTCATCACCATGCCGGATACGTCCGGAATCGATACGCTGCTCACGGCCCGGATAATTCCCCACTTTGCAGACCTTGAGCGGCTGGCACATGATGGCGCGAGCACTGAGACCCTTTTTGCCAAGCGCGACGAGATGATGGTGCTTTGCGCCCACCGACGCGGGCCGCGGGGGGTAAGTGATATCAATGCGCGTATCCAAGCCAGTCTGCGCAGCGCGCCAAGGTCATCATCAGATGGGTCGGCGTTTCCCGGCATGCCAATGATCGTGATGCGCAACGACCCGGTGCTGGGACTCTATAACGGAGACATCGGTATCGTGGTCCGGGATCCCGAGACGCCGGGCCGTCTGCAGGCGGTCTTTCAGGATGCTAAGGGCGAGGTCCGCGCAATCAGCCTCGGTCGGTTACCCGAGCATGAGCCGGCGTTTGCGTTTACCGTCCATAAGGCCCAGGGTTCACAGTCGAGCGCAGTGACGCTGATCCTGCCTGAAAAGGCATCGCCGATTCTCTCTCGCGAACTCGTTTACACTGGCGTTACGCGCGCTCAAGACTCGCTTCAGATCTGGGGCAGCCGGGAAGTGCTGAGCGCTGCGATTGAACGAAGCGCCCGGCGGCCCACCGGTCTTGCCGAGCGCCTGCAAACGAGTAGAGTGCTTTGTCCCTGACCAGATATCGCATTGGCGAGGAGGCGGGAACGCCGACCGTCACCGACGACATGATGCTGCTGAGCGCGCTGTATGGGTTCGCGGTCGGCATCTTGCTGACCTTTCTGGCAAAGCGGTTGCGCCAGCGCTGGATGATATTCTGGGGCAGTGGGTTATCCGTGTTAAGCCTCGCCTACCTGCTGGCGGACGGGGTGGGTTGGATTTAGATTTAGGGGGTTCCCACTTTGCTTATCGCATCCCGCACATTGAAGCGCCTGTCGCCAACCACCGAGTCAGCGGTGTGACGTTTTTCTGATGATTCCTCTGCACGACGACAACCCCACTCGCATCACGCCGGTGGTGACGATTGCCCTGATCGGCCTTTGTGTCACGGCTTTTCTCTGGCAGTTGTCACTGGGTCCGCGTCAGGAAGCAGCCATCTACGCGCTGGGGGTCATTCCCGCAGTCATCCTGGACCACGCGCGACTGGTGTCACACCTCGAATGGGTGGACCCGATGCTGACGCCGTTTACGTCGATGTTCCTGCACGGCGGATTCATGCACCTGGGCGGCAACATGCTGTATTTATGGATTTTCGGTAACAATATCGAAGATGCCATGGGACACGGCCGGTTTATTGTTTTTTATCTGCTCTGCGGAGTCGCGGCCGTGTTTGCGCAGGCGCTGCCCGATCCGGAGTCGACCATTCCGATGATTGGTGCGAGCGGCGCAATCTCCGGGGTGCTGGGTGCCTACCTGCTCCTGTTTCCTCATGCCAGGGTGCTGGTGGCGATTCCGATAGGCTTTTATATCCATACGATGTCTCTCAAAGCCGGTATCGTGTTGATGATATGGTTCGGTATGCAGATTTTCAGTTCATTGACAGCTGGCGATGGCCCCGGGGTTGCCTGGTTTGCCCATATTGGAGGCTTCGTTGCCGGGGTCGCGTTGATACCACTTTTTAAATATCCGCATGTGCGCCTGTTGGCGCCCGCCCGAACCGGCGGACGTTGGCACCGACGTGGCCGCAGGCGCTAATGCGATGGCGGCACCCGCTCCCCAATATCTTTTTGATCCGTCGGACAAGCCGGCGCTGCCGCTGCATGATGTGCCGCTGATCGTCGCCACGGATGAGAGCGTGCGTGGTTATGGGGCGCTGGTAGAGCATCCCGATGATATTGAGATCGAGGTTGTCCGTTGGCCAGCGACCGGGTGGCGGCAGGTGGATGACGACAGCGGTAATGAGGCAGGCTGGGTGGAGGGGACATTCCACGGCGAATGGCAGGGTGACGTCCTTTTCGGGCGCAACGACGCGGTATCAGGCCACTATGTGCTGGGCTGGTCGACCACGGACCCCGCGGCCTCGCGCACCGACCAGCAGACGGTCGGCCGCGAACGGGTTGTGTTGTGGCACCTTAACTACCATCCGGATGGCGGTCAGTTGTTTTTTCCCAAAGACAAGAGCCCCTTCGTGGTGCCGGTGGCATTACCGGGGGATGACCTCACACCGCAGCAGGTGATCGCCTTTTGGTGTGACGGCAGCCGGGGCCTTTATATCCATCCGGGTATCTGGCATGACGGTATCTTGCCCGCGTCAGATCACCAGCGTTTCCTTGATCGCCAGGGCAGGGTACATGCGCGGGTGAGTTGTGACCTCGCTTCGGAGTTTGGTCTTTATCTTTGCGTGCCGCTGACGGCGCCTTGATAGGGCTTGCCGGATCCTTGTCAGGCGTTTTGTCTCTTGCCGGGGCTGAGTGACAGGTAGATTCCAACGCCGATAATGAGCGCGATACCGGCGACGGCCCATCGGTTTGGGATATCACCAAACAGCCAATAGCCGAGCAGTACCTGCATGACGATTTCGGTGTACAGAAAGGGCGCCAACAAAGAGGCTTCGGCATATTGGAAGGCACGAATCAACAGTAGATGACCGCTGGCTCCGATGAGGCCCAGCGCGACCATCATTGTGAAATCAGTAAGGGTGGGCGTAACCCAAACAAAAGGAACCAGAACGCTCATCACGACAAAACCGCCCACCCCCTGCCATGCCAGCATGACAAGCGGTGGCGTGTTGCCGCTGAGATGTCGGGTTGAGAGAAAGTACAGCGCAAAAAAGAACGCGGCAGCCAGCGCCAGCAGGCTCGCCCATTGGAAGTTGCCGAATCCCGGCTGGACGATCAGCAGCACCCCGCCCAGACCAATCACGGCAGCGATGAGCCTCCCGGGCGGCACCCTTTCTTTCAGGAGCACGGCCGAGAGAATGACGATGATGACGGCGTCAAAAAAGATTAAGGCAATGGCATCGGCGAGCGGGATGGTGCGGATCGCGCCGAAGAAAAATATCGTTGCGCCCATCAGGCAGAGTCCGCGCCCGACCTGCATCATCGGCGCGGGGGCGGCCAGGACTGAGCCGCCGTGCCGCCAGAGGGCGATGGGCAGTACTAACAGGAAATGAAAGAAGAAACGGGCCCAGACCAGCTGCAGCACGGGATATTGACTGCTGAGCAGTTTCGCCAGCGCATCCATGAAAGGCACGACAACCATCGCACCGATCATGAGGGCAATCCCCCGGGTTCTCTGAGAGTGGAAACTTGGACTCACGGTGCGGCCTGTGATTAATGTCGGGCTATTCTGACCGAAACCAACCCCGTTCGGCGGGTATCATATCGAAGACGGACATATCAGCTTATGCCGCTCGTCGCCGAACCGATACCCAAACAAGCGACGGGAGCGAGGAACTTTCCCGAGTTATGGATAACACCCAATCGGCTCATCGCGCAGTCGCTGCGGTGGTCACGACCTATCAACCCGATCTGCAAACGCTTGAAGCGCAGTTTGCCCGGTTGGACGGCCAGATCGATTTGCTGTTGGTGATCGACAATGGTTCAGCTGACTCGCAGAGAGTGGCCGAATTGGTGGCGCGATATCCTTCAGCCCGTTTTATCGGAGCGACGGAGAACCGCGGGCTCGGTTGGGCTCACAATAAGGGTCTGCGATTGGCGCTTGATGAGGGTGCTGATGCTGTGCTGCTGCTCGATCAGGACAGTCTTCCCAGCGAGGACATGGTGAGGGTACTTTACGGGGCTCTGACACAACAACGCGAGCAGGGCGTGCAAACCGCTGCAGTCGGGGCCCGATACCTTGGCGTGGACCAGGGGCACCCATCCTATTTCGTACAGTTTAGTCGGCTGCATTTTCGTAGGTGTTTTTGCTCGCAGGCCAGCGCAGGCAGGTTGATTCGCGCCGATATGCTGATCTCTTCCGGGACGCTTTTTGCCCGTGAAGCACTTGAAACCGTGGGGTTAATGGAAGAGGGTCTATTTATCGACCACCTGGACACAGAGTGGTTCTTGCGCGCAGGGGCTAGGGGTTGGCAGTCATTCGGTGTTTGTGATGCGCTGATGGATCACGGACTCGGGGATCGGACCGTACGCGTCTGGCTTGGCCGGTGGCGCTATCTGCCGGTGCATAAGCCGTTTCGCTACTACTATGTGTATCGCAACAGTCTTCTGTTGTGGCGGCGAGACTACCCGAGCCGGCGCTGGAAGCACACCGATATGCTGCGTCTTGCCAAGATGTTCTTTGTCTTTGCGTTTTTCACCGGACAGCCCCTTAACAACATGGCCATGATGTTCCGGGGAATCCGTGACGGCCTGTCGGGCAAAACCGGCCGGCTGCAACAGGATTTGCTGCCATAGCGTAATCCCCGCAAAATATCCCGGTCGGTTTGGTGCTGATCCCTTCTGCCAGTCAGGTCTCATAGAGAAAATTTTAAACCCATGCAGGTTTCGTTCCTTATTCCCGTTTACAACACCGATCCGGCGGTGCTTACGCTGTGTGTGAACAGCGTTCTGAAAGCGGCCGCTGATCATCACCAGGTAGTAGTGGTGGACGACGCCTCCCACAATCCCGAAACCCTTGCCTTTTTGGAACGTTGCGACCGCGCAGGGCTAGCCAATCTGAAAATGATCCGTACGGCTACCAATGCGGGGGTATCCCACGCGCTTAATCTGGCCGCGGCGGAAGCCTCGGGAGATTTCTTGGCACCGGTAGATCACGATGATGTGGTGGTGAGTCAAGGTTTTTCGCAGATGCTGCGATGCCTTCGGTATTACCGTGCATCATGGGTTTATTCTGATGAGATTCAGGTTGATGCCAACGGCTTCCTCATCCGGCGGATGTACAAACCGGAATACAGTCCGCAGTTGCTGCGTTCCCTAATGTATATCAATCATCTCCAGCTTTTCTCGCAAGAACTTTTTCGCAAATTGGGCGGATACCGTGAGGGTTTTGAAGGCAGCCAGGACCATGATCTGGCTCTTCGCATGAGCGAGGCCGTGGAGCCGGTCCACGCCGAGACCATTGCCTATCACTGGCGGATTCTGGATGAGACCCAGTCGCGTTCCGGCGAACAGATGAGCACACAGACGATAGACCACAGCCAGCAGGCACTGCGCGAACATTTCTCACGGTTGGATCAACAAGCGTCTGTAGAGCCGGTCTTGCTGTGCCGTCATCCAGATAACAAGCCGGAACCGATCGGGGTCTATCAATCCCGGTTAAAGCCGCAACACCCATCTAAGGTGTCGATTGTGATTCCCTGCCGCCTTGGTACCCGCAAGGTGGTCGATGGGACGGAACTGATTCTGCTGGAGCATTGTCTGCTCGCCTTAAGTCAGTCAATCGCCTCCTCGGGCGAACAACAGGCTGACCGTGCAGATGTCGAGATTGTGCTGGTCCTGAATCACAAGGATAACGCCGATGAGGCGAAGACCCTGATTGACCGGTTTGGTTTTGATGGAATCGCGATCTGTGACGAACCGGGATTTGATTTTGCGCGTAAATGCAATCTGGGAGCACGGGAATCGAGCGGCGAGATTCTGGTGTTTCTCAATGACGATACCGATATGCAGTCACCCGGCTGGCTTGATGACGTGGCGTCGCTGCTGGAAGACAAGGATGTTGCCTGCGTGGGCGGCATGCTGCAGAACGCGGACGGGACGGTACAGTCCTGCGGCGACAACGTTGGACGTGATTCGGCGGTGCACTACGCACCTGATCCCCATGCCGACAATGTGGGTGATGCCATGCACCGTTACCTGGCTGATCACGAGACCACTTCAGTTAGCGGGGCATTCCTGTGTTGCCGTCGATCAACATTCGAGGAGCTGAACGGATTTTCGGAGGCCTTTCCCAACAGTTTTCAGGATGTGGATTTTTGTCTTCGCGCCCGCGCCCGCGGCATGCGCTGCATTACCGCACCTGGCATTCGGCTTTTGCACTTTGAATCTGCCACGCGCGATGCCGAGGTGGATTTTGATACCCTGAGTGCGTTGCGTTCTTTTCACGGACCGGGTCTCGCCGGAAAAGACCGTTATGCACTGTGGCGTTACCAGCCGATCTACTTTTCCATCTTTTCCTACAATGGACTCAAGTTTCGCGCTTACCTGCTGGCCCGGGTGTTTGTGCGGGCGGCAAGACGGGTAGAAAAGTCGCTGACCACCCGCCCGCGGTGTTGGCGCGGCGTGTTGAAGAAAAGCGAATACCGGGTGCGTTGACGGCCTGCCCGAGCGGCAAGAAAAAATAACAAAGAACAAAGGAGCAACAAGGGGACATTAATGACTCGTGATCCGCGTTATGACGTTCTGTTCGAACCCATAGCCATTGGTCCGGTGACTGCGCGAAACCGTTTCTATCAGGTGCCGCATTGCAACGGCATGGGCCATGCCATGCCCAACAGTGTGGCCGGTATGCGCGCAATGAAAGCCGAAGGGGGTTGGGCTGTAGTAGCAACCGAGGAGTGTGACATTCACGCCTCGAGTGATGTGCTGCCTTACCGGGAGGCCCGCCTGTGGGATCAGGGCGATCAGGACCGGCTTGCGCTCATGACCGAACGGGTTCACGAACACGGCGCCTTGGCGGCGGTCGAACTGGTACACAGCGGGCATAACGTATCGAACCGCTATTCGCGCCTGCCTGTGCTCGGTGTCTCGGATTGCGCCGTGAACAGTTTCGATCCGGTTCAGGCCTGTGCCATGACGCGCCGGGATATTGCGGACGTACGCCGCTGGCATCGCCAGGCCGCTTTGCGTGCCCGGAACGCGGGTTTTGACATCGTTTACGTCTACGCAGGCCACGACCTGTCTCTTCCCATGCACTTCATCAGCCGGCGGCATAACCGGCGGACGGACGAGTACGGCGGCTCATTGGAGAACCGCGTGCGACTGACCCGCGAGCTTCTGGAAGACACAAAAGAAGCGGTCGGTGACCGTTGCGGCGTGGCGATCCGCTTTGCGGTGGATGAACTGTTGGGCGAGGAGGGTATCGCCAGCGGAGCAGAGGGTCGGGAAGTCGTTGAGATGCTGGCTGAACTTCCGGATCTATGGGATGTCAACGTCAGCGACTGGGCCAACGACTCCGTAACCGCGCGTTTTGGTGAAGAGGGCGATCAGGAATCCTATGTGGCTTTTGTAAAACAGGTGACGAGCAAGCCCGTGGTGGGCGTTGGCCGTTTTACTTCTGCCGATGCCATGGTCTCCCAGATCAAACGCGGTATTCTGGACATGATTGGCGCCGCCCGCCCCTCGATTGCGGATCCCTTTTTGCCGCGCAAGATTGAGGAAGGCCGAATCGAAGATATCCGCGAATGTATCGGCTGCAACATCTGTGTCAGCGGCGACTGGACCCAGTCACCGCTTCGCTGTACTCAGAATCCCACAATGGGCGAAGAATGGCGTCGCGGCTGGCATCCGGAAGTCATCGAACACAAAGGAGAGAGCGAAAAGGTGCTGGTGGTGGGCGCAGGTCCCGCCGGGCTTGAGGCAGCGATGAGCCTCGGTCAGCGCGGCTACGATGTGGCGCTTGCTGACAGCGGTGACGGGGGTGGCCGGGTAGTGCTCGAGTCAGGATTGCCGGGTCTCGCGAGTTATAAACGGGTCAGCGACTACCGGTCGGGGCAGATTGCAAAACTCAGCAGCGTCAGTTTCTTTCCGGGCAGCGAAATGGACCCTGCCAGCATTATGGAGTTCGGAGCCGATCAGGTTCTGATCGCGACGGGAGCAAAGTGGCGCGCTGATGGACTGGGGCGGGTAACGCATGCGCCGGTACCCGGGATCGCGGATCATCCTGAGGTGCTCACACCAGACGACATCATGGCGGGCCGCTTGCCGGGCGCGGATGCTGTGCTGGTATATGACGACGATCATTACTATCTTGGCGGCGTGATCGCCCAGTTGCTTGCAGATGCCGGCAAGGCAGTGACTCTGGTGACCCCGGGCCCTGAAGTCTCCTGTTGGACGCAAAACACCATGGAACAGCATCGCATTGAAAAAGCCCTGCTCGACCGGGGTGTGACCCTGATCGCAAAACATACGCTTAGCTCCGTTACGAAAGATTGCGCGACGTTCGCGTGCAATACGACCAGCCGAGCACTGTCAGTGGAAGTCTCGGCGCTGGTGATGGTGACGCTGCGCGCGCCTCAGAACCGCCTTTACTTCGAGTTGGCAGGCGAGGCGCAGGAAAAACTGGATGAGCTGCCCTTTAAGATTTTACGAATCGGCGATTGCCTGGCGCCCAGCACCATCGCAGCTGCTGTCTATGATGGCCACCGGGCAGCGCGGGAACTCGATAACCTGCCGGACCCGGACAGCGTGCCGTTCAAGCGCGAGTGGTCCATCATTGATCGATCCTGACGCCCGCGGCTAGTTGAGATCGTTCGCCTGATCTTTCTCGCGAAGCGCGGGATCGCGTTTGGCAGGGTCTCCATAGCCGCCACCGCCCGGCAGTTCCATCAGCAGACGTTCGCCGGCAGGAATAATCTGCTTGCCTTTGGTCTTCAGTGTTTTGCCGTTGGTGAGGCGGACCGTTCCTGGGGCGCCATTGGCGCCCCCGTGGCGCCCCCGTGCCGGGTGATCGACCCGGTCAAAAAGGGCAAAGATGGCAAACGGCGCCCCTTCGGCATGTGAGACTTCAATCACCTGTCCGTGTCCGCCCCGGTATTGGCCATCACCACCCGACCCTTCCCGGAGTTCTTTGCGATGAAAGATCACAGGTGCAATGGATTCGGTAATTTCGACGGGCGTGTTGCGCACCCCGGATGGAAAGGCTGTTGCCGACAGTCCGTCACGCCAGGGGCGTGCGCCAGTGCCGCCGGAGTGAAATATGGTGACAGAAAACGGTGTGGCGTCACCGTAATCCTCGCCGTCCAGCAGACCGGGACCGCCGGTCATCATCGGGTTCCACAGGCTCGAACTGCCTTCAGCCGGGGCCCTGCCGGGCAAGGCTTTTTCGAGGCATCCCAACACCACATCGGGCAGCATCTGGCCGATAACATGACGAACAGCCACGGCGTGCGGCCTCGGCGCATTGAGGATGCAGCCCTCGGGTGCGCTCACCTGGATGGGATCCAGCGAACCGGCGTTGTTGGGAATGGCAGAGGCAATCACACAGCGAACGCCAAAGGATGCGTAGGCTTGGGTATAACTGAGAGGCACATTGATCCCGAACGGTGAGACGTCGGAGGTACCCTCGAAGTCCACCTCGATACCCTGCTGGCCAATGGTCAGGTTGGCTTTCAGTGTTACCGGCTCGCCGTAGCCGTCCACGGTCATCTCGTGATGCCAGCTTCCCTGCAGCAGATTGGCCACTTCTTCCAGCACGGCACGTCGCGAGCGCGAGATGATGTGTTCGCTGATGTCTTCCAGATCGGTGAGAGCAAATTCCTGCATCATCTCGGCAAGCCGGCTGCAGCCGACCGCGTTGCCCACTGTCAGTGAATACAGGTCGCCGATGACCTGATCAGGCTCGCGCACATTGGCGCGGACAATCGCCATGACTGCCTCGGCGGGCTCGCCGCGTTCAAAAAGCGGCAGGATCGGAACGCACAGCCCTTCTTCAAATACCTGGCCGGCGTCAGGCCCAAAGCCCCGGCCTCCGATATCGACCACATGCACCGTTGAGGCCAGGAGTCCGACCAGACGGTCATCGATAAAGGCGGGTGTGACCACCGTGAAGTCGAAAAGATGACCGGTTCCAAGCCAGGGATCGTTGGTGACATAGACATCGCCCGGTTGCATCCGCTCAAGCGGTATCTCTTCCAGAAAGTAGCCCACCGACGTTGCCATGGCGTTCACATGACCGGGTGTGCCGGTGACAGCCTGGGCCAGCATCCGCCCGTAAAGATCAAAGATTCCGGCAGAAAGGTCACCCGCTTCACGTACCGTCGTTGAGAAGGCGGTGCGGATCAGGGCCTGGGCCTGCTCTTCAACAATACTGATCAGCCGGTTCCAGATTACCTGACGCTGAATGGTGCTGGAAACGGAAGACGCCTGCGTCTCAATGGATGCCTCAAGGTCTGCCGTTGCGACAAGGTCGCCGTAGGCGTTTGCCCCCAGTGTCCATCTCTCGGGCACGACCAGTGTGGTCTGGTCTTCTGTGATGACGGCCGGGCCTGAAACGGGATGCGCTGCGGACACCGTTTCCCGGGGCACCACCGAGCACTCGGTCGGGTGATCGGTTCCGGGCATCCATACCATGCGCTGGTGGGAGACGTGTGCCGCGTCCGCTGACACGGGCTGCGCCTGCGCCCGGATCTCTGCACCGACCTCAGCGGATGCTGTGAGCGACCAGGTCAGGATTTCAAGGGGCACCCCGGGAATGCCTTGCCCGTACTGTGCCCGGTAGGCCTTATCAAAAGTGTCGGCAATCGTTCTGCGGTCGTCGCCCGTCAGCGGGCGATCCGGAAGGGAGATCTTGATTTCATGTCCCTGTCCCGCATAACGGATAAAGGCGTG
>DDZY01000166.1:0-155 GCA_002346525.1 Proteobacteria bacterium UBA2996
ACCTCTTTATCTAAGGCTTCGGATTCAAGCCCGGCTACCGATCGTCGCTTGCCGGGCTTCCCCGCCGCCTCGGGGACCTCACCTCACGCAAAACAGACCCACGTCGTCGCAATGTACTTGTGACCTGTACCGACCGTGTTGCCCTGATGTAGATG
>DDZY01000166.1:517-7674 GCA_002346525.1 Proteobacteria bacterium UBA2996
GTACCTCAATCTGCTGATGAAAAAACTCGGTAGCCCCTCCAGGTTGAGGCACTGAATTGAGATACCAAATGGCCACAAGCTGGCGCTGACTCAGCGGACCGGGCCCGCTGTCGACGTGCCAACGATAAAACTCGCCGGGAGCACTGCGCTGCAGTTGGTAACCCATATCCTTGAAGGCGTTGCTCGAAAAGAAAGGGTGCAACCCGCTTAGCAAAGACAGGCCGTGCTGCAGCGATTGCAGCAATCTTTCGTCAACATCACGCCACCACGACAGCCCCGTGATGCGAAGATCCGTGGAGCGCTTTACGGTTTCGTCAATCATTGCACCGGGGCCCATTGCGCCCTCGCGATGCAGATCGGTCTCGGATTCAAACCGGTCTATCACCTGCTGGCAAAAATCCGCATCCAGTGCGTTCGGTAGAGCGTAAACGAAACTGCCGGGCTGCAATTCTGAAAATGTATCCGACATGCCGGATTTCTCCCTAGCGATCCAGCACCCGGTGGGTCAGAGCCGGAAACTGCTGGCGGCGCTGCGCCGCCTTGTCCCGGTCCAGGTGCGCAAAGATGACACCTGGGCCACCGGCACATTCAGCCACGATCCCTCCCCAGGGATCAATGATCAAGCTATGACCAAAAGTCTTCCGGCCGCTGGTGTGCTCACCCACCTGGGCCGGCGCAATAACCCATGCCAGGTTTTCAATCGCACGGGCCCGCAACAAAGTGTGCCAATGCGCCTGTCCGGTTGGGACCGTAAAGGCAGATGGAATCGAGAAAAGCTCAGCGCCGGCGGTGGCCAGGTGTCGATACAGTTCCGGAAAGCGCAAGTCATAACAGATCGTGATTCCCAACGTCAGACCCAGCGCATCAAGCGCCAGCGGCACGTTCCCCGGCGCGATATGTCGCGACTCACAGTAGGATTCGCTGCTGGAGACACTCACGTCAAAGAGATGGATCTTGTCATAACGGCCGATACGCCGGCCCTGGTCGTCAAAAACAAGGCAGGTGTTGGTCACACGGCCATCGGGAGCAGGAAGCGGTGTAGATCCCCCGATAATCACCGCACCATGGTCGCGTGCTGCAGCACTCAACATGGCTTCGACTTCGCTGACCCGCTCGGCCGCGGCCTGGCGCTGGTGTTCGGTTTCAGACATCAATGAAAAGTTTTCGGGCAAAGCGATCATGTCGGCCCCGCCCGCTGATGCCTGATCGATAAAGGTGCGGGCCGTCTCAAGGTTCTCTTCCAGCACTGAGGTTGACGTCATCTGTACCGCAGCCAGGGTGAGAACGTTTTTGGCAGTATCCTTGTCCATCTTTTTGGTCGCGTCCCCTGATTGGATTGAATTACGCTCACGACCACCAGGCCGGCGCAAGCAGTGCGGGATGCTCTGCGCCCCAGCGCCCGGCAGTGGTGCGTAGGTGCTACATCAACACCACGTCGTAACTTTCCTGGTTTTGCGTCGGCTCGACCTGCAGATGGATTGGCTTGCCGATAAATTCCTGCAAATCCGCCAGGCCCGTGGACTCTTCATCAAGCAACATATCGATAACGGTCTGTGATGCCATCACCAGATACCCTTTAGCCTCAAACGCTCGCGCCTCACGCAGGATCTCGCGGAAAATCTCGTAGCACAGTGTTTGTGCTGTTTTTTGTGTCCCCCGTCCCTGGCAATGCGGACAGGTTTCGGTCATGCCCCGCTCCAGACTTTCACGGGTACGTTTACGCGTCACCTCCACCAGGCCCAGCACCGACATGTCTGCGATGTGACAGCGGGTCCGATCGCGCGCCAGGGCACGCTCAAATGCATCCATCAATTGGCGGCGGTGGTCTTCATCTTCCATATCGATGAAGTCCACGATAATGATGCCGCCGATATTCCGAAGCCGCAGTTGCCGGGCAATGGCCTGTGCGGCCTCCATGTTGGTCTTGAACAGCGTCTCTTCCAGATTTCGTTTGCCGACAAATCGACCGGTATTGACGTCCACCGTGGTCATGGCCTCGGTCTGATCAAACACCAGCGAACCGCCCGATTTGAGATCCACCGTACGGTTCAGTGCGCGGTGGATTTCATCCTCAATGGAATAAAGATCAAAAATTGGCCGCTCACCGGGATACACCTCAATACTGTCAGTCAGCTGAGGCATCAGATCCACAGCGAACTGGTGCATCAGCGCATAGGTTTCCCGGGAATCCACCCGAATCTTCTCCACATCATCGCGTGCCAGATCCCGGATCACCCGAAGCGATAGCGGCAGGTCAGCATGAATGAGGTCACCCGCACGCGCGGCCGCAATCTTGCGCTCTATCTGTTGCCAACTGCGATGCAGGAACTCGAGATCGGCCTCGAAGTTAACGCTGTGCTGTGAGTCCGCTGCCGTACGGACAATAAAGCCCGCCTGCATTGGGTGCTCCTGCAACGCGGTATCCAGCGCCTGAAGCAGCCGATCCCGTTCGTCCACATCCTGAATCCGCTGCGAGATACCGCGATGTTCGGACCCGGGCAGCAATACCAGATAACGGGAGGGAATGGAGAGTTGGGTTGTTAGACGGGCGCCTTTGCTGCCGATCGGATCCTTGGCCACCTGAACCACGATCTCCTGTCCCTCAGAGACCAATTCGGTGATATCGGGTCTGGGCGGAGCCGTGTTCGGCTCGGCAGTCTCCTGACCCGTGGCCTCCTCCGGGGCGTCCGGCGAGACGGTGCGGTGTGGCACCATATCGGCCGCGTGCAGAAATGCCGTGCGCTCAAGACCCAGATCCACAAAAGCGGCCTGCATACCCGGCAGGACCCGAACCACTTTTCCTTTGTAAATGTTGGCAACGATGCCGCGGCTACGGCTTCGCTCAATGTGCAACTCCTGCAGACCACCGTTTTGCACCACGGCGACCCGTGTCTCCTGCGGCGTGACATTCACCAGCAATTCTTCACTCATTGCACCTATCCTCCTTCCAACCCGGATGGATTCCCGCCAACGCCAGAAGCACCGTGGTCTCATACAGGGGCAAACCCATCACGGCTGAGTAACTCCCAGACAAAGACGCCACAAACGATCCGCCAAAACCCTGGATCCCGTAGGCTCCGGCCTTGTCGTAGGGTTCCGGGGTATCGCAGTAGGCACGGATGACATCTTCCGACAAGCGACAGAATGTTACCGCACTTGTCACTCGTCGTGACTCGCGCCAGTCTCCTCGGGCAACGGTCACGGCCGTAACAACCTCGTGACTGCGCCCGGAAAGGCACTGCAACATTCCGAAGGCATCAGCGTCATCTGTCGGCTTGCCCAGAATGGTGTCGTCAAGCACCACCACCGTATCCGATCCCAGGCAGACGGGGTGCTCACCATCCGCAGCCGCGGCCCGCACCGCAGCTGCGGCTTTTTTAGCGCTCAGGCGCTCGGTGAGGTCAGCTGGTCGCTCATCCGGTACGGCTGACTCGTCAACTTTGGGCTCGTA
Source organism: Proteobacteria bacterium UBA2996 (assembly GCA_002346525.1). GTDB lineage: Bacteria > Pseudomonadota > Gammaproteobacteria > Arenicellales > UBA868 > UBA868. Next base: position 3,969 of record DDZY01000166.1, read on the forward strand.
GGTCCAGAAATCAAAACCGGCCTGCCGTAACAGTTCGGCGCGGCGCGGCGACTGCGACGCAAGACAGAGTCCTCGCTTCATGATACCCGGCCCGACCGGTGATAAGGCATTCCGCGGGAAATCGCATAGGCACGATACAGTTGCTCGGCAATAACGATGCGAACCAAAGGATGAGCCAGGGTAAGCGGCGACAGTGACCAGCACTGATCGACGGATGTCAGTACTTCGTCTGATAAACCGTCCGGTCCCCCGACGATTAGCGCGACATCGCGGCCAAAGGTCATCCATTTCTCCAACTGCCCCGCCAATGACTCGGAATCGTAACTGCGGCCGGATTGGTCCAGGGCAATCCGGTAGGCACCGGACGGCGCGGCCTGCAAAAGCCGGATCCCTTCCTCGCGCACAATGCGGGAGAGATCCGGGTTCTGGCCTCGGCGGGGCGTATCGACTTCGATCAGTTCAAGCTGTACGCCCGAGCGCAAGCGCTGTGCATACTCACTGAAACCATCGCTGATCCACGGCGGCATTCGTCTGCCGATGGCCACCAGATGGATTCGCACGGTGTCAGCCTTCGCCCTGGCGCTCTCTTGCCTGTGTCACTTGCGCGCCCAGACGCTCATTCCAAAGGCCTTCCAAATCATAGAACTCCCGTGTGGCCGGAAGCATCAGATGCACAATCAGGTCACCAAAATCCAGCAAAACCCATTCGCCGTCACTTTCTCCCTCCACCCCTGATGGCTTAACACCGTGCCGCACACCGGCCGCGCGTAATCGCTCGGCGAGCGCCAGCACATGGCGGCTGGATGTGCCGCTGGCAACGACCATCCAATCTGCAATCTGGGTAAGCGATCGGATATCAAGTTCGAGAATGTCCACGGCCCTGGCGTCGTCCAGTTCATCAACGATCCAACGCCTTACCGTATCCAGTTCAGTCTCGGGTGTTTTTTCCATAAAGCTCATGTTCCTTGATATAACCTGCCACCGCAGCGGGGACCTTGGCCTCTACCGACCTGCCGTGCATCAGGTCTGCCCTGATGTCGGCGGCCGCGACGTTGATCGGGGGAATCTCCACAAATCGAATCCAGCCGCCGGACGCTGGGACGGGACAGTGCGGGTCGCACTGGACGTCGCGCCACCATTGCGGCAGAGGTTCGGGCAACGACCAACCGGGCCTGCGCATCACCGCGATGCCGCCAAGCGCCAACACCTCCTGCCACCGATGCCATTGCGTCAACCCTAACGCCGCATCCAAACCCAACGCAAGGCACAAAGGGTGATCCGGATATTCTGCTTTGAGTTCCTCAAGACTGAGTACCGTATAGGAGGGCCCTGAACGATTGAGCTCGCGGGTATCGATAACGCAATCCGGTTCACCCGCCAGTGCGAGTTGCAGCATTGCCAATCGGTGCGCTGCACTGGCAGCGGGTTGTGGACGATGCGGTGGTTCACCAGCGGGCAGCCAGATTACCGTCTCGACATGAAGGGCATCACGAAGCGCCGAAACGGCACCCAGATGCCCCAGGTGGACCGGGTCAAAGGTGCCGCCGAACACCAACAGCGGTGGATTGGCCTGCTCAGGCGACAAGCGGATAGCAGCTGCGCTCAAGAACGGATCGTTCCGTCGCCATAGACGATGTACTTTTGAATCGTGAGGCCCTCAAGCCCCACCGGCCCACGTACATGGAGTTTGTCCGTACTGATCCCAATTTCGGCTCCGAGCCCATATTCGAAACCATCAGCGAACTGCGTTGAGGCATTCACCATCACTGAACTGGAATCCACTTCCCGAACAAACCGTTGGCTGCGTGACAGATCGTTGGTCACGATAGCGTCCGTGTGTCCCGAACCGTAACGGCCGATATGCGCGATGGCCTCATCCAGACTATCGACGATCCGTACCGCCAGAACCGGTGCGAGATACTCTGTCTCCCAGTCCGATTCGGTAGCGCCAGTGCACTCGGGGACAATCTCACGGGTCCGGCCGCATCCGCGCAGTTCGACGCCGGCCTCCCGGTAGCGGGGCACCAGCCGCTCAAGTACCCCAGCAGCGACAGAGCTCGCCAACAGTAGGGTTTCCATCGCGCCACAGACGCCATAGCGCCGGCATTTGGCGTTAAAGGCGATCTCGACGGCCTTATCGAGATCAGCGTCGTCATCGACAAAAACATGGCAGTTGCCGTCTAAGTGACGGATCACCGGCACCTGCGATTCTGCACTGACTTTCTCGATAAGTCCCCGGCCGCCGCGCGGCACGATGACATCAAGATAGTGGGGGCTATCCAGCATCGCGCTCACGGCTGCTCGATCGGTGGTTTTCAGTACCTGGATGACGCCCTGCGGCAAACCGGCATCCGCAAGGCCCCTCGCAAGGCAGTCACCAATCGCGCCGTTTGAATGGAGCGCCTCAGAACCCCCGCGTAGGATCGCCGCATTGCCCGACTTCAGACAAAGTCCGGCGGCATCCGCGGTGACATTGGGGCGGGATTCATAAATGATACCGATCACCCCCAACGGTACCCGCATCCGACCTACCGTAATCCCGGAGGGCCTTGGATTCATATCGCTGATCTCACCTACCGGATCGGGCAGCGACGCGATCTGATGCAATCCCTCAGCCATCGCACTAACGCGTTCTGGCGTCAGTTCAAGACGGTCCAACAGCGCTGAGGAAAGCCCTGTCCTGTTGGCTGCCTCAAGATCGGCCGCATTGGATTCAAGGATCCGATCCCGGTCGTTTTCGATCCGCTGCGCCATCGCCTGAAGTGCCCTGTTCTTCGTGCCGGTAGGGGCGCGCGCAATCACCTGGGCAGCATCGCGGGCTTCTTGCCCGGTCGTGTCCATCGACTCGCGGATTTCCTGAGGTATCGAAACTACTTTACTCATCATTTCAGTCGTTTATCGCTTCTTTGCGTTGTAATACATTTATACCACAAAGCATGAGCACCGCTCGCTCCAGTTCCGCCCAGATACCACCTGCCGCCTGACGCTGGCCTTTGAGCACCTGATCCGAATGGGCAAGCTGCTGTAGCAATACCTGAAGGCTTTTCGGGTTCAAGCGGCTGAGCGCCGCTGAGATGCAGGAGGCTCTGCTGCGCCACACGCGGTGTCGCTGCAGGACCGATTTTCTGTCCACGCCGGAGGCGATTTCCAGCGACATGGGGTACAGGCTTCGGACTTCGCGGGCCAGGGCCCAGTTGACGAGAATGGCCTCCGAACCCTCGCGCTGCAACCCATGCAGCATCCGCACGGATTCAGCGGTCTTTCCTGCAAGCGCGGCATCAACCAGGGCAAAAACTGAAAACCGCGCCTGGTCGCTGGTCATCGAATCCAAAGCTGCCTCATCAAGCTCGGTACCGTCAAGCACCAATGGCAGTTTACTGATTTCCTGGGCGGCAAACAGAAGGTTGCCCTCGGAGTAATACGCCAGACGGTCAATCGCGCCCGGGGTTGCCTTGATCCCTTCCGCCCGAAGTCGATCCCGAATCCATGCCGGCAGTTGCTGCGGTGTGACCGCACGGGCCTCGACAGCAGTACATTGAGACTCAATCGTTTTGAACCACTTGCTCGATTGAATGGCTTTATCCACTTTGCCCAAAATCACGACCAGGTGATCCGTACTGTCGGCATCAGCCAGAAATTCCATGAGTACCTCGGCGCCGGTGTCACCGGGCCTGCCCGTCGGCAAGCGAATCTCGATAAGGCGTTT
>DDZY01000166.1:8069-9779 GCA_002346525.1 Proteobacteria bacterium UBA2996
TCTTCCACGCCCTGATTTCGTGCGGCAGAACGGATCGCTTCGGCACTTTCCTCAACCAGCAAGGGCTCAGCCCCGAACAAAAGATAGGCCTTATCCAGGCCTTTTTGCAGTCGGCCCGATAGCGCCGGGGGCGCTAGTCGCAAGCGATGCTCCGACAAGGGCGGTAAGCCTTATACGAAGGCAACACGATGAGTGTCCGGAACTTGCCGGCGATAAGCGACACCGTCCAGCCGGCGGATAATGCGCCGCACGATCTCCTGACGCATGGACACCTTCAGCGCTTCTTCTTCCTGCTTCTTCTGCAACAGTTGAGTACTCATGTACTGAAGATCGCGGCTGAAACTGAGCGAGGAATTCTCCACAAGCACCCGACCACGCCGATCGACCACGCGGTACAGCACCTCGTACGTCAGCGTGTAACCGGTTGCCGTCCCCTGACTGTCCACCGAGATCACAGACCGTGAGTAATCAACGCGCGCCAGATCAATGATGACGGTGGCCGACGATGAGTCCTTTACCGGCTGTACGCCGCTCTGACGCAGCGCACTACGCAGATCCACCACCAGTGCCGAATCCTGCCCGGTCACCCAGGGAGCGGACATCACCGGTGCCAGTTCCACCTGCCCACGCAACTGAAAGCCGCAGCCGACCAAGAACGCTGATAAGAGTATTGCCGTCAGAGTTCGAATCATTCAGAAGTTACCGTTGGACAGGCTATGCCGCGTCACGACCGTCAATTATAACGAGCCGACGAAGCCCGGCGAGAACGCCCTAGGGCAGCAGCACCAGTTTCCCGGGATAGCGCTTGGAGGCAAAATCCGATTGCGCCCTGGCGATCTCCCGCAGCGGATACGTCTGCGACACCATCGGCCGTACCGCGCCCGTGCGGATCAGGCTGACCAGTCCGGCAAATATTTCGGGCGACTGATAGGTGCAGCCAAAGACCGTCAGGTCCTTGAGGTAAACCGTCCTGAGGTCGGTGCTCACCACCGGCCCCGCGATCGCGCCCGACGTCGCCAATCGTCCCCCCGGACGCAGGGCTTCCAGCATTGAAGAAAAAGCGGTTCCCCCGACAACATCAATAACAACCGAGAAGTGCTCATGCGGCGGCGGCTCGGCACGATCGATCACGTGCTGGGCACCTGCCTGAAACACTGAATCCGCCTTGGCCCTTGCACTGACCGCGGTCACTTCGGCGCCGCGCTGGCGGGCGAGCTGTACCGCAGCAAGCCCCACTCCGCCCGAACCGCCAGTAATCAGCGCCTGATCTCCTTCACAAACCCCCGCACGGGCCAGCAGATTCAGGGCAGTACCAAAGGCGCAGGGCATCGCGCCAATTTCAATATCGGAAAGCGGCGCATCGCTGACATCGTAAAGCTGAGCGCTGGAGACGCAACAGAATTGAGCAAAAGCACCGTCGCGCTCGGAGCCCAGCGCCTCAAAGTACAGCGGGTTATCCACCGTCGGCATAGGCTGGTTGATAGGACAGGTAACGCGCATCCCTTGCTCAAAACCGCTAACGCCTGGACCCACCGACACGACCTCCCCGCAAAGATCGCCACCCTGGATACGCGGAAAGCGCAGTGTACCGCCCCAGCCGCCACTTTCAATCTCCGCGTCTTCGACATCGTTGGTCGCGGCTGACACCTCCTTGGCGTACCAGCCGATACGGGTGTTGATGTCGGTGTTGTTAACCCCGGCTGCCAGGAC
>DDZY01000166.1:10181-10371 GCA_002346525.1 Proteobacteria bacterium UBA2996
AGCTGAACCCCATGCATCAGCCGTGGCATGGCCGCTGCCGCCGTCAAACGACCACGTTAACCAGTTTGCCGGGTACCACGATGACTTTTCGCACAGGCTTGTCGCCGACGTGACGCGCCACCTTTTCATCCGCCAGCACCGCGTCGCGTATCCGGTCTTCGTCAGCCCCTGCATCGATCTCAACCTGACT
>DDZY01000053.1:0-1348 GCA_002346525.1 Proteobacteria bacterium UBA2996
ACCCTGTGGTGATTGCGCCCCGTCAGGAGCGAAGCACGAGTGGGCGAGCACATGGCGGCGTTGTGAAATCGGCTATACGCGATCCCTTCCCCTGCCAGTTTATCCAGCGTCGGTGTTGTAATCGGTCCGCCAAAGGTGTGCGGCAGTGCTGCCCCCACATCATCGAGCATGATGATGACAATGTTGGGCGTGTCTTCTGGAAGTTGTGAGACCCTCGGAAGCGGGTTGTAGTTCGACTCCGCAATAGTCGGGCCTGCTGTGCTGCCCGAAGGCTGGGGCAGGATCGGTAGCGACTGTTGTCCTTGTGCGGCGCCTGCCGTAAACATTAACGCCATACTGAGGCAAAGGATCTGCCCCAATTTATTGTTCCCCCCCATCTTCATTCTCCTTTTCGACTATGAAGTTTGAAAAACCGCAATTTATTATCAGATCGCCGTCAGTTAGTCAAAGCTTATCTCCAGAGAAAGCCTTTCCTGTTCACCTCCGTGCCGGTGACAAGTTAACCCTTTTTAAGCCGGTAGTTGGGCTCGCTGGATGAAACTAGAACCCCGGGGTTGCCACTCGGGCATAAACGTTGCGGTAGAGTAAAGGGCGACGAGTTTCTGGCCAAATACCGGTGGAGGCACCATGATTATTGTCCTCGTGACGTTTCCGATTTCCTCAGATCTTGATGCAGCAATGCTCAAGGAAAAATTCCTTGAGACAGCGCCCATGTACCAGGATACCCCCGGCCTCATCAGAAAGAACTACCTTGCGGATCTGGAACAGTACCGCGCCGGAGGGGTGTATTGCTTCGACACGATGGAGAACGCCAAGCGCTGGTTCGACGACGAGCGGATCGCCTGGATTACCGAGCGGTACTCAAAGCCCGATATCCAGTTTTTCGACAATCCCGTGATGGTCGACAACGACAAGGGCGAGATCATCCAGTGAGTCATGCGTATCCGTTCGGTTGATCCGGCAACACCCGGGCCACGCTTATCATGACAATGCCTCCGCTGGTATTGACGACCGGCGAACCCGCTGGCGTGGGCCCCGAGCTCACCGTCCAGTTGCTGCAGCACCCCCTGCCCTCACCCCTGGTGATTGCGGGCGATCCTGATCTGCTGCTTGAGCGCGCCGCTTTGCTGAGCCTGCCCTTGGCGCGTAAAGGCAATGCCCTGGTGGCGCCCGGCGGCGAGACAGCGTTGTTGCCCGTCGCGCTCGGTGCGCCCTCGATTCCGGGAAGTCTCGATGTCGCCAATGCGGCTTATGTCGTCGAGATGCTGACTGCGGCAACCGACGGCTGTCTCAACGGCACGTTCTCGGGCATGGTGACGGCGCCGGTGCAAAAGAGCACCCTGATTGA
>DDZY01000053.1:1722-3682 GCA_002346525.1 Proteobacteria bacterium UBA2996
GTGGCAACCCCTGTCATGATGCTGGCCACGGGTGAGCTGCGTGTGGCGCTCGTCACGATTCATCTGGCATTGAGTGAGGTACCCCGCGCCGTGACGCAGGACAGTCTGGAGGCCGTCTTGCGGGTGGTTGATTTCGATCTTCGCGCGCGCTTTGGTATTCCTGCGCCCGTGATCGGCGTTTGTGGATTAAATCCGCATGCAGGTGAGGCGGGCCATCTGGGCCAGGAAGAACAGGACGTCATCATCCCGGTAATGGCCAAGTTAAGCGATGAAGGTCTCATTCTGAAGGGCCCTTTGCCCGCGGATACGGCATTCACTCAGCAGAACTTGCAAACACTAGACGTGGTCGTCGCCATGTTTCATGACCAGGGCCTGCCGGTGATCAAACACGCAGGGTTTGGTGATGTCGTCAACATCACATTGGGGCTGCCTTTTGTGCGCACGTCTGTCGATCATGGCACGGCACTTGATCTAGCGGGCACGGGCAAGGCAGAGGTTGCCAGTTTGAGTCGGGCCCTGGACATAGCGATCCGGTTGAGCGGTGGCCATTTCTGAGCGCTCCGGCCCCGGCCGGCCCCGAAAACGCTTTGGTCAGCATTTCCTCGATGACCAGACGGTTACCGCCCGTATCGTCGCGACGCTCGACCCGCGCCCGGGGGAGATATTTTGCGAGATCGGCCCCGGCCGCGGTGCGTTGAGTGACCGACTTGCTGCCCTGGATAATGAACTGCATCTTGTAGAGATAGATCGTGATCTGGTGCCGTTGCTGCAAAAACGCTACACCGCACAAAGCAACATCCACATCCACGAACAGGACGCGCTAACTCTGGCTGTGGAAACCCTCTATGCCGCCGGGCGAGTGGTTATGGTCGGTAACCTTCCGTACAACATCTCTACTGCTCTCATGATCCATCTTCTGGCGCAGCGCGAGCGGATCGACCGCATGGTGTTTATGGTGCAAAAAGAAGTGGCCCTGCGCCTCACTGCCCTACCCGGCGGCAAGGATTACGGCCGTCTCACGGTCATGATGAACCGCGTGTTTGAGTCGCAGTTCGTCTTTGATGTGGCACCTGAGGCGTTTACCCCGCCACCCAAGGTCTGGTCCAGTGTGGTGGCGTTTAAGCTCCGCCCTGTTCCGTTGGGCCCGAAGGTGGATGAAGCGGCTTTTGCAGCACTGGTGCGCCAGGCGTTTTCCCAACGGCGCAAAACTTTGCGCAATGCCTTAAAAGGGCTTTGCCCCGAATCTCTTATTGAGCAGGCCAGTTTGGATCCGAAGGTGAGGCCCGAGCAGGTCTCGGTAGAGTCTTTTGTGCAACTGGCCGCTTTAGCGGAAAAAAACGATTGAGGCTGATGAAGCGGCTTAAGCCGTTTTTTCTTTTTTGGACTCCACCGTTTGTTCCTGTGCACCCAGCAGCATCGTCATGGTGTCCGCGATCCACTCCCTTGCCTCATCGTTGACGGCGCGCGCTTTTTTAGTCTCGGTCTTGACGGGCGGTCCGATCCTGACCCGAATTACTCCAGGTTTTTTCAAAAAGCCCCGTCGTGCCCAGTAGCAACCGGCGTCGTGTGCTACGGGCAACACATCTACCCCGGCCTTGACCGCCAGCATGGCACCGCCCGGATGGAAGGCGCCCTGCTCTCCCGGCGCCATGCGGGTCCCTTCCGGAAAAATCACGACCCAGCGGCCCTCGGCCAGTTTCTGTCGCCCCTGGCGCAATAGCCGATCGAGCGCCCGGACGGGTGTGCTCCGATCAATGGCGATGGGACTGGTGGCAGCAAGTCCCCAGCCGAAAAACGGCAGCCATAATGCCTCCCGCTTTAGGGCCCATATCTGCGGGGGAAAAATCACCTGGAACATGATGGTTTCCCACGCCGATTGGTGTTTCGACAGGATTACGCCAGGCGTAGCGGGCAGATGTTCGAGCCCATCCACTTCGTGGCGAAGGTGACAGGTCAGGGC
>DDZY01000160.1:0-6496 GCA_002346525.1 Proteobacteria bacterium UBA2996
GGGTACGCGCTATTCGACAGTCTTCGAGGCATCGCTTCAAGACGCCGAACGTTTCTGGTCCGAAGTTGCCAAGGATATTCGCTGGACCCGCCCGTGGGAACGGGTGCTCGATACCTCCGACGGCCCATATTACCGATGGTTTTCCGGCGGTGAGCTGAACACCTGCTACAACGCACTTGATCTGCATATCGACGAGGGCAACGGGGACCGTACAGCGCTTATCTATGACTCCGCGGTGACGAAGGCCCGGCAGACATTTTCGTTTTCCGAGCTGCGTGACGCCGTAGCTGATTTTGCCGGAGTGCTCGCTGCTCGCGGGGTCAGCAAAGGGGATCGGGTCATTGTGTATATGCCGATGGTGCCCGAAGCCGTCATCGCGATGCTCGCCTGTGCCCGTCTGGGAGCAGTTCATTCGGTCGTTTTTGGCGGGTTTGCCGCCAATGAACTTGCGGTTCGGCTTGATGATGCCACCCCCAAGGCGATTGTCAGTGCCTCGTGCGGGATCGAGCCTGGTCGGGTCGTTGAATACAAACCCCTCTTGGATGAGGCGATCGCGCTGGCTGACCATAAACCTGATTTTTGTGTCGTCCTGCAGCGTCCTCAGGCAGAGGCGGCAATGAGTCCCGGCCGTGATTTTGATTGGCAGGAGGAAGTAGCGAAGGCAGAACCACATGATTGTGTGCCTGTGCTGGCAACAGATCCGCTCTACATCCTTTATACGTCCGGCACAACAGGACAGCCCAAGGGAGTTATCCGGGATAACGGCGGGCATGCCGTTGCGCTGAAGTGGACGATGAAAAATATCTACGATGTTGATCCGGACGAGATTTTTTGGGCGGCTTCTGATGTCGGCTGGGTCGTTGGACACTCCTATATCGTCTACGCGCCGTTACTGGCTGGCAACGCTACGGTGCTTTATGAAGGCAAGCCTGTAGGGACTCCGGATCCCGGCGCTTTTTGGCGTGTGATCAGCGAAAACCGTGTCAGTGTGCTGTTCACTGCGCCTACGGCATTTCGTGCCATCAAAAAAGAAGATCCCTTGGGAGAGCACATCGGCCGATACGACATCTCATCTTTGCGGTATCTCTTTCTTGCAGGCGAACGTACTGACCCTGACACCCTTCATTGGGCCGAAGACAGGCTCAATGTTCCTGTGATTGATCATTGGTGGCAGACGGAGACGGGCTGGCCGATTGCGGCGAACTGCGCGGGTATAGAACTGCTTCCCATCAAGGAAGGGTCGCCTTCTCTGCCGGTACCCGGTTGGGATCTGCAAGTCCTGGATGAAGCCGGCGTACCTGCCCCCGCCGGTGAGATCGGGACGTTGGCGGTGAAGCTGCCGCTACCGCCCGGTACGTTCCCCGCCTTATGGAATGCGCGCCAGCGCCATTTCGATTCCTATTTGAGCCGATTTCCGGGTTACTACGATACTTCTGACGCCGGCATCATTGATGAAGATGGTTACGTCTATGTGATGTCCCGCACCGATGACATCATCAACGTGGCAGGGCACCGTCTTTCTACCGGCGCCATGGAGGAAGTGCTGGCAGATCATCCCGATGTGGCGGAATGCGCGGTCACCGGTGTTGCAGATGATCTCAAAGGTCAAAGTCCGTTGGGTTTTCTGGTATTAAGCGCAGGTTGCGATCGTCCAACCGAGGAGATTTGTGCCGAGGTGGTCGGAATGGTGCGTGATCGGATCGGCCCTGTGGCCGCTTTCAAACAGGCGCTTGTGGTCAAGCGTCTGCCAAAGACGCGCTCGGGCAAAGTGCTGCGCGGCACCATGAGAGCGATTGCCGATGGCGAGGAGTGGAAGATGCCGGCTACGATTGACGATCCAGTGATACTGGATGAGATAACCGAGGCTTTGAAAGCTATCGGTTTGCCTCGAGCCGGATAAGGCCCGGGAAGTACGCCATGACGGATTCAACTAACCCCTCCCTGAAATTTTGGCAGGATCTGGCGGCCCGTGAGTTGTCGGGTGATAAGCCTGAAGATCTGGAATGGGTTACGCCTGAGGGTATCCGGATCAAGCCGCTCTATACTCCGGATGACCTTGAAGACCTTGAGCATCAGGGAGGCCTGCCCGGCTTACCGCCCTATGTGAGAGGACCGCGTGCCACGATGTATGCCGGACGTCCCTGGACCATCCGCCAGTATTCCGGCTTTTCGACTGCAGAGGAGTCCAACGCCTTTTATCGGCGTAATCTTGCAGCGGGCCAAAGCGGGCTATCAGTGGCTTTTGATCTTGCGACCCATCGAGGTTATGACTCGGATCATCCCCGCGTCAGCGGCGATATCGGTATGGCCGGGGTCGCGATTGACTCGGTCGAGGACATGCGCATTCTCTTTGATGGTATTCCCCTCGACCGGATGTCCGTATCCATGACCATGAACGGTGCCGTGATTCCCGTGCTGGCGATGTTTATCGTTGCCGGAGAGGAGCAGGGTGTGGACAAGGCAAGCCTTTCCGGAACGCTGCAGAACGATATCCTCAAAGAGTTCATGGTGCGCAATACCTATATTTATCCGCCGCAGGAGTCCATGCGGATCGTCTCTGACATCATTGGCTATACGGCAGTCCATATGCCGCGTTTCAACCCGATCTCCATTTCCGGATATCACATCCAGGAGGCGGGAGCGACATCTGTCCAGGAACTGGCCTACACGCTGGCAGATGGAATTGAATACGTTCGTACTGCGGTGGCAAGCGGATTGGAAATCGACAAGTTCGCGCCCCGCTTGTCGTTTTTCTTCGGGATCGGAATGAATTTTTTCATGGAGGTTGCAAAGCTGAGGGCGGCGCGTTTGTTGTGGGCGCAGCTGATCCAGGAAAAGTTCGATCCCTCGGATTCGCGCTCATTGATGCTGAGAACGCATTGCCAGACCTCAGGCGTCAGCCTGACCAGTGAAGATCCTTACAACAATATTGTCAGAACGACCATCGAGGCATTGGCCGCGGTGTTCGGCGGCACCCAGTCGCTGCATACCAACAGTTTTGACGAGGCACTGGCCCTGCCGACCGATTTCTCGGCGCATATTGCACGCAACACCCAGTTGATACTTCGCGAAGAAGCGGGCATTAACCGTGTGGTCGATCCGCTGGGCGGGTCTTATTACGTTGAGAGCCTGACAGCCAGTTTGGCCGCACACGCGCGATCCCTGATCGATGAAATCGAGGATATGGGCGGCATGACTCAGGCAATCATAAACGGCATCCCTAAACTACGGATCGAAGAGGCGGCTGCGAGAAAGCAGGCCCGAATAGACCGCGGCGAGGAAGCCGTTGTTGGCGTAAACCGGTATGAAGCGTCTGAGGAGACCGAGGTTGATATCCTCAGTATCGACAACTCCGAGGTACTGAAGACGCAGGTTGACCGCCTGGAGTCGGTTCGTGCGACTCGCGACCAGAAGAAGTGCCAGCAGGCCCTTGATGCGTTGCGATCGGCTGCCGGGCAGGGCGGCGTCAACCTGCTAGAGTATGCAGTGGAAGCGGCAAGAGCTCGGGCAACCGTCGGCGAAATCTCGCTTGCGCTGGAAGAGAAATTTGGTCGATATCAGGCCCAGGTCAGGACGATTTCAGGCGTGTACGGTGAAGCATACCAACAGGATGAAGCCTTTCAGCAGTTGCGAGAGGATGTCGCCGCTTTTGCCGGGCAGCAGGGCAGGCGGCCGCGCATTCTCGTTGCCAAATTGGGCCAGGATGGCCATGACCGGGGAGCGCGCATCATCGCAACCGGATTCGCAGACGTAGGGTTTGATGTGGATATTGGACCGTTGTTCCAAACCCCCGAAGAAGTCGTCCAACAGGCGCTGGATAATGATGTGCACGTGATCGGGGTCTCTTCACAAGCCGCAGGTCATTCCACGCTGGTACCGAAAGTACTCGAAACGCTCTCTCAGAAAGGCGCAGATCACATCATGGTGGTGCTGGGAGGAGTGGTGCCCAAGGCGGACCGCGAAGCGCTTTCTGCACTGGGAGTAGCGGCCTTTTTCGGTCCGGGCACCCCTATTCTTGATGCGGCTCGTGAGGTGTTTGATCTTATCCCCAGCACAGAGGAAAACAACTGATGCGAGAGATCCTCGAGGAATTGGAACGGCGGCGCGAGGCGGCACGTCAGGGAGGAGGCCAAAGGCGTATCGATGCGCAGCACGCCAAGGGCAAGTTGACCGCCCGAGAGCGCATCGGCGTGCTGCTGGATGAAGAGAGTTTTGAGGAGTGGGACATTTTCGTAGAGCATCGATGCGCCGACTTTGATATGGCTGACAAAGCGGTGCCGGGTGATGGCGTGGTGACGGGACACGGCACCATCAACGGCCGCACGGTTTTTGTCTTCAGCCAGGACTTTACGGTCTTGGGCGGATCTCTTTCAGAGGCGCATGCCGGGAAAATCTGCAAAGTCATGGATCATGCCATGCGGGTAGGAGCCCCGGTGATTGGGCTGAATGATTCGGGCGGCGCCCGAATCCAGGAAGGCATTGATTCATTGGCAGGTTATGCCGAGGTGTTCCAGCGCAATGTCCTGGCCTCAGGCGTGATTCCGCAGATCTCCATGATCATGGGTCCGTGTGCGGGCGGTGCCGTTTACTCGCCGGCCATCACCGACTTTATCTTTATGGTTCGGGATACCTCATACATGTATGTCACGGGTCCCGAGGTCGTAAAGACCGTAACGCATGAAACAGTGACGCATGAAGAACTCGGCGGGGCGACTACGCACTCGAGCCGGTCGGGCGTCGCGGATGGTGCGTTCGATAACGACGTCGAGGCGCTTTTGAGTCTGCGCCGCTTTATCGATTTTCTGCCCGCGAGTAATGTCGACGACGCGCCTCAGCGGGAGGTGATGGATCCTGTGGACCGCGCGGAAGCGTCCCTGGATACCCTGGTCCCGGATAATCCCAACAAGCCTTATGACATGCACGAGCTCATCACCAAAGTGGTTGATGACGGTGATTTCTTTGAGCTTAAGCCGGATTTTGCAGGTAATATTCTGATCGGGTTCGGCCGCATGGGCGGTGCGACTGTGGGCATCGTGGCTAATCAGCCCATGGTGCTTGCCGGGTGTCTCGACATTCAGTCGTCGATCAAGGCGGCGCGTTTCGTCAGATTCTGCGATGCCTTCAGTATTCCCATCGTGACCTTTGTTGATGTGCCGGGTTTTTTGCCGGGCACCTCCCAGGAATACGGCGGCATTATCAGGCACGGTGCAAAACTCCTCTATGCCTATGCGGAATGTACGGTACCAAAGGTAACCGTCATTACCCGAAAAGCCTATGGCGGGGCCTACGATGTGATGGCCTCCAAGCACCTGCGTGGTGATGTCAATCTGGCCTGGCCCAGTGCGGAGATCGCGGTCATGGGTCCAAAGGGCGCAGTTGAGATTATTTTCCGTGAGGACATTGGCGACCAAGAAAAGATCGCCCAAAGGACGGAAGAATACCGTCAAAAATTCGCTAACCCATTTGTCGCGGGGCACCGGGGCTTCATAGATGATGTTATTTTGCCCAGCGAAACCCGGGCACGGACCTGCCGCTCACTTTCTATGCTCCGGAACAAGCAGTTGGAAAATCCCTGGCGCAAGCACGGCAACATTCCACTCTAGGACGTCAAGGCTATGTCAACCCAAGGGAAAGTCGTTGTTGTGTGCCTGTCGGCGACCGAAGGGGGCACCACCCGTGAGGTGTCTGAGGCGGTCGCTACAGCAGGCGCTGGTCTCGAAGGAGACCGTTACTGTACTGTTGATGCGTCTCCCGAAACCCAGTTGACCCTGATCCAGGCTGAAGCGATCGACGAGTTTAATCAAGTGTTCTCCACAGATCTGCCGGTCGCGGCCTTCCGCCGAAACGTGATTACCCGGGGCGTCGATCTCAACGCGCTTGAAGGAAGTATGTTTTCAGTAGGAGAGGTCCGGCTGCGCGGTGTGGAACTTTGCGAGCCGTGCGCTTATCTGCAGAATCTTCTTGAGATTCCAGGATTGGTCAAACAACTCACGCACAAAGGCGGGCTGCGCTGTGAGATTCTCGGCGGAGGATCCATCCGTGCCGGCGATATCATAAGGATTTCCGACTGAACGGGCTTGGTGGAAGTCAGCCGCGAAACCCTTGGTTACAGATCGTTCGCTTTTTCCCTTAGAACAAACTTCTGAATCTTGCCCGTTGAAGTCTTCGGCAATTCGCCGAAAACAACCGTCCGCGGCGCTTTGAAGTGCGCCATGTTGTCTCGGCAGAAGTCAACAATCTCCTGCGGTTCGGCCTCTTCTCCAGGGTGCAGTGTTACGAAAGCGCAAGGGCTCTCCCCCCAGGTTTCATCCGGTCTTGCCACAACGGCGGCTTCCAGCACCTTGGGGTGACGGTAGAGCGTTTCCTCGACTTCAAGGCTTGAGATATTTTCTCCACCGGAAATAATAATGTCCTTTGAACGGTCCTTGATCTCAATGTAACCATCCGCGTGGCGTACCCCGATATCGCCACTGTGGAACCAGCCGCCGGCAAAGGC
>DDZY01000160.1:6871-7142 GCA_002346525.1 Proteobacteria bacterium UBA2996
CATGACTTCGCCAAAGGTCTCTCCGTCCCACGGCACGTCTTCCATGGTTTCCGGGTTTTTGACGCTGGCATTTTCCAGGGTGCCGTAATGCACACCTTGCCGCGCGATTCGCGACGAACGTTCCTGTAGCGCCAGCGCCGGCCAGTCTTCCTGTGGGATACAGACAGTTGCCGGCCCATAGGTCTCGGTTAGGCCGTAAAGATGAGTGACATGGAACCCATTCGCCTCCATGACTTCGATTACTGCAGACGGTGGAGCCGCGCCTCCCGTG
>DDZY01000099.1:0-1373 GCA_002346525.1 Proteobacteria bacterium UBA2996
CACGCCCAGCGGGGCGGAACTCGAAGACCTGCTGTTTGCCTGGACGGTGGCCAAATTCGTCAAATCAAACGCTATTGTCTACGCTAAAGACCAGCGAACGATCGGAGTCGGTGCGGGACAGATGAGCCGCGTGTATTCCGCGCGCATTGCGGGCATCAAAGCGTCGGATGAGGGGCTGGAGGTTGCAGGATCGGTGATGGCATCAGATGCCTTTTTTCCTTTTCGTGATGGGATCGATGCCGCTGCTGAAGCCGGGATTCGAGCCGTCATTCAGCCCGGCGGATCGCAACGGGATGACGAAGTCATCGCAGCCGCAAACGAACATGGCATCGCGATGGTCTTCACCGGTATGCGCCACTTCCGTCACTGATGATGCGGGTTCTTGTCATCGGAAACGGTGGTCGTGAGCATGCACTGGCATGGAAACTTTCGGCCTCCCGCCAGGTCGAGCAGGTCTTTGTCGCGCCTGGCAATGCCGGCACCTCACTGGAGCCTGGTGTTGAAAACCTGCCGATTCCGCCTGACGATACTGATGCGCTGATCAACGCTGTCCAAACCCGCGGGATTGATCTCACGGTGGTCGGGCCTGAAGCCCCGCTGGTGGACGGCATCGTCGACCGCTTCCAGGATGCTGGCCTCGCCTGCTTCGGACCCTGCGCGGGACCCGCCCAGCTCGAAGGCTCCAAGAGTTTCACCAAAGCCTTCCTCGACCGCCACGCCATTCCCACCGCATCCTGGCAGGTTTTTACGGACCCGGATGAGGCCCGTAGGCATATTGAAGACCGCAAGACCCCCCTGGTGCTGAAGGCAGACGGGCTCGCAGCGGGCAAAGGCGTCATTATTGCCAAAAACCGCGAGGAGGCACTGGCTGCAGTCGATGAGATTCTCGTCGATCAGCGCTTCGGCGGAGCAGGGCGACGCCTTGTCATCGAAGAGTTTCTTGAAGGCGAGGAGATCAGTTTTATCTGCGTGGCAGCCGGAAACGAGGTCCTGCCGCTCGCGACCTCGCAGGATCATAAGGCACGTGAGGCAGGTGACCGGGGCCCGAATACTGGGGGGATGGGCGCTTATTCACCCGCACCTCGGGTCGATGCACAACTGCATCAACGGATCATCGATGAGGTTATTCATCCTACGGTTCAGGGCCTGGTTAAGGAGGGTATGCCGTATCTTGGCTTTCTCTATGCCGGGTTGATGATCGATCACCAAGGCAACCCGCGCGTGCTCGAATACAACTGCCGTTTTGGAGATCCGGAGACCCAACCGATTCTGATGCGCATGCGGTCGGACCTTGCACAATTATGTCAGGCGGCGTTAAACGGTGGCCTTGAACAGTTCGAAATCGAATGGGATACGCGCTTTGCGCTGGGGGT
>DDZY01000099.1:1694-5373 GCA_002346525.1 Proteobacteria bacterium UBA2996
GTCATGGTGGCGGACGGCTACCCCGGAGACTATCGGCGCGGCGACAAAATCAGCGGTCTCGATCAGGTCAGGTCGGATAACATTAAGGTCTTTCATGCCGGAACACGGCGGGAGGCGGGACAGGTCGTCACCGATGGGGGTCGGGTCCTTTGTGTCACGGCGCTCGGCGACACAGTAGACGCCGCCCAACGGCAGGCCTACAGTGCAGTCAGCGGCATCGATTGGGATGGCGCCGACTGGCGGCCTGACATTGGCTGGCGGGCGTTGAATAGCTAACATGACGACGGGAATCGGAAGCCCAGGCTGTGAGAGAGTAGAACCCAGTTCCGCCGACATCAATCGAATCGAAAAACGCCTGACAAACGATCTGGCCGCCGCGGTAGATTGCCTCAAACGCGGTGGGGTGATTGCCTATCCCACCGAGTACTGTTTCGGGCTCGGCTGCGATCCCAGCGATGAAGATGCAGTAAGAAGAATTTTGTTAATGAAAGAGCGGTCCTGGGAGCAGGGGCTGATCGTCATTGCTGACCGACCTGAGAGGCTGCGTAATGTCATCGACCAGGAGCAGCCGGAATTGCTGGCGCCGGCGCTTGCCTCTTGGCCCGGCCCTCACACCTGGTTGCTGCCTGCATCAGCCCGAGCAGCGCCTTGGTTAAAGGGGTGTCACGCATCCATTGCTGTGCGGGTAACGGCATTCCCTATGGTACGCCAAATGTGTAGCGACAGCGGAATGCCGCTCGTGTCGACCAGTGCCAATCGATCCGGTCGACCGCCCTTGCGCTCCGGCAAAGCAGTGCTGGCTGAATTCGGCAAGGAGTTAGACCTGATTCTGGACGAACGGGTTGGTACGGCAACGCGGCCCAGCACGATAAGGGATGCCGCGACCGGCCGTTCTCTTCGAGGCTGAATCGACCAGTCCTCGCTACCACGAAATGGACAAGTCCGAAGCACTTAAAAAGGTCACGCAATATTTGCGGGGCCTCCAGTCACGCATTTGCACCTCGCTTGACGAAGTAGACGGCGGCGCGACCTTCCGTCAGGACGTGTGGCAACAGGACAACGGGTCGGGGCGAACCCATATCCTAAACAATGGTCAGGTGTTCGAGCAGGCCGGGGTCAATTTTTCCCATGTACATGGCTCGGCGTTACCCGCCGCTGCCTCAGCGAGACATCCCGAACTGGGGGGCAGCCCATTTCAGGCGACTGGAGTCTCTCTGGTCGTTCATCCACACAATCCATTTATTCCGACCTCTCACATGAATGTCCGGTTTTTCTGCGCAAGCACACCTGCTGGACTGGTTTGGTGGTTCGGCGGCGGATTTGATCTGACGCCGTACTATGGTGACGAAGCCGATGCCATCCATTGGCATCAAACGGCTCTCGACGCGTGTTCGCCATTCGGCAGCGATGTCTATCCGAGATTCAAAGCCGCCTGCGACGATTACTTTCACCTTCGTCACCGTGATGAGCAGCGTGGCATCGGAGGCCTTTTTTTTGACGACTTCAGCGAAGGGGGTTTTGAACATGCGTTTGCTCTTACCTGTAGCATCGGAGACCACTACCTTCCGGCATATCTGCCGATTGTCACTCGGCACCGCGATACCCCATTTTCTCGCCGTCACCGCGAATTTCAACTCTATCGCCGGGGACGCTACGTCGAATTCAACCTGGTATACGACCGCGGAACACTGTTTGGCCTGCAAAGCGGCGGGCGGATCGAATCCATCCTGATGTCCCTGCCGCCTAATGTCGCCTGGCGATACGACTGGCGGGCGGAATCGGGCAGCCCCGAGGCGGATCTTGTACAGGATTTTCTTCGGCCGCGAGACTGGCTGGCCCAAGCAGTGAAACCGGAATCTTCTTAAGCATCTGCATGGCTCACCGGCTATACACCCTGCTGCTATGGCTCGCGCTGCCGGTCGTGGTGATCCGGCTGGGCCTGCGGGCCGCGAGAAGTCCTGGCTATCGCAGCCGTATCGGCGAACGCTTTGGGAGCGGCAAATCAGATAAGCAATACTGTGATGTTTGGGTCCACGCGGTCTCCGTGGGAGAAGTGAATGCGGCAACGCCGCTAGTGCGGCGACTCCTCGATGAAAAGAGCGGTCTGGACATTCTCATCACCACCATGACGCCAACAGGGGCGCAGCAGGTGGTCGATACTTTTGGCAAAAAGGTGCGCCATCGTTTTGCCCCCTACGACTACCCTTTTGCCATTCGACGCTTTATCGATCACTTCTCGCCAAGACTGCTGATTCTGATGGAAACAGAAATCTGGCCGAACATGATTCGTCTCTGTCATCATCAAGGCATCCCGGTCGTCATGGCAAACGTCCGTCTGTCTGCGCGCTCGGCACGAGGTTACCGTTCGGTCCTGCCCCTGGTGCGGGAAGGGCTGAACAAGGTGTCACTCTTCGCCACGCAGTCGGAAGCAGACCGCGAGAATCTTCTGTCTCTTGGTGTTGATAGATCGAAAACACACCGCACCGGGAGCATGAAATTCGAGATCAAGATGCCGGCCAGTGTGAACGAAGTCGCGCAAGCGGTGCGGCGGGACTGGAGTCCCAATCGCCCTGTGATCGTCGCAGGCAGTACACACGACGGAGAGGAGGAGCTGCTCTTGCACGCATTCCGGTCATTGCTGAACGACTTTCCCGACCTTCTGCTGGTCGTCGCGCCGCGTCATCCAGAGCGTTTTGAATCCGTCGTTAAGCTCGTGGCCCGAAATGGTTTCAAGGCAAGTCGTCGGACGAGACAATCCGGCGCACTGGATGCGAGCGTCCAGATTCAGATTGCCGACACCATGGGCGAGTTGCCGGTGCTGTATGGTGCTGCGGATATTGCCGTCGTTGGGGGCAGTCTCATTCCGATTCGCGGCATCGGCGGGCACAATATTCTCGAGCCCTGTGCAGTTGGAGTCCCGGTCATCTTCGGCCGGAACATGGGGAATTTCCTGGAAATCAGCGAAATTGCGTTGAGGGCTGGTGCAGGCTTTCAAGTTAGCGATGAAGCAGCCCTGATTACGCAGTTGCAGTGCCTCCTGGACGATGCACCCTTGAGAGGTTCAGTAGGGGAAGCTGGCCGCATGATGGTGGAACAAAACGCAGGTGCGACACAAAAAACATGCGACCTCGTTCTTCCGTTTTTTGCGCCGCGTTAGTAAATCAACATACAAACACGTCCTAACTGTTTTTCAATTGGCGTTTTTGACAACACGATTTATTTTCTTCACTTTTAGTGACTCGCGCGTTAAACGTTTAACAACAACGCGCGCAAAACTTCATGCAGTTTCTGAAGTGAGTTGTGACAACACGTTGCGTTGTGTTTTGTTGCGGTACGCATGGTGAAAAATACGTGAAATGCATTGACGGGTTTGCTTGACATTTAACTTTGCATGACTATAGTTCGCCTGCAAGGAGTAACGTAAACATGGTTACTCCAATGTTTACCGGTACGCTTCCTCGTTTCATTAGATCAACGAAACTTAATGTATACGGGAGACGCAAAGTGGTAGTGCTGACAGAGGCGGTGTGTCGATAAGCCAACAATGTGAACCTGAGTAATGGTTCACAGGTAAATCAACCCTAAGCAGGAGGCCATTATGGCGGCGAAAAAGAAGGCGACCAAGAAACGGGCAGCATCGAAAAAGAGAGTAGCTAAGAAAGCAACGAAGAAGAAAGCA
>DDZY01000212.1 GCA_002346525.1 Proteobacteria bacterium UBA2996
CCAGGGCGCATCCAGAAGATCACCAGGCATATTGAGTTCGCGCCAGAGCACGTGGCATACATGCGGCGTGATGGGAGCCAACACCCGGATCAGGATCCCGAGAACCTCCCGCATAACGCCAATCCGGCCGGGATCGTTCCCGTGATCAAACCGGTCCAGCGCATTGAAGCTTTCCATGCATGCTGCCACCACAGTGTTGAACTGATAGCGCTCCATATCACGACTGATCTTCTGCAGCGCGCCATGAAAAACGCGCCTCAGGTCACGGGCCGCTTCATCAAGCTCCGCGCCGGCTCCGGTATCGTCGGACAGGATTGCCTGATGGGTATGGACCAGCGTCCACAGGCGGCGCAGAAAACGCTGCGACCCCGCAACGGCATCATCGTTCCACTCAAGCGCCTGATCCGGAGGGGAGGCAAACATGGTAAAAAGACGCACGGTATCAGCGCCGTAACGGTCAACCAGGCTTTGAGGGTCAACGCCGTTATTTTTTGACTTGGACATCGTCGTCCAGCCGGTGGCCGTCAGTTGTGCACCATCGCTCGTCCGCCGGGCGGTGGTGGTTTTCCCCTTGCCGTCCTTCTCGATTTGAACCTCATCCGGGCGCACCCAGACACGGCCCTGTTCAGAACTGTCATGGTAGTAAGCCTCGGCCAGCACCATCCCCTGGCAAAGCAGCTGCGTTGCCGGCTCGTCGCTACTGACCAGATCCAGATCACGCATCAGTTTGTGCCAGAAGCGGAAATACATGAGATGCAGCACCGCATGCTCGATCCCGCCTATATAGTGATCGACCGGCAGCCAGTAATCAGCCCGCTGATCCAGCATGCCTTCTGCGTTCGGTGTGCAGTAACGGGCGTAATACCAACTCGACTCCACGAACGTATCAAAGGTGTCGGTCTCCCGTTCCGCATCCTGGCCGCATTCAGGGCAGCGAGTCTTGCGCCACTCAGGATCCGCCTTGATCGGCGACTGGACGCCCATGAAGGTCACATCTTCAGGCAGCACCACGGGCAGATCCTCATCGGGCACCGGCACCGTCCCGCATTCCGGACAGTAAATCACCGGCACCGGGCAACCCCAGTAGCGCTGACGGGAAACACCCCAGTCACGAAGACGGTAATTGACCTTACGCTCGCCAATGCCCCGGTCTTCGATATGCTGGGCAATTCGGTCGAACGCGGTTTTGAAGTCCAGTCCGCTGAAGTCGCCGGAATTGACCGTGACTGTCTCTTCCTTGGCGGGCCAAGCCGCCTGGGAAATATCAACGGCATCACCGGATGCGGGGGCCACCACCTGGATGATGGGCAATGCGTAGCGGGTGGCGAAGGCATGGTCACGTTCATCGTGTGCCGGCACCGCCATGATCGCGCCCGTCCCATAACCCATCAGCACAAAGTTCGCGACCCACACGGGGATGGGTTCCCCACTTAAGGGGTTGATCGCCTCGATCCCAAGTGGCACGCCTTTTTTCTCAACCGATTCCAGTTGTGCTTCACTGACTCCGCCGCTTGCGCACTCCTCAATAAAGGCCTGGATCCCGGCATCCCGTTCACCTGCCGCCACGGCGAGCGGGTGATCGGCTGCCACCGCCATAAAGGTAGCGCCGAAGATCGTATCCGGGCGGGTTGTGAAAACCCGCAGAGGCTCGCCTCCTACTGCCAGGGCAAAGTCGACCTCGATACCGTCGGAACGGCCGATCCAGTTGCGCTGCATGGTCTTCACCGAATCCGGCCAGCCCGGCATCCGGTCCAGTTCCTCAAGCAGCTCATCGGCGTAAGCCGTGATCCGAATGAACCACTGCGGAATTTCCCTTTTCTCAACCACCGCGCCGGAGCGCCACCCCTTGCCATCGATCACCTGCTCGTTGGCCAGCACGGTTTGGTCAACCGGGTCCCAGTTGACCACGGCGTTCTTGCGGTACGCGAGTCCTTTTTTCACCAGCCGGGTAAAAAACCACTGCTCCCAGCGGTAATACTCAGGCTTGCAGGTCGTTACCTCGCGCGACCAGTCATACGCGAAACCCATACGCTGCAACTGTCCGCGCATATGGTCGATGTTCTGATAGGTCCACTCTGCGGGCGGGACCGCTCGCTGGATCGCCGCATTCTCGGCCGGCAGCCCGAACGCATCCCAGCCCATGGGCTGCAGGACATTTCGCCCCAGCATCCTCTGATAGCGACTCATCACATCGCCGATCGTGTAGTTACGGACATGTCCCATGTGTAACTGACCCGAGGGATACGGCAACATGGACAGGCAGTAGAACTTTTCCCGCGCGGGGTCTTCAGCAACCCGAAAGCTCTGCTGCTCTTCCCAGTACGTCTGCACAACAGGTTCGAGTTGCTCCGGGGAATAGCGCGGGTCCATGAGATGTTCCGGTTAGGCTCCCTGCTCAGGGAACGGGAGAAAGGGATCGATCAGTAGTAATTCGGCCCGTCTTCGGCCTTGTCGGGCGCGGGCCAATCACAGAAGGGAAAGGGCTTCTCATCAGTATTGAAGGTGACGTACTGCAACGCTGAGTAAATGAAGCTATTGAGATCCTGAGTGAAACTGTGCAGCCGTTCCGCGTCCTGGCCCTGGATCAGTCGACAAAAAAACTGGAACAGCATCATGATGCCCACCAACAGCAGCGCAATCTCGAAAACTGCCAGAAAGTAAACCAGCATCAGCACCAGCCGGCTCCAGGTCTGGCTACTACGAAATCGCTTCGGGACATCAGTATTCATAGACTTGCGACCCACATTTCCGGCGAATGCCGCCTTGAACGGGTGCGGATTTTACACCATGTATCTTTGTGTTCCCGGCACGACAAGACTGAGAAACCGCCGACAGCATGACCCGCGGCGTCCTGCTTCACTCAGCCCGGTTGGGGCAGCGGTTCCCGGCAATGCCAGCAGATCTCGAAGGTGGCTGGATTTGGTTCTGAACACGTTCCGCAGTCCACGGTCTGATCAGAGGCGCTTTCGTAATCACGAATCAAAGACCGCGCATGCGCCAACTGGTGCTCACGCTCCACCCAGATCTCAGGCCAGGCTTCGGTGGCGGGCAGCTCTCCCAGACCTCCTGACGCATGCTGATTGAGCACCTGAACACAGACGCCAGCGGTCTCAAGCATCTGGCGGACCAACTGGGCCTCGCTGATACCGGAAGCGATAAAAACCCGCCGCACGAAACGTGGCTCAGAGACGCTCAGGAATAAAGGTGGTGGCGCGTGGCAGCAAGCTCGTTGTTGCGTTCACGTGTGAAGACCACCTGGAACAACTGTAGTCCCCCTGCAAGAAACGCCGCCTGGGAACCCGCCAGATAAAGTCGCCACGCTCTGGCGAAATCCTCGCCAAACTCCGTCTGTACCTGCTCGTCGGACGCATCGTACCGGGCCAGCCAGTGCGCAAGCGTTTTTGCATAGTGCAGCCGCAGGTTTTCAACATCGAGTACCGAAAAACGATTGGGCTCAAAGATCTCCATCATTTCTTTGAGCGTCGGGGGGTAAGCGCCGGGGAAAATACGTTTTTCGATCCACGCGTTCATCAGTCTCGGGCGGTTGCGGCCGATCGTGTGCACAAGAGCGCGGCCGTTTTGGGTGAGACATCGATCCACCACGCCGCCCAACTCGGTGTAGTTATCCAGTCCCACGTGCTCAAGCATGCCGACCGAGACAAAGGCGTCATACTCGCCCGTGATATTGCGGTAGTCATCAAGCACATAGGTCACGCGATCGTCATATCCCTCTGCCTTGGCACGGTCTGTCGCATACTGGACCTGCTCAGCCGAAACGTTCCACGACGACACCTTCGCACCGTAGTTCAGCGCCATGTGACGCGCCAGTCCTCCCCAACCGCATCCGGCTTCAGCGACACGGTCTCCCGGACGCAGCTGCAGCTTGCGGCAGACATGATCCATCTTGGCCTGCTGGGCTGCCTCGATCGTCAACTCGTCGTCTGGAAAATAGGCACAGGTGTACTGCATTTCCTTATCCAGCCACAGGCGGTAAAAATCGTTACCGATATCGTAGTGATGATGGATGTTTTCGCGCGAACCATCTTTTGTATTCGCCCGGGGCTTGCGCTGCTGCAGGCGCTTCACCACTGCAGCGATGCCCGTCGGTTCAGGCACGGTGAACGCCGCCACCAGCATGGCAACGAGGTCTCCGTCTACCGAGATACCGCCGCTCGAGAAGGCGTCACCAAAGCCCACGTCGCCCTGACGCAGTAACTGGTTGAGCGCTGAGCGGCTGTTGATGTTGACCGTCGCAACCGGCAGGGCGTCCCGCGGGCTGATCTTGAATCCGTCCCAAAGCGCAATCGCAAAACGCGGCGAGCCCATCGCATCCACCACCCGCCGTAACAGGTAACGCTCGTAGTTCCGGGACCGATTTTCTGAAGGCGTCGCGGCCATCCCGCTTTTTTTCGGCCGGTCTTTTCCGAATACAGGATTTGAAGTCGTCATTGAACTACACACTCTGTGTGTTTATTTCTCTGTCAATAGCGGAAATGATACTGACCCGAGACAACGGGTCAAGGAAGAGTTCGACAGCGGTGGGACGCTAGACCGGGTCCTCGGTCTCGCGGGGCCAGGCGTTGATCACCGCATGCACGAGCGTCGCGAGCGGAATCGCAAAAAAGACGCCCAACACCCCCCACAGCCCGCCAAAAATCAGGACAGCGGCAATGATCGCCACAGGATGCAGGTTATTCACCTCTGAGAAAAGCATCGGCACCAGCAGATTGCCGTCGAGCGCCTGGATAATGAGGTAGGCCGACACCAGCACAAAGAAATCCCCGGTGAATCCCCACTGGAACCAGGCGACAAACACCACGGGAATCGTCACCACCGCGGCCCCCACAAACGGGATCAGCACAGACAATCCCACCAGCACCGCCAGCAGCATGGTGTACTGCAACCCGAGGACCGAGAACGTCACCACACAGGCAAACCAGACGATGACAATCTCCCAGAATTTGCCGCGGACATAGTTGCCGATCTGGCGATCGACCTCGGACCAGACCTGGCCCACCAGTTGATGCTCACTCGGTGCAAAGCGGCTGACCCAGGCGACCAGTGCTTGTTTATCCTTCATCATGAAGAAAATCAGGATCGGCATCAGGATGAGGTAAATCAGGATGGTAATCAGGCCCATCACCGAGGCGAGAGAGACCGACAGCAGTTTCTGTCCCCAGGAGGTGAGTTCAGTGCGAATCAGCACCATGATTTCGCCAATCTGGTCGGCCGAGACGATCTCGGGATAGCTCTCGGGCAGTTTAAGCAGCACATCCTGGCCCACATTCAGCATGCTGGGAATCTGCTGTACGAACTGTGTCGCCTGCTGCGACAGCAACGGCAGCAGCCCAAACAGAATCAGAACCACAAACAAGAGGAAGGCGAAGTACACCACCAGCACCGCGATCAGACGCGGCAGCCGCGTTTTTTCCAGCACGCCCACCAGACCCTCGAGCAGATAGGCGATCACCACCGCGGCGAGCAAGGGCGCCAGCATATTGCCCATGAGGACGACAACGACAAACAGCAGAACCAAAAACAGCGTTAAAAACACCACCTGCGGATTGTTGAACTGGTGCCTGAACCAGTCGGTGATCATCTTCATAACGGCATTCTCCCGGCCAATATGCAACCCGGCCCGTTTACTCCCGAAAAGAGTCTAACCTGAGAGAATTTCAAAATCGTGGGAAATTTCTGCAACGGAATCGAGCATTTTGGAGGCCGAGCAGTATTTCTGGGCTGACAGGCTGATCGCCCGCTCAACGCGCTTTGGGTCGATCTCGCCCGCCGTTACCGCAAAATGCAGGTGGATCCGGGTAAAAACCGCTGGGATGGTTTCGGCCCGATCAGCGTTAATTTCCACGCGAATATCCGAAAACGCCTGCCGTGACTTTCGCAAAATCAGGATCACATCGATCAGCGCGCATCCCCCCAGACCCAACAGCAGCATCTCCATCGGACGGGCACCAAAATTCTTTCCGCCTACGTCCGGGGAGCGATCCATCGTGACCTGATGACCGCTGCCGCTCAGCCCTTCGAGGGCATCGTCTTCCCCTAGTTGTACC
>DDZY01000241.1 GCA_002346525.1 Proteobacteria bacterium UBA2996
CAACTATGTGGAAACCCATCTCGGCACCTCAGTCCGGCCGGACCCTGTGGGTGCGCCGGACATACTGCTCATGGTGTCCGATGAGGTGGTGGTCTTTGATAACCTGAGCGGGCGGCTGCAGGTTATTGTGCACACTGATCCGGAAGTCGAAAAGGCATTTGAAAACGGCAATGATCGACTGGACGATCTGGTTGCCCATATTGAGCAACAAACCACATCCGGGGAAGTGCACTACCAGGACCGGGTTGGCGAGGACGACTTCACGCCTTCTTTTGAGCGGGAGGAATTCGAGAGCGCGATTGAGACCTCGAAGGCCTATATCCGCAGCGGTGATGTGTTCCAGGTGGTTTTATCCCAGCGGCTCTCGATTCCATTTCGTACCGAACCACTGACCCTGTACCGGGCCCTCCGAACGGTGAACCCCTCGCCTTACATGTATTTCCTGGATCTTGATGACTTTCATATTGTGGGCTCGTCGCCGGAGATTCTCGCCCGCCTGGAGGACCGTCAGGTCACGGTCCGGCCGATCGCCGGTACCCGGCGTCGAGGCGAGAGCGAAGAGGAAGATCTCGCGCTGGAAAGAGAATTGATTTCTGATCCCAAGGAGCTCGCTGAGCACCTGATGCTGGTTGATCTGGGTCGTAACGACGTGGGCCGGATCGCCGAGATCGGCTCGGTGGAACTGACGGCGAAAATGGAGGTAGAGCGGTATTCCCACGTCATGCATATCGAATCCAACGTGGTGGGGACCTTGCGCGAAGACCTGGACGCGATCGATGTGCTGCGCGCAACTTTTCCGGCCGGTACAGTGTCCGGGGCACCCAAGGTCCGGGCCATGGAAATCATCGAAGAGCTGGAGCCCGACCGGCGCGGTATCTACTCGGGCGCTGTGGGTTATATCGGCTGGAATGGAAACATGGATACGGCAATCGCCATCCGTACGGCCGTCCTCGCCAACGGGAAGCTCTATATTCAGGCCGGTGCCGGCATTGTGGCGGATTCAATCCCGGCAAACGAATGGAAGGAAACGATGGACAAGGGACGGGCTGTTTTCCGGGCCGCTTCATTGGCGGCCCAGGGGTTGGACCTCGGTGCACTGGAGGACTGAGGTTGCCGAGAATCGCTCTTCACCAGCTGGGCATTGTGATCCTCTCCTGAGCCTTTAGCGTGGCCGACGGGGTAAACGTTCTTCTCCTGTTCAGCGATGAACATCGCCATGATGCGATGGGCTGCGCAGGGCATGCGCTGGTCAAGACCCCTCACCTGGATCGCCTTGCATCCCGAGGAACCCGTTTCACCCGTGCCTACACGCCCTCGCCGATCTGTGTCCCGGCGCGGGCAGCACTCGCCACCGGCCAGTACGTGCACAAAAACCGCTGCTGGGCCAATGCCCAGGCCTACCGGGGGGTGCCGGTCAGTTGGGGTCACCAGCTCATGCGCCAGGGTCACCGGGTCGATTCGATCGGCAAGCTGCACTATCGCGGCAGCGACGATGACAACGGATTTGAAAACGAGATCTTACCGATGTATATCCGGGACGGGACCGGCTGGATCAAAGGCCTTCTGCGTGACCACGAAGCCGTGATGGATGTCTCAGGATATACCCGTGAGATCGGCTCGGGCGAGAACAGTTACACCGACTACGATCTTGCGGTGACCCGCAATACCTGCGCCTGGCTCAAAGACGCCGCCAATTCCAAGAACGATAAACCATGGACGCTTTTTATATCCTGGCTGAGGCCGCATTACCCGCTGATCTGTCCCGAGGCCTTCTACAACCTCTACCCGCTTGGTGAGATGGATAAGGCCCGGTTTCGGGGTCGAGAAGAGCTGCCGCAGCATCCGGTAACCCAGACGATCCGCAGGCACTTCAACTACGATGACCACTTCGACGACGTGACCCGCCAGATCGCTCGGGCCGCCTATTACGGCCTCTGCAGTTTTCTGGATGCGCAGATCGGCGAAGTGCTGAACACGCTGGAGCAAACGGGACAGGCCGATAACACCCTGGTGATCTACACCAGCGATCACGGTGATCACAACGGCGACCGGCGCATGTGGACCAAGATGTCGCTTTATGATGAATCAACTCGGGTACCCATGTTGTTGAGTGGGCCAGACATTCCGAAGTCCAATACGGTTGAAGCGCTTGCCTCACTGGTGGATATCTATCCGACGGTACTGCAGGCGGTAGGCGCGAAAGATGACGACGAGGGCCGTCCGGGCTTCGCCCTGCAGTTACTGATGGACAGTGCCGACGCGGATCGAGGCATTGTGTCTGAATACCATGACGGCGGCTCTCCGGTGGGCATGTTCATGCTGCGCAAAGGCCGGTGGAAGTACAATTGTTACCCCGGCTACCCGCCTGAATTATTTGATATGGCCAATGACCCCGACGAGCTTTGCGACCTCTCGCAGGATCCAACGTATGCAGCTGACCTCCAGCTGTGTCATGACGCGATGAATGGCTTACTGAATCCTTCTGAGGTAAACGATCTTGCCTTTGCCGATCAGGCGGAGTTGATAACGCGCCTCGGCGGGGTCGAGGCTATTGTAGATTCAGAGGAATTCGACCACACCCCGCTCCAATAGGGGTGTTTGGGCATTGATCGCACTGCTTGCCAAGGTTTTCTGCCACTGATCCTGTCGTTTTGGAAAATCTCCCGCCTTAACTAAAATCACCGGTGCAATATTCTTGAATTCAAGCCCTTTCGGGGCACGAGTGGCCCAGACATGCTCCTGATGATCGACA
>DDZY01000114.1 GCA_002346525.1 Proteobacteria bacterium UBA2996
TGCTGTGGTGACCTTCTCACACAGCGTCGTTGATGCAGCTTCGCTCTGGCAACTGTTTGCCCAGCTGCAGCAGACGTGGTCGGCATGGGGTTGCGAAGTGCCCGATGGGGTGAACGAGCCTATAGACGAAACCGGACTGGCCTTCAGTTGTGCTCAATACGAGCGCGCCCAAGATCCTGAGATGCAAAGCCAGCTCGACTACTGGATGGAGCAGAAGGCCGATGTCATTCAGGCGTTGCATCAATTCGTGCAGGCAACAAAAGTTCCTGGCGATTCTGATAGTGCGGGCTCGGCTCCCCGTGCTCGGGAGCGGTTGCGATCAGAACTGAGTGCATCTATTCAGGAGCAGTTTGTCGGCGCAGGGGAACGGCATGATTTATTTCTGACGGCGTTTTGTCGGGCATGGTCTGAGGCCACAGGCGTCAGTCGATGTGCAGTGACGCTGGAATCGCACGGCCGTGGGCCGGTGACCGACCGAGATCTAGGAACTGGCGCCATCGGCTGGTTTACGGTGCGCAGGCCGGTTGTAGTAAAAGCGGATTTGGCGTTATCGATCCGGGAGGATTGCCGACAAGTGAGATCGAGCCTTGATGAGGCCCCCGGTTCAGGCCGGGATTTCGGACTGCTTCGGTATCTATGCGAAAAACGCAGCATTAAAGAGCAGTTCTCAGATTTCCCTGAGCCTTTGGTGCGGTTCGTTTACCGCGGCAAAATGGACGACCGGTTCAGGCGCCCGGATAAATTTAAAGTGATCGATGTCCGGGTATCGCGACCCACTCAATCAAGTCCGGGGCCAATAGAACGCAGTGAGACTGCGGTGTTCATCCGGGAGGAGGCCGACACCTTTGTGGTGGATATTGAGCATCGGGACGGATATGCCGATGGCGGGTGTGTGCCCTCGCCGACAATACTGGCCCAGCTCATGCTGCAGGCGCTGAGCCGTCTGGAACCTTGATGAGGGTTGTAGTTTGCCGGTTGCGAGCCATGATCACCGGCGTATAAGATCAAAGAGGATCGGAAGGTTGTGACTGGACATCGTGCCAGTCGAACCAAGGAGAGAGCGATGAGAGCGGTACTTTATTTTTTGGGCTGTCTGAGCGATCTCGACGTTAAGTGGTTTGTGTCCAGCGGCCGCTCCAAGTCTCTGGATCCGGGTGAGGAGTTGATTACTGCCGGGGAACCGATTTCCGAGGTGTTCTTCGTGATGGAGGGCGAGTTGTCATCCCGCATAGGGCCTGCTGCGACGCAGGAAGTAAACCGGATGCACTTTGGGGAGTTTGTTGGGGAAATCTCGTTTCTTGACAGTCGACCGCCCAGTACAACGGTTGTCGCTGTCACCCCGGCGAAATTACTGGCCGTTTCCCGAGAACGTATCGAGGCACACCTCGAGGAGGACCCGGAATTCGGCGCGCGTTTCTTCAGGGGAATTGGAATACTTCTTTCAAACCGGATCCGCGGGCTTCTGCAGCAGGTGGACGCATCCCAGGATGCCGACCTTTTCTCAGAGGAGGTCGCGGGTGAACTTGATCCGGAGTTGCTTGACTCCATCAATCTGGCAGGTCGGCGCTTTGAGCTGATGGCGGACCTGTTCCGGTCTTCCCATGCTTAAACTGTGCAGCACCGTTTGATCTGACGGAACGCAATGCCAGCAGATAAAACGCCGTCCGATCCGAAGCCCAGGAGCATCTTCCGCCAGGAGGCCCTTGAGCAACTGCAGTCGCCCGAGCAACTCGAGCAACTCCTGCAGGTGACCAATCGAAGGTCCTGGTTGACGCTCAGCGTTATCGGCATCTTCCTTGTCGGCTTCCTTACCTGGTCGGTAGTTGGACAAATTCCCGTCACCGTGACCGGTCAGGCGATCGTGATTCATCCTGGGCAGGTGGTTCCGATTCAGGCCGCCCATTCGGGATACCTTGAAACCCTCCATTTAGAACCGGGAGACGAGATCTCGATTGGGGACATCATTGGGAAGATTCGTGTCGCAGATGCAGCGTCAGGTCCGCAGGACGTGCGCGAGCATCCGATTGTCAGCATGTACGATGGCATCGTATTGGAGCGCAGTGCGGTGTCGGAGAACTTTGTCGTGGCAGGCCAGGTGGTTGGATATATCGAGAAAGATATTGAACAGGCAGAGCTCGTCGTACTGGGCTATTTCTCAGAGGCCGATGGGCAACAACTCAGGAAAGGTATGCCGGCGTTGATCAGTCCGGTCACCACCGCTTCCGAGCGGGACGGCAACCTTCTCGGAGTCGTTGAATCCGTATCCGACTACCCGGTGAGTTTTAATTCGGTGGTGTCTTTGGTGGGTTTCCCTGAGCGCGCTGCCGAGTTGATGCAAGAGCAACCCCGGATTCAGGCAAGGCTCGCATTGCACCCGGATGATTCGGCTCCGTCCGGGTATCAATGGACTTCTGGCAAGGGACCAAACCTGACGCTGAAGCCAGGGACGAGCGCAGTGATGAGTGTGACCACCGGACACATTCGCCCGATCTCATACGTTGTGCCTTTTTTTAAATCCCGGGAATAAAACGGTCAGTTTTCATCTTTGAAATGATCGGCGCCAAAAGAACGCGAACCCCGGCGGTTCTTCAGTTGGAGGCGGTCGAGTGTGGCGCTGCCGCGCTTGCCGCAGTGCTTGGGTTTTATAAACGCTTCGTGCCGCTTGCCGAACTTCGCCGGGAATGCGGTGTGTCTCGAGATGGCAGCAAGGCATCGAACCTTGTAAAGGCGGCACGCCGTTATGGACTGCAAGCCAAAGGTCTTACCCGCCAGAGTGACGAGTTGCCCAACATAAAGGCGCCGTTCATTGTCTTTTGGAACTTCAATCATTTTTTAACCTACGAAGGTCAGCATGACGGCAAGGTGTTTCTTAACGATCCGGCAGTCGGACACCGCACCGTCACCCAGGAAGAATTTGACCGCTCGTTTACCGGCGTGGTGCTGGCGATGGAGCCCAGCGAGGAATTTTCCCCTGGCGGCGCACCACCGCGCTTCTGGCCGGCGGTCAAAGAGCGCTTGGTCGGGTCCTTTTCTGCGGTTCTCTACTGTTTTTTAGCGGGGCTTTTTCTGGTTTTACCTGGCATTGCAGTTCCCGTCTTCAACCAGATCTTTATCGACAACATTGTTGTCTCGCAGCAGGCCGACTGGCACAGGCCGTTGATCATCGCGATGGTGATCGCGCTGATCACCCAGCTGGCGCTTCATTTTCTTCAGCTTCGGGGACTGCGCCGATTAAAAATAAAACTCGCGCTGATGATGTCTACCCGGTATATGGGGCACCTGCTTTCGTTGCCGGCGGTTTTTTACCAGCAACGCTATGCAGGGGAGGTGGCCAACCGCAGCGCGCTTAACGACAAACTTTCGACCCTCCTATCAGGTGAGCTCGCCCAGACCGCGATCTCCGTTGTGATGATGGCTTTCTACGGCGCCGTGATGCTGTTCTACGATCTTTATCTTGCGCTGATCGGGATTTCGTTTGCGCTGATTAATTTCCTTGCGTTGTTCCTCGTTTCCAAGCATCGGGTGGAACTCAACATGCGGGTCCTCTCAGAAACCGGGAAAACCTACGGCGTAGCAATAGCAGGCCTGAATTCCATCGAGACGGTTAAAGCGAGCGGTATTGAGGACGATCTGTTTCAAAAGTTCGGGGGCTACTTTGCCAAGAGCCTGAATGCGACCCAGGCTCTGCAGCTATCCAACCTGACTCTGGGGGTATTGCCGCCGCTGTTGCTTGGCCTGGCCACGGTTTCGGTTCTCGCTCTGGGCGGTTTTCGTGTTGTCCAGGGGGAATTAACCCTGGGCATACTGATTGCATTTCAAAGCCTGACTTTGAATTTTCTGCTTCCGATCACCGACTTATCCCATCTTGGGCAGAGGCTGCAGGAACTCAGGGGTGATCTGGATCGTATTGACGATGTCCTTAAATATCCGCTGCCCGATGCTGTGGAGAAGCGAAAGGTCCTGGACAATCAGGGATCTCCCGTGTCGTGCCTGGAGGGAAGGATCAATCTTGACGAGATCTCCTTTGGCCACAGCCCGATAGCCAAACCACTTTTCAAAAGCATCGATATCAGCGTTGAACCGGGCGCTGCCCTGGCGCTTGTCGGGGGAAGCGGCTCGGGGAAGTCCTCGCTGGCGAGACTGATTTGTGGCGATTATCCGCCGTGGAGTGGCAACATCCGATTCGATGGGATCCCCCGCGAGGAGATTCCTGACGAGTTGATGGCGAATTCGCTGTCTGTTGTAGATCAGCAGATCTCATTGTTTGCAGCGACTGTCCGGGAGAATCTGACGCTGTGGGAGCCATCCATTCCCGAGCACATCTTGCGGGAGGCCTGTGAAGATGCGGCAATTCTGGAAATGATTGACAGTCTCCCGGATGGATTGGACACCCCTCTTCTTGAGGGTGGCCAGAACCTGAGCGGTGGTCAGCGTCAACGCCTTGAGATAGCGCGTGCCCTCATCTCGCGGCCGTCAATACTGGTCCTGGATGAGGCGACCAGCGCACTCGATGCGGAAACGGAATCTATCGTGATGAGCCGATTGCAGGCACGCGGATGTACATTGATTCTCGTCGCGCATCGATTGAGTTCGGTACGGACCGCGGATGAAATCCTGGTGCTGTCACGGGGCAAGATTATCGAGCGGGGCTCGCATGAGGCGTTATGGTCCGCCGATGGGGAGTATGCAAGTTTGATGCGGGCAGGAGAGGGCTAAGCGGTGTCGGCATCTACCTCTTTATCCTCTCCCATGCTGAGTGCGATCACGATGGTGACGCGCAACTCAGGTGTCGAGATCCAAGTGCCCAAGTCTTTTTCTCGACAGACTGAGTCTGACGTTCAAATCAGGGACATTGCCCGCGCGTCAGGTTTGCGGGTCAGAAATGTGCTGCTCCAGGACAGGTGGTGGCACAAAGACGCTGGTCCGATGCTCGGGTTCCTGGAAGATAAGCGACATCCTGTGGCATTGCTGCGCTCTCACTCGGGGGCGTATTACATTGTTGATCCTCGTGGAGGCTCCAAAGTCCGAGTGGATGAGGAATCTGTGCAGGGCCTTTCGGTTGATGCGCGGATGTTTGCCGAGTCCTTGCCCACCGATGTGTCGAGGCTGTGGCAGATTCCGCGTTGGGCCGCAGGCGAAGTTTGGGCAGACATCAGTTTTGTGATCCTCCTCGCTCTGCTGATTACTTTATTGGGGATGCTAGTGCCGCAAGCGACGGCAGCGCTTGTCGACGTTGCGATTCCAGAGGCCAACCTCCGAATGCTGCTGGAGATAGGACTGGGCCTGTGTGCAGCGGTGTTTGGTATAGCGGTGTTGTCGGTCGCCCAGGGGATTGCCACCGTGCGGTTCAGTATTTGGGTAAATGCGAAAGCGCAGAGTGCAATCTTTTGTCATGTACTTTTATTGACTGCACCCTTCTTTCGTCGCTTCACCGACGGCGATCTATTGGATCGACTTATGGCGATCAGTGAGGTATCGCAGGAATTCAATTCGACGAGTATTCGTTCTCTATTGGTTGGCCTGACTGCCTCGTTGAATCTGGGATTGCTTTTTTATTACGACCCACAACTTGCCACGGTGGTATTAGGTCTCGGCCTGGTAGTGTTTCTATTCACGGTGCTTGGGTTTGTGTCGATTCATAAGTACCAGAAGGTACTGCTGGACCTGCAGGGAAGTTTTAAGGGGTTTGTTTTTGAGGTCACGAGCGCCGTAGGCAAGATTCGCCTGGCGGGTGCCGGGGACCGGATTCTTGGATTGTGGCTGAAGCGATATGCGCGGCAAGTCAGCCTGAAACTAAGGGTCCAGCAGATCGAGGATTCAGTAGACACCCTTAACTACTCTGTGCCCCTTGCTGGACTGATCCTGGTCTATGCAGTGGGCGGCCAGTCACTGATAGGAAGC
>DDZY01000220.1:0-1029 GCA_002346525.1 Proteobacteria bacterium UBA2996
GTCCTGCCTACTTGACAAGCGTTTCGTTAATTGAGTTTGATAGTATGTCGGATCAAAAAGCCGGGAGTTGTTAGCGATACGGTAGGCGCGGATGACCGTGAGAGGATTACAGGGTAAAGAGCAAACAATCGTTTGCACTAGGCTAAGTATCGGGTGCAGGCGATCCGCGCTGAACGGCAATCCGCTTCTCATCCTAGCCACTGGCTGGTGTTAGTTCCCGGAAAAACTGATAAGCGTGCGGACGGGCACATCCATAGCCGCCAGTTTTTCGCGCCCGCCCAAGTCGGGAAGATCGATCACAAAACTTGCACCGACGACTTTAGCGCCTGCCTGGCGTACCAGTTGAACCGCGGCGCACGCGGTACCGCCGGTCGCAATCAGATCGTCAACGATCAGAACCTTCTGGCCCGCTTCAAAGCTGTCGGTATGGATTTCGACTTCATCGCTGCCGTACTCCAGTTCGTACTCGACCGATATGGTTTGCCAGGGAAGTTTGCCTTTTTTCCTGATCGCAACGAAGCCAACCGATAACTGATGCGCGACCGCACCGCCAAGAATGAAGCCTCGGGCCTCGATTCCTGCGACACAGCCGATGCCGCTGCCGGCAAAAGGCTGGACCATTTCGTCGACCGCCTGGCGAAACCCCGAAGGGCTCTGCAGCAGGGTGGTGATATCCCGGAAGATGATTCCTGCTTTCGGGTAATCCGGCAGTGAACGAATCAGCTCTTCGAGCGGTTGAGCCATCTAACTCTCTCTTTTAAGCATCCGCCCAGCGACGGCATCCAGTTTTTCGAGTAACGCAGGATCTCTGGCGTCAGCATGTGTGATGAGAGCCGCCTGCAGAGCCTCATCATCCCCGGAGGGACAAACAGCAGGACGCTCGGACATTTTCTTTGCCACGGCCCGTACCAATTGACGCGCTTTCTCTGCATTATTGAGCAGCACCTGGATGATTGCATCGACCTCAACGTTATCGTGATCGGGATGCCAGCAGTCATAGTCAGTCACCATCGCCACGGTACAGTAGGG
>DDZY01000220.1:1375-5315 GCA_002346525.1 Proteobacteria bacterium UBA2996
TTGGTCATGCCGATCACATCACAGCCCCACTCACGATAGAGATTGGACTCGGCCAGGGTTGAGAACTGCGGACCCTCCATCACAAGATAGGTGCCGCCACGCTGTATGGGGATGTCCGCGGTTTGGCACGCGGCCTCACACCAGTCGCCGAGCCTCGCGTTAACAGGATGCGCCATGGATACATGGGCGACCATGCCTGTGCCGAAAAAACTTTTCTCCCGAGCAAAAGTGCGGTCGATAAACTGATCGACGATGACGAACGTACCGGGGGCAAGGTGTTCGTGAAACGAGCCAACTGCTGAAAGAGAAATAATGTCCGTGACCCCGGCCCGCTTTAACACATCAATGTTGGCGCGGTAATTGATCGACGAGGGGCTAAAGCGGTGTCCCCGGCCATGTCTTGGCAAAAAGACCAGTTGAATACCTTCCAATGAGCCAAACAGGAGCTCGTCCGAGGGTTCACCCCAGGGCGAGGAGATCTTTTCCCAGCGGACAGCCTCAAGTCCATCGATATCGTATAAACCGCTGCCACCAATGATGCCGAGAACCGGTTTTGGGTGTAATTCAGTCATGATTCTTGGATTTTGTCTCTTAGGATTCTGGTTAGTTGGATTGCGGCTTGGCCCGCGAAAGTTCTTGCGTCTGAGGCCAGGCCTTCGGCAGCCTTTAGAAGAGCGATCCACCCAACTCCTTGATAGCGGCAAGCATCTCGGGCTCGTCGGTCAAAGACTCGGCAATCGCGCACCGGCAGGCGGTGTTGGCGTCAATGCCGTCCGCCATGAGTTTGGCGGCATGCACCAATAGCCGGGTGCTGGCGCCTTCTTCCAGCCCGTTGCCCTTGAGGTTGCGGGTCATTCCGGCAAAGCGCACCAGCCGCGTGGCAACATCCGGGTCGATGCCTGACTCACGGACGACGATATCGCGTTCCAGTTTCTCCTCGGGGTAGTCAAAGTCGATCGCCACAAAGCGCTGCCGTGTGCTCTGTTTCAGGTCTTTCAGCACGCTTTGGTAACCAGGGTTATAGGAGATGGCCAGACAGAACTCGGGTGACGCGTTGAGTGTTTCTCCTGTTTTCTCGATGGGTAACTGGCGCCGGTCATCCGCCAGTGGATGAATAATCACCGTGGTGTCCTTGCGCGCCTCAACGATCTCATCGAGATAGCACAGGGCGCCTGTGCGGACTGCGTGACTCAAAGGGCCGTCAATCCAGCGGGTCTCTCCACCAACAATCAGGTATCGCCCAACCAGATCGGCGGACGTCAGGTCGTCATGACAGGAGACAGTGACAAGCGGTCGATGAAGACGCCACGCCATGTATTCCATGAACCGCGTTTTGCCGCAGCCGGTTGGTCCCTTGAGCAGTACCGGCAGCTGGTTGCGCCAGGCGGCTTCAAAAAGTGCTACTTCATTTCCCTGTGCGGCATAGTAGGGTTCCATCTGTATGATTTCAGTAACGGGCTCGGCGGCGTTCATGAGATTTGTTCTGGCGCATCCGGCGCCTGTAACAAAGAGACTGTACCTTAGACCTTAAAGGATTCTTTGAGTTTTTTCTTGACCGGCACGTTCTTGAGCCGGACATAGTTGGGGAGGCCATTCTTCTGATAGGGCGGATAGTCCTCACCCCGGATTAAGGGCTCAAGATACCTTCGGCAGCGCGCGGTAATCCCGAAGCCGTCCGTGCTGATGAAACTGCGGGGCATCATTTTTTCCTTGTTGGCTACGCGCTTAAGGCTCGCTTCACCCACCTTCCAGCGGTACGGTTGATCAGACAAGCGGACGATGGCTGGCATCACTGCATTTTTTCCGGCAAGGGCCATTTTCACCGCCGCCGCACCGGTGGCATACGCGTGCGCGACATCAGACTCCGAGGAGATATGCCGCGCCGAGCGCTGTAGGTAGTCCGCGACGGCC
This sequence comes from Proteobacteria bacterium UBA2996, assembly GCA_002346525.1. Classification (GTDB taxonomy): domain Bacteria; phylum Pseudomonadota; class Gammaproteobacteria; order Arenicellales; family UBA868; genus UBA868. The sequence continues at coordinate 3,287 of DDZY01000220.1, forward strand.
CAATGGTACTTGAGGCCAAGGTCCTCCTTCACCATGCCGGCCACGACCGGGGCCACGCCGCCGAGCTGGGCGTGTCCAAAGGCGTCACGAAGGCCCTGGTCCGCAAGAAAACCGCCGTCGCTGCTGCGCACCCCCTCCGACACCACCACAGAACAGTACCCGAAACGTTTGACCTTCTGAGCGACCAGAGCCATGAACCGTTTGCGGTTGAAGGTGACTTCGGGAAAAAGAATCACGATGGGGATCTGGGTAGCCTCGTCGCTTGCCATGCCTCCGGCTGCCGCGATCCATCCAGCGTGGCGCCCCATCACCTCGAGAATAAAGACCTTGGTCGAGGTCTTTGCCATGGATGCGACATCAAAACTGGCTTCGCGGGTAGAGACGGCGATGTACTTGGCTACCGATCCGAAACCCGGACAGTTATCCGTTATGGGCAGATCATTGTCGACGGTTTTGGGGATATGGATCGCCTGGATCGGGTAGCCTGAGGTCTTGGAAAGCTGCGACACCTTAAGACAGGTGTCTGCGGAATCCCCGCCGCCGTTGTAGAAAAAATATCCGATATCGTGAGCTCTGAAGACATCAATCAGCCTTTGGTACTCGGCCCGATTTTCCTCGAGGCTTTTCAGTTTGTAGCGGCAGGAACCAAACGCGCCCGATGGGGTTGTCTTGAGTGCCGCGATGGCGCTTTTGCTCTCCTTGCTGGTATCGATCAGGTCTTCTGTCAGGGCGCCGATAATGCCGTTTCGTCCCGCCAAGACTTTCCCGATCTGCTGGCGGTGCTGGCGCACCGTTTCGATGACGCCACAGGCGCTGGCGTTAATCACGGCAGTCACCCCGCCCGATTGTGCATAGAAAGCGTTTTTAATCTTTCCCATATCTTTTCTCTTGGATTGGCGACTGCGAAAAGTCTCGACGCCCCAGCGCCAAGGCCGCCGGGCGAAGCGGGCAGATGCAGTCTGGCCGGAATATTCTAGCCGTCGCTCCGGGAGCGAACCTATTGATCATCCTTGCGCTAGCCCAAAGCGCCCCTTATTTGAGTTCGGTCCATTGACACTGAAAAAAAGGCCACTATAGTGTACGCCCCGATTTTTGACCCTCCCCAGCCCCAAAAGGCCGGTGAGACGGGTCCTAAGGGGTATCAAAACGGGCCGCACCAGCGCGGTCCCGCCAAGTTTGCAGAGAGGGCAGTATGAGGATTGTTTTGCTCGGAGTTCCCGGATCGGGAAAAGGCACCCAGGCCAAGCTCATGGCCGAAAAGTATCGCGTTCCCCAGATTTCGACGGGAGATATCCTGAGAGCCGCGGTGGCCGATAAGACAGAAATCGGCAAGAAAGTCGCCACGGTGATGGCGGCAGGAGAACTGGTTTCTGACGATATCGTGATCGATGCGGTCACAGACCGGCTGAGGGCAGCGGAAAGTCGCCGGGGATTCGTGCTCGATGGGTTTCCCCGCAGCATCCCGCAGGCTCAGGAACTGGACACACGCCTGGGTTGGCTTGGACGCCCGGTACAACTCGTACTGCATTTTGCCGTGGATAATGATGTGGTCGTCAAACGCGTCTCGGGTCGTCTGACCTGTGCGAAGTGTGGTGCAATTTTCAACAAGTTCTTCTCGCCTCCGGCCAAGAAAGGCGTCTGCGATCAATGTGGGAGCAAAAAACTCGAACATCGCGAAGACGATAATGCGAAGACCGTTCGCGCCAGACTGTCGTCTTATGAGCGGGATACCTCACCGCTCATCTCCTATTACCGGGCCCAGCACAAGTTGCGCACCATCCCGGGGTCCGGTGATATTGCGGCCATATTCGGCTCGATCTGCGAAGTTGTTGACACTGAGATCCGTCCGCTGGACAAAAAAGTCGTGGTGATGCAGGAATCCAAAACGCAAATGCGCCCCCCGGCAGAGCGTGCGGAAACATCGAACGCGTCAGATGGTGGGTCTGCCAAGGCGGCCACCAAGAAAGTCACCGGCGCATCAGATAAGAAAAAGAAAAAGGCTGAAAAGAAGCCGGTAGCGAAGAAGGCG
>DDZY01000002.1:0-4918 GCA_002346525.1 Proteobacteria bacterium UBA2996
CTTGGCCTCAGAGGATGCCTCATTCGTCACCGGCGCTCATCTTGTTATCGATGGAGGTCTGACGGCCCGTACCGGTCAACCGATTGTCCCCCCGACGGGTGATAACTAGTGTATGTTACAGCGTGTGTAAATTGACTTTACGGAAAACCGTTGAGTAATATGCCGATACTTTCATGCTGTTCGTCAATTAAAAAAGGAGAAGAGAGGAGATGAAAAAGACAAAGAAGTGTGGTCTTCTCATTGCTGCGGTGACCGTGACTTTTGCGCTGAGCGCGAATATTGTCAACGCCGGTGAATGTGTCCGAATCGCAAGTCCCGAGTCCAGCGGTGAGAAGCTTTCTACGGATCCAGCAGACCAGCTTTCGGCGCACGATGCATCGCTGGTCTATGGGATCTATGATCGGTTTATCGGCTTAAATCATTCGTTTGAGCCGATCCCAGCACTGGCGACCTCCTGGGAGCCAAGTGATGCGGGTAAGACATGGACATTCAAGATCCAAGAAGGTGTGAAGTTTCACGACGGTAGTGATCTGACGGCAGTGGATGTTGTTTGGACCTTCCAGAGGCTACTTGATCCCGAAGTTGGCAGCGGTGCGGGTGCGTCCATTCTTGACTTCTTGACCCCTGAAGGCATTCAAGCCGTGGATGATTACACGGTCAGTTTCACCGCTAAAGAACCAGTGGCGGAAATGCCATTGCTGCTCACAACGAAACTGAACCTTGTCGTCCCCGAGGGTAAAACTGGAGAGGATTTGCGCCACAATGGGGTCGGATCCGGTCCGTTCAAACTGGTCGGAACGCTTGATCCATCGGCTGCAGTGTGGACACTTGAAGCAAATGCTGATTACTGGGGCGGTCCTCCCAAATCTGCTTGCCTGGAGCATAGTGTGATTGACGAGGGCCTAACTTTGGTTTCAGCGCTGAAGGCCGGTAATGTTGACCTTGCCTTATCGATAGATCCTGCCGTTCTCGGAGCAGTTAAGGATGACTCGAATATCAATCTGGTGGAAACCGGTGCGGGTACATCCCAACTACTGGCGATGGATGTAAGGAAGCCACCTTTTGACAACCTAAAGGTACGGCAGGCGATGAAAGCAGTTGTCGAATCACAGGCGATTCTGAATACCGCATTACTCGGAATCGGTGAGTTGGGTAATGACAACCCGGTCCCGCCGGCCTGGCCAACAGCTTATACGAGCGAGATAAAGCAGCAGGATATTCCGCTAGCTAAGAAACTGCTTGCTGAAGCGGGTTATCCAGACGGGATTGATGTTGACCTTTATACCTCGGATGCGCTGCCGGGAATGTCGATGATCGCTCAGGTGTATCAGCAAATGGCGGCCGAGGCAGGTATTCGTGTCAATCTACAGATCTCGGCTTCATCGAGTTTCTGGGATGACATCTGGATGCAAAGACCTTTTACCTCGTCTGGTTGGTCGATTCGGCCGCCAGCAGTCGGACTGTCAATTGCGTACTCATACGAAGGCAAGTGGAATGAAACCTATTGGTACGACCGGCCATTCCAGGATCTTTTGGATAAAGGTAAAACCGAGATCGATGACGCCAAGCGGGCGCAGCATCTAAAGGATGCTCAGCAGCGTCTTAGCGAACACGGCGGGGCGATTCTGCCTGTTTTTATCCACCAGGTCGCCGGAATCCGCTCAAACTGTTCGGGATTCAAACCCCATGCCCAAAACTTCAATCTGGATTACCATCAACTGATATGTAACTAGTCTGGCGGTTTCATTAGAAACGGCTTCATCTTAGTTCGGGGTGAAGCCGTTTTCTAATGGCGTTACGTTTATTAGCTACATGTCAACAAAACCGAATAGCGTAGGATTGATGTCGTGACAGTGTCGCGGCTCATTATCGGTCGTGTGTTTACTGCACTACTGACTTTGTGGCTGGTATCGATCATTGTTTTTGCAGCGGTAGAGGTATTACCCGGAGATGTCGCAGGCCGGATTCTGGGCCGTAATGCAACACCGGAGAGTCTTGCTGCGTTGAGACTTAAACTGAATCTCGATGCACCAGCAATCGAAAGATATTGGGACTGGTTCCGGGGTGTTTTGCACGGTGACTTTGGTTCAGCCCTGACCAGTAAACGCCCGGTCAGTCAAATCCTGGCTGACCGTGTTGTAAACACGCTGATCCTGTCTGGAGTGGCGTTTCTGCTTTACATCCCATTGGCATTGATCCCGGCATTGATTCAGGCGGTGCGGCGTGACCGCTCGATCGACCATGGCATATCCATTGTCACCTTAATTTTGCTATCAACGCCCGATTTCCTATTGGCCACGTTTTTGTTAATCACATTCGTGATATTCATCCCCGTCCTCCCGGCTGTTTCTGTAGTCACAGCCACCTCTTCATTTGAGCAGTGGGTTATGGCGCTGACACTCCCGGCCGTAACCTTGGCTGTCGTGATGGCGGTCTATGCCGTGAGGATGCTGAGGGACAACCTCATTGAAGTGCTTGACTCGGACTACATTCGGATGGCAGAGCTCAAGGGTATGTCGGCACGACGGGTCCTTCTCAGACATGCTTTGCCGAATTCACTGATCCCTACCCTGAATATCACGGCGCTGAATCTCGGTTATCTCATCGGTGGTGTGGTGATCATTGAACGGGTATTTGCGTTCCCAGGCTTTGGCAGTTTGCTAGTTGACTCGGTTCAAGTGCTAGATATTCCGATGATAGAAGCAACTGTCCTGCTCTCGGCGGCGGTCTATATTGTTGCTAATCTGTTTGCTGATGTTGGGGCAATTCTGCTCAACCCTCGGCTGAGGAAGAGCTGAATAATCGGCTCCCTTTGACGAAAGGGTTATAACGATGAATCTGACCCTCTGGTTCAGCCTCTGGCAGCGCTCACCGCAGTCATTGCGACTCGGATCAATCATCCTAGTGTTTTGGCTGGTGGTCGCCGTGCTTGGTGCACTGTGGACACCCTACGGTTACGCTCAGTTGGGTGCCGGACTGCCCCTGAGCGGTGTCAGCTGGGATCATCCCTTCGGTATTGACCAATTGGGCCGAGACGTATTTTCCCGGGTGCTCTACGGTACTCATATCGTTATTCTGTTGGCGTTGGCCGGGACTACATTGGGCGTGGTAATTGGGGCGCTGATCGGTTTGGTATCAGCGTACATCGGAGGCTGGCTTGACGAAGTCGTTCAGCGTCTTGCTGAAGCGTTTATCTCGATCCCGTTTCTAGTTCTTGCGCTTCTTATTATCGCTCTTGCAGGCCCGGATCTGTCCGGCGATCCGATACTGATCGTGATGGTAGTCGCTTTTGTCTACACTCCGCGGATTACACGTATGGCAAGAGCTGCCGCACTTGATGTGATCACTCGCGACTTCGTCACTATCGCCAAACTACGCGGTGAAAGTGCCTGGTCAGTCGTTTGGCGTGAGTTACTACCGAACACCACAGGGACGCTGTTGGTCGAATTCTCTCTACGCGCCGGGTATGCACCAGCGCTAGTCGGATCACTCGGCTTCCTGGGGTTTGGAATCAAGCCGCCAATTCCTGAATGGGGCCTGATGATCAGCGAAAACAGGCAATTGATTCTGGCTCAACCGATCACCGTGATTGGTCCGGGGCTCGCGTTGGCCTCTCTGATCGTGGGTCTCAATATGTTCACTGAAGGCCTCGCGAGAATACTGGGTCGTACTGTCAAGCTCGGCGAACAATGAGAGTGGCTACAGACCCTGTCATTGCTGTCGAAGAGCTGGATTTTGCCTACAGGACCTCGGGACAGTGGGTCACTGTGCTTAAGGGTGTATCGATCCATATAGAGAAAGGGGAGGTTCTGGGACTTGTTGGCGAATCTGGCTGTGGTAAGTCCACACTGGCCTATGCACTGCTCAGTTATCTTCGTTCCAATGCCAGAATCGATAACGGTGAAGTTCTGTTTGGTGGACTCAACTTGCTAGACCTGGAAAGATCCGCACTAGATCAGTTGCGCGGGGTGCAGATCAGTCTTGTCCCACAGAATCCAACCACAGCTCTGTCTCCCCATATCCGGGTTGGGCAGCAGATCGCCGAGGTTCTGGCCCAACATGGTTTTCTCCAAGATAAAAGTGCTATCGATAAGCGTGTCCAGGAACTTTTCGGTTTGGTAGAACTTCCAAATCCGGATGCATTGGCGCTTCGGTATCCCCATCAGTTATCCGGGGGTCAGCAGCAGCGAGTCTGTATTGCGATGGCGCTGGCCTGTGATCCAAACCTGCTGATTCTCGATGAACCTACGACTGGTCTCGATGTCACCACCCAGAGTCAGATCATCGCTCTGCTGATTCGATTAAGAAAACAGTTAGGGATGTGCATGCTCTACGTAACGCATGATCTGGGTGTACTGGCGCAGATTGCAGATCGGGTAGGTGTCATGTATGCGGGTTATATGGTTGAGGTGGCACCGCTTGATAGATTGTTCGATACCCCAAGACATCCTTATACGAAAGGCCTCATTGGTTCCGTGCCTGATGTTGATATCCGTAAACGGATGTCACAGTCCCTGAGGGGGCTGCTTGAGCGAGACAAACTTCCAGCAGGGTGTCCCTTTCAGCCGCGCTGTGATCATGAAGACGTTAGCTGTCGGGAAACGGTTCAGACGCTCGAAACCGTATCTGATGGCCACCAGGTTGCCTGCCAGCACTGGCGTTCTATCCGACCCGGCACGCCTGTCGATCTGACTGAGGCCGGGCAGTCGACCGTACCGGGAGATCATTCATTGTTGGAGTTTGACAATGTCTCGCTCAGATATTCGGCCGACACGTTGTTGAGTTCGGTATTCGGACGGTCTTCAATACCGGTAGTCCGACAAGTGTCTTTGTCATTGCAGAGATCCGAAACCCTTGCGCTGGTTGGTGAATCGGGAAGTGGGAAATCGACGATCGCAAAAGCCGTGGCAGGGATTCT
>DDZY01000002.1:5294-6205 GCA_002346525.1 Proteobacteria bacterium UBA2996
GCCGAGCAACGAAAGAACATCCAGTTTATCTTTCAAAATCCAGATGCATCGCTGAATCCCAGATCTTCAATCGAGCAGATTCTGTCTCGGCCCCTTGTGAAATTCTTCGGTCTCAGCAACTCTGAACTACATGACGCTATCGACGACTCACTCGCTTCTGTCAAATTGGATTCCAGTTATCGTGCGCGCTATCCGGACGAGTTGTCAGGGGGGGAAAGACAGCGCATCGCTATCGCTCGCGCATTGGCGGCGCGACCGAAACTTCTACTGTGCGATGAGATTCTCTCGGCCCTCGACGTGTCGGTGCAGGCAAATATCATCAATTTGCTAAAACAACTGCAGACGGAAAATGAGATCGCCATGCTGTTCATCAGTCATGATCTTGCTGTGGTGAGAAACCTCGCCAACCGAGTAGCTGTGCTATACGATGGCGAATTGATGGAAACGGGCCAGGTAGAGGCGCTTTTCTCTCCTCCGTTCCATCCGTACACCCACGTGCTGCTGCTGGCGGTCCCGAGCATCTACAACCGGCGGACTTCCAGTGTCCCGGCCCGTACAGAAATTGTCGGGACTGCGGCCGGGAAAGGTTGTGCTTTTGCTGGCCGATGTCCATGGCAATTGGGAGAAGTGTGCACACAGGAGGACCCGCCCTGGAGGCAAAATGGCCGGTTGAATTCGATCCGCTGCCATCATTCCCTGGAAGAACTATCGAAACGTTCTACCTGGCATATGCACCCAAACGGGGCAGGCAAAGCCGGGTGAGCGTTGCGCCGCATCGGGATCGTACGATCGGCACGCGTCATATGGTGTCTTCGGGGCATCACCTCGCCACCACGACGGCATTTCAGATACTCGAAGCCGGTGGTAATGCAATTGATGCCGGAGTGGCGGGGAGCATGGTGCTGAGCGTC
>DDZY01000097.1:0-7395 GCA_002346525.1 Proteobacteria bacterium UBA2996
TATGGTTTTCGGCTGCCGTCTGCACTAGATAACCGTCCCTTACGATTTGATGAGTTTGAGACCTTGATGCCGAGAACCGTTTTTGTGTCCGCCACCCCGGCGGATTACGAACGCGAGCACAGTTCAAGCGTTGTTGATCAGGTAGTCCGGCCAACTGGCCTGGTGGACCCGGAAATCGAAGTGAGACCTGTCGCCAGCCAGGTCGATGACCTGATGTCTGAGGCACGGGCCAGAGCTACCATCGGGGAACGGGTGTTGGTAACAACCTTAACCAAGCGAATGGCGGAAGATCTTTGTGATTACCTGCATGATCACGACATCAGAGTGCGATATCTTCACTCCGATATAGACACGGTTGAAAGGGTTGAGATCCTCTCGGATCTCAGAAAAGGAACTTTCGACGTACTGGTCGGCATCAACTTACTTCGTGAAGGGCTGGATCTTCCCGAAGTATCACTCGTGGCTGTGCTGGACGCGGACAAGGAAGGCTTTTTGCGGTCCACCCGTTCTCTGATTCAGACCGTCGGTCGGGCAGCACGAAACATCAACGGCAGGGCCATCCTTTACGCGGATAAAGTGACCGACTCCATGAAGCGGGCGATAGACGAAACTGAAAGGCGCCGTGGGAAACAGCGCGCCTACAACCAAAAACACCAGATCACCCCTCGATCAGTCATCAAGCCTGTAAACGATATTATCGATGGCGTGGCAACAGACCCAAATACCAAAGCCGCCTCGCGCGTACGCACTGCCAAGACGCCATTGAATGCTTCTGCATCATCGGGCCCCTTGTCGCCCGAGGACTTTAAGCGGACGATTCAGCAATTGGAGGAACGAATGTACGCCCATGCGAGGGATCTCGAGTTTGAAGAAGCAGCACACATCCGTGACCAGATTGGAGAACTGAAACGCGGGCAGTTTCATCCCATTATTGACGCGGCTTAAAGGACCTTCTTCAAAGCGCCAATCACTCGGCCAAGATCGTCTTCTTCGATAGTGAGCGGTGGCAGTAACCGCACAACCGTAGGACCCGCGGGCAGGGCGATCACGCCTTCATCAAGCAGAGCGTGCAAGACCGGTGTCGCCTTGCTCTTGAGTTCAATGCCGATCATCAGACCGATTTGGCGAAGTTCCCTTACTGCGGGCAATTGGTCTAACGGAAACTGTTGAGAAAACTCGGCGCCTAGGTCCTCAGCCCGCTTAGCGAGTTCATGTTCGACCATATAGTCAATGGTGGCGCATGCTGCCGCACAGGCGAGGGGATTGCCCCCGAATGTAGAGCCGTGAATGCCAACTCCGGCAGACACGCTTTCCCCGCAAAGAACCGCTCCCATCGGCACACCACCGGCAATGCCTTTGGCAAGACACATCATGTCCGGCGCGAGATCAAAGTGCTCACAGGCAAAGAACCTCCCGGTGCGGCAGAATCCTGTCTGAACCTCATCAATGACCAGCAAAGCGCCCCGTTCAGTGCAAAGACGTCTTGCCGCTTGAAGGTATTCCTCCTTCGCGGGACGCACGCCTCCCTCGCCCTGGACCACTTCCAGGATCACGGCGCCAGTGCTGTCGTCGATTGCGGCGTCCAGTTTTTCAATATTGTTCAACGGGACAAAACTGTTGCCGGAGAGCAAGGGTTCAAAAGCATCCCGGTATTTAAAGGTGGCACTCAGCGCTCCGAGTGTTCGCCCATGAAAACCCCGCATGGCTGTCACGATCCCGGTGCGGCCGGTCGTTACTCGAGCGAACTTGATAGCCGCCTCAACGCTCTCCGTTCCCGAGTTGCAGAGAAATACTTTATCGAGACCTGCAGGCGCATGTTCGATGAGTTTCTGCATTAGCTCCCCGCGGCGATCGTTATGGAAGATCCCAGGGCACACCAGAAGTGTTTGGGCCTGCCGGGCAAGGGCATCTGCCACGACCGGGTTGCTATGGCCTATGTTGGCCACCCCCACACCTGCGGCGCAGTCGATAAATACTCTGTCATCCTCAGACCAAAGGCGGGCGCCTTCGCCCCGGACAATGTTGATACCACGTCTAGGATAGACCTCCAACGCATATTCAGATTCAAGCGGTACCTGGCTCATCTTATTGTTGTCCCTTTACCGGCGAGCGCATCCAGGACGGGATGGACAGTCCGTCCATCGGAAATGATCACTTCATGAGCGCCGGCATCAACTAACCGGCCCAAGGCGAGCATTTTTCTTTTCATGCGACCTTCGACCGAGGCCTCGCGAGCTTTGATCTCCGAGGCGGACAACGTCTGCAGCATTGATCCCTCATCGTTTTTATCCTCCAGAAATCCAGGAGCTTCGATAAGCTGGATCACTTTATCGGCTTTAAGCGCATCTTGAAGTACAGCAACGATATCGTCGTTTTCCGAGTTGATTGCAAATCCTGTCTCGTCAATGATGGGGATACTGAGAACAGGGCGATAACCCTGATCAAGCAGCGTGGTCAGCAGCTCCGCATTGACCTTTTCCGGCTTACCTGAAAAGTCCCGCTTGATCATCGTCTTTCCATTCTCACGCACCTTGATCCCGCGGTTGCGCCGACCCTGAACTAAACGCCCATCGAGGCCGGTGAGGCCAATGGCGTTGACTCCCTCCCTTTGGCACATTTCGACGAACCGTCGGTTACTCAAACCGCTATAGGCCATCATGATCAGATCCACCGCCTTGGCATCCGAAAATACACTGGAATATCCGGAAACCGATGTCAGCTGTACCTTTTCCTGTCCTAAGCGAAGGCCAAGGTCGTCCCGGAGCGCATTCGCACCCAATACCACCAGGAACGATCGCTCAAGCGTAGCCAGATCTGAGACCACGCCCTTGAGATTAATCGTACTGCCGCCGCCGACTTTAATGATGTACAAAACGCTCAGAATCCTAGAGTTCAATAATCGTTCGGTTCTCTACCGGCCGCCAAGTCCTGCCGACAGGATATTGTTCTGAGCAAACCACATCCAGACTGCCCACAGAAGTCCGCTGCATCTGAAAGTACCCGGGGTTTTCATTGTAGACCGTTGCTAGCAGGGACCGCTCGGGTGTTGCCATGATGAGGTTCATTGCCCGCACGTAGCGGGTGCGCTTTTCGATCACTTCCACGCTTTTCTTCAGGGCTGGCAGGGCGCTCAGGTGGGAAAACCGTCTTGTGTAGTTGAAAATCTTTTCCGCGCCAATTCGTCCTTCTTCACGGATACGGACCCCGTTCAACTCACCGTTGAAGATAAACACCTCGTCGTCCTGAACAAAAGGCATGTTGTTTTCTATCGCAATACCCTCGTCCCGAAAGGCGCTGCGCGCGTGCGCCAGAAATAGATGCGTTTCTCCGAACCTGTTGAGATCATCATCCCAGATTGGGGACAGGGAGTGGTGAAATTGCCAACTGTCTTCCAGGAGCCAGGCGCAGCCCCAGCCATGACCCTGATACTCCGTGCTGTCGCGACATAGGCGAGCAAAGTGTGTCAAATGGAATGGGACATCGAAGGGTTTATCAGCGCGAAGCCAGAGAAGCCGGCACATCTGCGTTAGATCGGATGCAGTCCGGGAAAGGTTAACCCCGTTGTTTCATCATACCCGTGCATCAGATTGAAGCACTGGATCGCTTGTCCGGCGGCACCTTTCATTAAATTATCGATAGCACTAATCAATACGACGCGAGGGGTGCCAACTTCCACCTCAAAGCCAAGATCACAAAAGTTGGTTCCGCTGAGGAGTTTCGGTTCCGGATAGCGGTGGATACCGGAACGCTCTTTGACGATGCGGATGAAGGGCTCTTGCGCGTAGTCTTCGCGATACATGCTCCAGATCTCTTTTTCTTTCTGGGGCTTCGATAAAAACACATGACAGGTGGCCAGGATACCACGGACCATTTCGATCGAGGTGGCTGAGAAGTGAATCGGGAACTCGCCAAGCGCTTGACTGACCTCCGCAACGTGGCGATGCCGGGTAGGGCGGTACGACCGGACTGCACCACTGCGCTCCGGATGATGACTTGCTTCGTTTGATGAGTTTCCACCCTCACTGGAGCCGGCCTTGACATCAATTACGACTGAAGAGATGAGATCCCGGCGAGCCAATGGTCCCAGAGCCAGCATACTGGCCGTCGCATTGCAGCCTGCACAGGCCACGTGCGTTGCGCCCTCAAGCGCCGTCCGATTTATTTCAGGAACGCCGTAGACAAAGCGTTCGAGCAACTCCGGCCGGGGATGAGGCTGTCCGTACCAGGTTTCGTACACCACGGGATCGGTCAGCCGAAAATCTGCGCTGAGATCAATGATTCGGGGAGCTAATGCGGAAAAGGTCTCGAAGCGCGCCGCGGTCTCTCCATGCGGCAAACAAAGAAACAGTACATCACATGACTCAAGCTCCTCCAACGCGCAAAACTTCAGTGGACTGGCCTTGCGAAGATTCGGATGGGCCCGATGCAGCGCCTTGCCCGCGAACCGCTCAGACGTCACCTGCTGGACTCTGCAGCCAGGATGGAAAAGCAGCAAGCGCAGTAGTTCTCCACCGGTGTACCCCGATCCCCCGACTATGGAGACATCGATCATGCGTCGACGCCCAAGGTGAAGTCCACAACCCGCGCCGGGATGTTCACTCCCGTGGTCTCTATGCTGTTTCGAAACTCCATCGTGTAGTTGACTTCATTGACAGAAAGATCACCGTCGGTCTCAAAGAGGTCGACGGCCAGTATCCCGCCGCCTACTGCATCTGCGGCTGCCAGCGAGATATCCGCAACTTGCGTACTGACCTCGCAGCCGCTAGCTGACGCGCCCCGAGCTGTATTGGTAATCCAATGGTCGGAACTTCGGTATATCGCCGCAATACATTCGTTCCCAACGACAAAGCTGCGAATGTCGCGACCTTTCTTCTCAACGAATTTCTGAATATAAAAAATGGAGTGGTGATAACTACCCAGGAGCGCCTTGTGCTCCAGAATGGCTTCCGCAGATTCGCGATCGTTCACTTTGGAGAGCAGTCTCCCCCAGGAACCGACAGCCGGTTTGAGTACGACGGGATAACCCAGTTCTTCGATCGCGTCTAAAGCAGACTCTTCCGTAAAAGCCACTCTAACTGGCGGCTGGTTTACCCCCGCCTCCTTGAGAGCGACAGAGGTCAGAATCTTGTCACCGCAGATCTTGGCGACGTCAGCCGCGTTGATGCAATACACACCAGCGGCTTCCAGCAACCGCAGACCGTACATGGAACGTGAGTGATTAATGCTGCGCTCCAGCACGACATCGACGTCCGGCGCCGAGTTCAGATCGGAGATCAATTTGCGGTCGTCGATCATCACAAGATCGACTCCGCGGACCTGAAATTCCTCAATAAGAAGTTTTTCTTCCTTGCGGATCAACGAGTGGAGCAAGCCCACCTTCACTCGCCCCAATCCTCCTCGGTCTCAGGCGCCTCGGTCACGGCCTCGGGGTCGAGACCCGTCACTTCAAGTTCTATACCGCAGTCGTCACATTCGAGAAGCTCTCCTACGACGGTACCTTCTGCAAACGTGATGTCAGCGCCACAAACGGGACATTCAGTCATGTGTCGGTCTCCTAATCCTGGTATCAAGGCGATATCGGCATTGAGTCCTCGCCTTAGGGTGGGAAAGTTTAAGCCAGTCTCCACTGTCTGCGCGACCCCAAGACATCCGGCATGACCAAAAAAAGGGGGGTTGCCAATCGGTGCGACCCATTCAAGTCATAGAATGACCTGATGAAATTCATCATGCAAACGAGGTAGAATTCCGTCCCTGTAGTGCAGGCGCGTAGCTCAGTGGTAGAGCACCACCTTGACATGGTGGTGGTCGGTGGTTCGATCCCACTCGCGCCTACCATTTTTTCCGCGAGACGATGCATACAGACGCGTTTTCACGGAGTAAAAAACCGGGCCATCAGCCCGGCTTTTTATGGTGGCCCTACTAGTCTCGGTGTAATCTAAAATATGATCCAACGGGCAACTGGCCCTTTTTATGATCTGAGAGGCAGAGATGTCCCCGGAAAATATTCGAAAAATAGGTATCATTGTCGCGGTCCTCGTGATCCTGTATGGCGCCCTGAAACTTGTCGGACTGACCTCATAGCGGCGCGGTGTTGGACCGAAACATTGCCCGCGAAGGGACGGCGCCAGAATTCGGCCGGAGCTTAAATGGTTTCGGCATTAATCTACTTGTTAAAGAGATTGACAGAACCACGACCTTCCTGAAAGAAGTGTTCGGGATGGAAATTCACCGTGCGGACAAAGACTTTGCTGTGCTGGAACATCGGGGCGACTTCTTTCAACTGCACGCGGATCACACCTATCATGACAATCCGCTCCCCGGGACGCTCGAAGGGGTCCATCACCGGGGCGGTGGTGTTGAACTACGGCTCTATGAGGAGGACCCGGACGCATGTGAAGCCCGGGCGGAGAAAGCAGGCTACACGGTGCTTCGTACCAGCCTCGATCGCCCGCATGGGCTGAGGGAATGCTACCTGCTCGATCCCGACGGGTACTGTTGGGTACCCAGCGCGGTGCTTAAAGATTGATCCCACAACAGCGGTGTCGAAGCGCGTCAACGGGTTTCCCACTATAATCCGCGCCTGTTTAGGTGCAGTCAAATAACCTGTGATGGTCACCAGATTTCATCTATCGAAGATGAGTTGGCGCCAGCATTTCCTCGAACCAATCCAGCAAAAACATGAAAATTACGCTACCTGATAACAGCGTACGCGAATACGGGGACCCTTTGACGGTTTCAGAAGTTGCGGCAGATATCGGTCCCGGCCTCGCCAAGGCCACTTTGGCTGGCGAGGTGAACGGCGCACTGGTCGATGCTGCGCACCGGATTGAAACAGACTCGGCGTTGCGCATCATTACGGCCAAAGATCCCGAAGGACTCGAGATCATCCGCCATTCCTGCGCTCACCTGCTTGCGCAAGCGGTCAAGCAGCTGTTTTCGGAGGCACAGGTCACCATCGGCCCCGTGATTGAGGATGGGTTCTATTACGATTTCGCCTACGGCCCGGGTTTTTCGGAGGATGATCTCACCCGGATCGAGGAAAAGATGCAGGCGCTGGCGAAAGAGGGTGCCACAGTGGAAAGGCTCACCATGGGGCGCCCGGAGGCCGTCGCGTATTTTCGTGAACTGGGCGAGGAGTACAAAGCCAAGATTATCGAGGAGATTCCAGCCGACGAAACGCTTTCTCTCTATCGGCAAGGAGACTTTACAGATCTGTGCCGCGGCCCCCATGTTCCCGATGTTGGGATGCTCAAGGCGTTCAAGCTGACAAAGCTCGCCGGCGCATACTGGCGCGGCGATTCCAGCAACGAAATGCTGCAACGAATCTACGGGACCGCCTGGCCTGACAAAAAATCTCTGGATGAATACTTGACGCAGCTTGCGGAAGCTGAAAAA
>DDZY01000097.1:7777-14536 GCA_002346525.1 Proteobacteria bacterium UBA2996
ATGGTGTTTTGGCACCGGGACGGCTGGGCCGTTTATACGGCGGTCGAGCGGTACGTTCGAGACCTTTTGGCTGAGTACGACTACCAGGAAGTGCACACCCCACAGATGCTGGACCGCAGCCTCTGGGAGCGGTCAGGACATTGGGGCAAGTTTCGGGACCACATGTTCACCACTCATGTGGATGACCGAGACTACGCCATCAAACCGATGAACTGCCCGGGGCATGTCCAACTGTTCAACCAGGGGCTTCGCAGTTATCGGGATCTGCCGATTCGCATCGCCGAATTTGGCGTGGTGCACCGAAATGAACCGTCAGGGACGCTGCATGGCCTACTGCGGGCCCGGCGCTTCACTCAGGATGATGCACACGTGTTTTGCACAGAGGATCAACTCCAGGCCGAGGTCTCAACCCTGATCGAACTCACTTACCGGATGTATAAGGATTTCGGGTTTGAAGAAATTGAAGTCGCGCTGTCCACGCGGCCAGAGCAGCGTGTCGGTGAGGATGCCCTGTGGGACCGCGCCGAAGAGGCACTGGCCAGGGCGCTTGACGACAAGGGAATTAAATACGTCATCCAGCCGGGCGAGGGCGCATTCTACGGACCAAAGCACGAATTTGTACTGCGTGATTCGATAGGCCGGCGCTGGCAATGTGGCACGATTCAGGTTGATTTTTCGATGCCCGGACGGCTTGGCGCTTCCTACGTGACTGAGGATGGGTCAAAGCAGGTGCCCGTAATGATCCACAGGGCAATTCTCGGGTCCCTCGAGCGCTTCATCGGGATTCTGATTGAAGATACCGAGGGCAAACTGCCGTTCTGGCTGGCCCCCGTACAGGCAGTGATTCTGAACATCACGGACCGGCAACAGGCATTTGCTCTCGAAACGGAAAAATACCTTAAAAAACAGGGGCTCAGAGTCGAAACTGACTTGAGAAACGAGAAAATTGGCTATAAAATTCGCGAATCTACCCTGAGACGCGTCCCTTTTCTCCTGGTGGTGGGAGATCGGGAGGTGGAACAGGGTTCCGTAGCCGTGCGCACGCGCGACGGGGAAGACCTCGGTACGATTGCTGTAGCGGACTTGCTGGATAAGTGTCTTGCCCCGAACGCAAACGCGCGGCATTAATTTTTGGAGGGTTTGGCAATAGCCGGAACAAAAGAGCAAAAGCTCAACGACGATATCACCTACGACCAGATTCGGCTGGTAGGTGACTCTGGAGAGCAGTTGGGTATTCTTTCACCTTACGAGGCCAGAAAGATCGCGGAAGAACGTGCGATGGACCTCGTAGAAATCGCACCCAACGCAGAGCCCCCAGTATGTCGTTTAATGGACTACGGAAAGTATCTCTACGCCAGCGCTAAGAAAAAACAGGAATCGAAGAAAAAACAAAAACAGATCACGGTAAAAGAGATCAAATTCCGGCCAGGAACCGATATCGGAGATTACGATATCAAGGTGCGGAACCTGACGAAATTCCTCGATGCAGGAAACAAGGTGAAGGTCACGCTTCGTTTTCGCGGTCGCGAGATGGCTCATCAGGAACTCGGTATGGAGATGCTGAAGCGGGTGGAAGAGGACCTTAAAGAGATTGGTGTCGTAGAACAAATGCCTAAAATGGAAGGCCGGCAGATGGTGATGGTCCTGGCCCCGGTGAAGCATTGAAGCACTAGAGAATCACCTCAGATCCGGGGCTCTCAAGATGCTCACACGGCCGAAACGATAGAACAACGCAAGACATCCCAAACAGACACTCAGATTAACGGAAGCAGACAATGCCAAAACTCAAAACCAATCGAGGCGCCGCCAAGCGGTTCAGTCGTACAGCGAAAGGCAAGTTCAAGCGCTCTCAGGCTTTCCTCAATCACATCCTGACGAAAAAATCGACTAAGCGTAAGCGCCAACTCCGCGAAGGCCTTCTGGTTGCTCCTGCAGACGAAGCAGCCGTTCGAAAAATGCTTCCATACGCCTAACGCCACCACAGCATTCCTTATCGCCAATCATCCCTGTCGCGTCACGGCAGGAATTAACAGAGTAGACCATGCCTAGAGTAAAACGAGGAGTAACGGCGAAAGCCCGACATAACAAGGTGCTGTCGCGCGCCAAGGGCTATCGCGGAGCACGCAAGAACGTCTTCCGCGTTGCCAATCAGGCGGTAATGAAAGCCGACCAATACGCCTATCGTGACCGCCGTCAGCGCAAACGGCAGTTCCGCACATTGTGGATCGTGCGTATCAACGCGGCCGCCCGAATTCACGATCTGAGCTATAGCCGCTTTATCGATGGATTGGGCCGGGCAAATATCCAATTGGATCGAAAGGTGTTGGCGGATATGGCCGTAAATGACGAGGTGGCGTTTGCCGCGCTCGCAGAAAGGGCAAAAGCCGCTCTCGCCGCCTGACCCGTCCGTTATTGGAACCTGCCTCAATGCGAGGCGTAGAATCAGGGAAAGGCAAAACACCTTTCCCTTTTTTTATTCGACAATCTTTTTGATGACTTCCAACTCTACAGCTGGGCTTGATGACCTACTGAGTCGAGCCCTCACAGACATAGCTGCCGCTGATGATTCCGCGGCCGTAGAGCAATTGCGGGTGGCTCTGCTCGGGCGCCAAGGTGCGGTGACAACCCAATTGAAGCAAATTGGGGCCCAGGCGCCGGAGGCCCGCAAGGAATTTGGCGCGGCGGTCAACCGTGTTCGTGATCAACTCACCTATGCATTGTCTGCGCGTGCAGACGCTGTCCTCGCGGCCGAACGACAAGCCGCTATCGCGGCCGAACAAATAGATGTCACGCTTCCCGGGCGCACAGGTCATAGTGGCTCCCTGCACCCTGTCACCCGAACACTCCGGAGGATCGAACAAATCTTTATGCGGGCCGGGTTCGATGTCGCCCACGGCCCCGAGATAGAGGACGACTTCCATAACTTTGAAGCGCTTAACATCCCGAAGAATCACCCCGCTCGTGCGATGCATGACACGTTTTATGTCTCCGATGACACCGTGCTGCGCACGCACACGTCTCCGGTCCAAATTCGGTACTTGGAAAGCCATACCCCTCCGGTCGCAGTCATTGCACCAGGGCGGGTTTATCGATGTGATTCTGATGTAACCCATACGCCTATGTTCCACCAGGTCGAAGGGCTCACGGTCGATTGCGACGTTTCTTTTGCGGATCTAAAGGGCGTGCTCGTCTTTTTCCTGCAAGAATTTTTTGAAAGGGATCTGCCGGTCCGGTTTAGACCCTCTTTTTTCCCTTTTACGGAACCGTCCGCTGAAGTAGACATGGGGTGCGTCTTCTGCGATGGCAAAGGTTGCCGCATTTGTGGTCATAGCGGCTGGATCGAGGTGCTGGGTTGTGGAATGGTGCATACAGAAGTGTTTCGACAGGTCGGCATCGACAATGAAGAATTCACAGGCTACGCATTCGGCCTAGGTATTGAGCGTTTGGCCATGTTGCGCTATGGCGTCGATGACCTGCGCCTCTTTTTCGAGAACGAAATCTCCTTCCTGCGACAGTTCGCTTGAGCCGCACTTAGCATGATCATCAGCGAAAACTGGCTACGTGAATGGGTCGAATTTGATCTCGACTTCGCATCCTTGCCCGCGGTGTTGACCGCTGCCGGACTCGAAACGGGCGTTGTCGAGGAACTTGAAGCGCTGCCCAGCAAAATCATCGCGGGCCATGTGGTTCGTGTGTCCCCACATTCTGGTGCAGACGGCCTAACACTATGCCAGGTCGACATCGGGGGTTTGCAGCCGTGTCAGATCGTCTGCGGCGCGCCGAACGTAACCCCAGGCATCGTTGCCCCTCTTGCGAGGGCAGGGGCCCGTTTGCCGTCAGGACAAAAGATCGACGAATCGACGATTCGCGGCGAATTATCGGAGGGGATGCTCTGCTCTGCGGCCGAACTGGGACTGGAGGAACAGTCACAGGGGCTGCTTCTTCTGGATCCGGGGTTGAGGCCGGGGGAAGCTTTAAATCACCATCTGCAGCTGCCAGATCGGCTCCTTGAGGTGGAATTGACGCCAAATCGAGGAGATTGCCTCAGTATGCTCGGGGTTGCGCGGGAGGTTGCTGCCCTGACAGGCGGCGCGCTGAAGGAGCCCAAACTACCTCGGATCCGTACCACAGAAGAGGAAACGCGCTCGATCGCACTCGATGGTAACGGGCATTGCTCCCGCTATGTTGGAAGAACGATTACGGATGTCCGGCCAGGGGAGCGTACTCCGGATCGCATCCGGGAACGACTCAGAAGGGCGGGGCTGCGAAGTATTGGCGTGCTTGTCGATGTCAGCAACTACATCATGCTCGAGCTCGGACAACCGATGCATGCATTCGACGGAAAGCGCCTAAAAGGTGACATTCGGGTCAGGGCTGCAAAACCCAAGGAAAAAATCAAGCTCCTTGATGGCGAGCGACTCATTTTGGATTCCGAGGCTCTGCTGATTACAGACCAGAGCGGACCGGTCGCGCTGGCGGGAATCAAAGGCGGCGCGAGTACCATGATTCACCCGGGATCCCGAACGATCTTTCTTGAGGCCGCATTTTTCGATCCCGACGGTGTAGCACGGACCGCACGAAAATACGGCATGCATACGGATGCGTCACATCGATTTGAGCGGGGTGTGGATTTCCTGCTGCCGGCGGAAGCAATTGATCGGGCGAGCGCGCTCATCGTTCAGATTTGTGGCGGCCGTTGCGGTCCTCGAATCGAGGCCTCCGATAAGGGCCACCTGCCTAAGCGAGGATGGGTACCGTTGCGCTCGGCAAGGCTTTCAAGAATGTTGGGGAAACGCATCTCAAGTCAAAAGGTTCTGAACATATTCGTTTCTCTTGGCATGAAATGCGAAACCACTGAGGCAGGCTGGAGAGTGAAGGCGCCAACGCACCGATTTGATGTTTCGGCTGAGCACGATCTCGTGGAAGAAGTAGCAAGACTGGTCGGCTATGACCAATTACCCTTACATCGGCCCAAGGTGTCCGCGGGTCATGGGTTGGCCCCTGAAACAAAAATGTCTCTCGGGCGGGTGAAGGATCTTCTGGTTGATCTGGGATACCGGGAAGCCATCACCTATAGTTTTGTCTCCCCGGACATGCAAAGACATCTTCCGGGGTACCGGTCGGCCATCAGGCTAAAAAACCCGATCTCCGTTCACATGGCACAGATGCGGGTCTCACTTCTCCCCGGGCTGCTCGAAGCGCTCGCCACCAATGCACGCCGTCAGCTCAAGGATATAAGACTTTTTGAGACGGGGCACATTTACCGGAAAAAGAGAAACTCAGCAGAAGAGAGGCAACGGCTTGCCGGCGTGCTGACCGGTTCCTCGTCCGGGGTTTCCTGGGATCAGCCGGTGAGGCCGGCGGATTTCTTTGATGCTAAAGGAGATGTAGAGCGACTTTTGAACTTTATTCATCGAGGGATTGAATCTGAGTTCGTTCCGATAGTCGATAAGACATATCAAACAGGGCAATGTGCCCAAATTCGATTAAACGGGAAGGAGATTGGTCGACTTGGGCGCATTTCAGACGCTTTATTGGAGGAAATCCAAGTTGGAGGCCGTGTTTTCGGCTTCGAATTGGATTGGGGCGAAATCGAAAGGATTCAGTCACCCCAATATAGTGCAGTCTCACGCTATCCTACCGTTACCAGAGATATTTCAATCGTGATATCAGAGGCAACCGTCTCTGCCGAAGCGACGGAGGTGATCGAAGCGGCGTCGGGCGATCTTTTGGTGGACCTACGACTCATCGATCTCTATGCCGACGCCGGAATTGAGCGTGGGAAAAAATCCCTGACATATCGCTTGACGTTACAGTCGAATTATCGCAATCTTACAGATGAGGAGGCTGATCAGTTCATCGACACGGTTTTAGCAAGTCTGGAAGAACATGTCGGTGCTGCGCTTAGGTCCGGGTAATCAACACCCGCATCCAAGCAGTTATGTAGATGCAAAAGATAATAATGAGTAACACCATCACCAAAGCCGACCTCGCGAACACCTTGTTTGATGAACTTGGTCTCAACAAACGCGAGGCTAAAGAGTTCGTTGAACTTTTCTTCGAGAAAATCCGTCAGGCTCTCGAATCGGGAGAAACTGTTAAGCTGTCAGGATTCGGCGGATTTGCCATTCGTGAAAAAAATAGCCGACCCGGTCGGAATCCAAAAACCGGTGAGACGGTTCCTGTGTGTGCGCGCAGGGTTGTTACCTTCCGCGCAAGTCAGAAGGTTAAGAACCAAGTCGGCGCCAATACCGATCGGATTGATTCGCTGGTCGCTGAGGAACAAGTGTTATCGTGACCATGCTCGACCCCGGGACCGAAGATCTGCCGCCCATACCCGGTAAGCGATATTTCACTATTGGTGAAGTTGGCCAGTTGTGCTTAGTGAAACCACATGTGTTGCGGTATTGGGAGCAGGAGTTTCCCCAACTTCAGCCCGTTAAACGACGAGGTAACCGAAGATATTACCAGCGCCACGAAGTCGAACTTATCCGGACCATACGAAAACTTCTATACATTGAAGGCTATACGATCAGCGGCGCGTGCAATCAGCTCAATGCGGCCGGCGCGGACCAAACCGGGGTCGACGCATCGACCGGCCGACTGAGTGACCGGGACGTTGACGAACTGGTGACAGAGCTGGAAGAAATAGCGCAACTTCTGAGAGCCTAGTGTTTTACAATTACTCTCTTTCGGGGCGTAGCGCAGCCTGGTAGCGCACCGCAATGGGGTTGCGGTGGTCGGAGGTTCAAATCCTCT
>DDZY01000215.1:0-6537 GCA_002346525.1 Proteobacteria bacterium UBA2996
TGTCTCGGTATCCCGTGATGCTCGATCAAAAATAAACCGTGTACATTCGTCTACGCCTTTTTCAACAACCTCAGACATCGGAACAATTGGGATCTCGTTATCAATCCAAAAGTCCATCCAGTCCTTGGGATTCAGGCCGTTGCGGGAGCCCATATGCGCCATATTCTCCCCATTACAGTTTGGAAGTTTTAGCGCCATCGGTGGTCCCGATGCGTTCGTGATCTCGATGCCTCCCCAGTCGACCGCCGCGTCAAGGTGGCAATCGATATGAAGATAGCCCATTTTCGCCTGAGGTCTGTGTTGTGCCAGGTGATTGGAAAGGGCCCGAGCACCCGGTATCGGAACGGAATGGTCGCCACCCACCAGAATCACTCTCGCTCCGCCTTCTAGGCACTCGGTGATGTAATCGACCATGTACTGCTGGGATTTAGCGCTGTTGCCGGGAACAATAGGAATATCGCCACAATCGACTACGTTGAAAAACGTCATTAGGTCGACATCGTACTCAAACATGTAGGGAAAATACTGGGTGGATGCCTCACGTATACCTTGAGGTCCGCTTGACGTGCCAGTCCGTACGATAGTGCTTAGGTCCCAAGGTGCTCCCAGGAAGCAAACCTTCGCTCCCATCTCCTTGATCTTTTCACGGTCCGGAGGGCAGTAAGGCGCCCCCATAAACGTGATAATCCCACCAGCTTTTACTGGGCCATTGTGTTTAGTGGGCGAACGCACATGAGCATCAACTTCAGTCTCCTGATGGGGTCCTTGATGTTGATGGGGAACAAAATTCCAGGGGTTGCAGGGCTGCGTACTCATAATCTTTATTGACAAGGTGTTTGTTGGGCGGAATAGTCAGCAGAAAGGTGCTTCCTTGCAGCATCCTCGTTCACGGTTTCTAACTCTATAGAGGTGAGCTGCATCTCGCGCCCGGTAACCACTTTAGGCGTGGGGAACCCGCAATCCGGACATCTAAAATTGAAGCGCCCACTTGGTGTCTTGACAGCATCGCAAGTGTGACAGAACACACTTAATGGCACCTCTTCAATAACCAACTCAGCGCCTTCGCAACGGCTGCCTTTTGACGTGGACTCAAAGCAGAAATACAGTGCGCGCGTCATCGCTGAGAGCTCTCCCAGGCGGCAATTAATCCGTCTCACTCGACGCCCGCCGTTCTTAAGGGCGTACTCGTCGACCATTTCGATAAGGCTACGGGCTAGGGCAAGTTCATGCATGTGAGATCTATAGTTGCCCGCTCTGAGTCAAGTTGTCAGGAGAGATCGGCGCTGCCCTGTGATCATGGGTTTGCTTCACCTGATGCTCGATCCAGTCACACCAAACCTGGATACCAGTACCGTCCCGCGCGGAAATCCTTATAACCTGAAGATCAGGATTAATTCGGAGAGCCCGTTCCACTGCTTTGTCTGCATCAAAATCCACATGCGGCAGCAGATCGATCTTCGACAAAATCATAACGTCAGCGGCAGCGAACATATCGGGATACTTAAGCGGCTTATCGTCACCCTCGGTAACAGACAGAATCACTACCTTGAATGCCTCCCCGAGATCGAACGCAGCAGGACATACCAAATTACCCACATTCTCGATAAAAACTATGCCGCCGTCTTGAAGCGCAAGATCGGAGAAGGCATGCCCAACCATGTGGGCGTCAAGATGGCAACCCCTGCCGGTATTGATTTGAATCGCCGGAACACCCGTCTCACGAATTCGATCGGCATCATTAGTGGTTGCCTGATCTCCCTCGATAACCCCAAGGGGTCTAGCACGCGCAAGCCTATTCAGAGTTTCAACAAGAAGCGTTGTCTTGCCAGCACCAGGACTGGAAACCAGATTCAGTGCAAGTTGGCAATGGTCTGCCAGCCATCGGCGATTTGCCTCGGCGTAGTCATCATTCTTAGACAGGATATCTTGTTCGATCTCAATAAGGTGCTCTTGACTGAAGCCCGCCACGCTGAGTCCCGCGGAATCTGCGCCATAGTGATGATCATGATGGCTGTGGTCGTGGGCATGATCATGATGCTTGTGGTCGTGAATATGATGACCATCATTTGTTTGTCCACAACCGCAAACGCTACACATACGTATATCCTCTTCAACAGTTCTTATTCTGTCTAGATAATAAGGATATACCCATTTTAGGTCATGTTCCAAACACAGTTAGCAATCTAATCAAAATTAAAACACCCAACGTTTCCTTCTGGGAAACCCGAGCACCGAAAGACTCAAGTGAACTCAAGATATGAAACTCATTTGGCGGAATTAATCTCTGAACACACAGATATCCTTAGGCAAAGACCACTGGGACGTAGTTATCGAAATTTCCGGTGATAAGTTCATGGGGGTATTTAAATAATGATAATAGTAGAGAGTGTTTTGACGCGATTCGACCTCACACCACCAAACTAGTTTGAAGACGAAATCAAAGCAACGCAATTGGCTACAGCAGTAGGCTACGGACCATACTTAACATCTCGGTCTACTGAGCTGTAGCAGATGGCTGTTGGGCAATCGGAGTCTCATCTGCGATCGCCGCGATGTTGAAACCCATCAGACCCAAAACAAAAATGAGAGAAAAAGTGATATTTTTTCATGAGGAATCCTCATTTCGATACTGGATGGGTAAGTTTTTCACTATTTAATAATGTTAAATATTACGATTCAGAAGAGATACGAATAACCGATAAAAAAGCAGGAGTCGGCAGCTTTTTATATTTTTCTATTGTTTTTCCGTTAGTTAAATTTCTTTGCACCTTTATATTCTGAAAAACCCAAGCACCACACTTAGCCTATCTTCCTTTAGATTGGGTTCTGGTAGATTTCAATCGCACCCGCCGGAGTCGCAAACATGACCAATCGCCGAGACGAACTGATCCAACTCACTAATGCATTTGTTGATGCCTTCAACCGTATGAACCTGGACGACGTGGTCGATTTTTTCGCCGAAGATGGTGTTTATGAGGACTCAACCGGCGGCCGGCATATCGGGCATGATGCGATCCGGACAGCCTTCGCGCCGTTGGTCGGCGGTTCACGGGGCAACATCCGGTTCGACGGTGAGGATGTGTTCGTGGAGACCGATACCGGGAAAGTGCTGGCCAGCTGGCGTCTCAATCTGGATAAAGACGGCGAGGTCTCTGTGATTCGGGGAATAGATATCCTCGAGTTTGAAGCGGACAAACTCAAGAAGAAGATGGCGTACATGAAGGTCGATAAACCCCATCTTGAGAACACCTGACTCTCTTCTTCTGCGTCCTTAATTCCGTTAAGTGAACCCATTAGGAGGACTCTCATCAAAACGGAATGGATTGCCGGCCGTCCCTCTATCGCGATTGATAGAGAAGGTGAAGGACCACTGCTGATATTGCTCCATGGGATCGGCGGCAACCGAACCAACTGGCGTGCCCAATGGCGTGATTTCTCAAAGACATTTCATTGCGTCGCTTGGGATGCCCGTGGCTATGGCGACAGCGACGACTACGAGGGGCCTCTTGATTTTGAGGATTTTGCCCATGACCTCCTTCGGGTCATAGACGACTTCGGCGCTGGCCGCGCGCACCTCTGCGGTCTTTCCATGGGCGGACAGATTGCACAATGCTTTTATCGACTCTACCCCGAGCGGGTCGCATCACTTATTCTCGCTGCCACGTTCACGCACTGGGGGGCCGCTTTAGGTGATTCAGCACTCGAAAACTATCTGTCTTTGCGACTAAAACCCCTACAGGAAGAAGATAAAGAGCCCCGCGATATTGCTGACGCTGCGGCCAGGGCCCTTTTGGGCCCCGCGGCTACCAACGCGCATCATGCGCAGCTTGTAAACAGTATCAGCGCCCTGCATAAAGACAGCTACATCAAGACACTGCAGTCCGCTATTCCATACGACCGTCCGCTCAAGCTTGAATCCATCAAGGTGCCAAGTTTGTATCTTTATGGCCAGCACGATCCTCTTTGTCGGCCTGAGCTCGGGCGGGAGATGGCAGACCGAACGCCTGGTGGGCGATTTCTTGAAATCGCGAACTCAGGTCATCTCATCAACATCGAACAACCCCAAGCGTTCAACCAAGCTGCTCTGCATTTTTTAGAAGATGTTACGTCTATTAGGTAAGTTGAAATGACGATAAGGAATCCATCCGTCGATGTAACAGTCAAAGTCGATGCGCCAAACCGAAAGATACGCCTGCTTTGGCCGGACAATCAGTCAGCCGAGTTTCATTATGTCTGGCTGCGGCATCATGCACGATGCCCAGAGGGTCTGCCAAACGACACGAGCGTCAAAATTGATCTGATTCCGGATGATCCGACTTCATTGGTCATCAACAGATGCTCCATCAACGGAGAATGTCTCGAAATCGAGTGGGGTGACCAAGAGCTAAAAACACTACACCCTATCCCCGCGTTAGCTTCCATGCAGTACGGCCGGGAAAGTCGTCGAGACAGGAAACCTGTGCCGATCGTCTGGCCTCAGGATAACAACGATCCCATCCCCTGTTATCAATATGTTGATCTGCGTGATCCAGAGTCCCTGCTCCAGATTGGGTTGTCCATCAGAGACTTTGGGATTGTCAGAATTAAAGACGTGCCGGTTCGCCCAGGCACCGTTGCAGATGTGGCTCAACACTTCGGTGTTGTGCATCGGAATAACTATGGGGAAGTGTTTGACGTCAAAAGCGATGCCCATATGGCGCTGGGTTCCAATACGGGCAAGTTTCTTGGACCTCACACAGATGAAAGCTATCGGCACGCGGCACCGGGAATCACCTGTTTTCATTGCCTCAAGGCCTCGACCGACGGTGGCGGTGCCAGCATCCTGGTTGATGGCTTTCATGCAGCAGAGCGGCTTCGGACGCACGCTCCTGCTCTATTCAACACTCTCGCCAAGGTTCCGATCTTTTTTCAAAGAAGGGCCCTGCCGGAAGAAGATATGCAGTCGCACCGAAGGATCATCTCTCTCGATATCGATGGAGATGTCGAAGGCATCCGCTTCACCGACCGGACTCTTCCACCGCAGGATCTGCCGGATGATGTCGTGGAGGTGACCTACCAAGCAATCAAAGCGTTCTGGAACATCATTAACGACGACGATCTGAAGGTGATCTATCCCATGGTTGCCGGTGATTTGCATATCTTTGATAATCAGCGGGTACTGCATGGCAGAACCGAATTTAACCCCGCGAAGGGCGAGCGACATCTGCAACAATGCTCAGTCAACAGGGATGAATTTCATAACACCATTAGAACTCTTGCGGCCGGTCTTGATAATCCGGCTCAGATGCAGACGATGGCAGGAGGCGCACTAGGCTAACCTTATGGCACAATCTGCGGAACTTCTATCCGAATTAACACCAAACTAGATTAAAAATATGGGCTTTGACCTCTTTTCGCTCGGTGATGTTGCCTTGCAGAGCGGGCAGATTCTGCCAGACGCTAAACTCGCATATAAAACCTATGGGTCTCTGAACGCCGACCGCAACAATGCTGTTTTGCTGCCTACTTTCTATACCGGCACCCATAAACGAAACGAAGGTTTTTTCGGTACGCATCGTGCGATCAACCCGGAAAAACACTTCATCGTCTCGATCAACATGTTTGGTAATGGCCTTTCGTCATCACCGAGTAACGCTGCACCCCCTGCAGATCGGGGAAACTTCCCGGCGGTCACACTGTACGACAATGTCCAATGCCAAAAAACTCTACTGGAGAGTCTTTTTGGCATTGAAAAATTACTTCTAGTCACCGGATGGTCTGTCGCTGGTTGTCAGGCGTTCCAGTGGGCTGCGCAGTTTCCAGACTATGTGAGCAATATTCTTCCCTTCTGCGCATCTGCCCGCGTATCCCCTCATAATTGGCTCTTTCTCGAGGGAGTGAAGACCGCCCTGATGGCGGACCCTACGTTTAACGATGGCTTCTACGAGCAGGTCCCTGAATCGGGACTTAAGGCTTTTGCGACGGTTTATGCAGGTTGGGCATATTCTCAAAGTTGGTATAGAGACGCTGGATACCAGAAACTTGGCTTCCGAGATATTAACGAACTTCTCCTCGACTGGGAGCAGGATCATCTCACTTGGGATGCGAATGATCTGTTGGCAAAACTAGCCACATGGCAGAATGCCGACATCAGTCAGAATGATGTACATCAAGGTAACCTGAACGTCGCGCTTCGTAGTATCTGTGCAAAAACCATCATCATCGCCTGTGACAATGACCTTTACTTTCAGCCGGCAGACAATGAGCTCGAGGTGCAGCATATTCAAAACGGTGAATTGCGGGTCTATGAGTCTCCATGGGGGCACTGTGTCGCATCCCCCAACAACGATCCGCAGTTTCATTCATTTCTTGATCAAGCGATCACTGACCTGACAGCTGATCCGACGTCATGACGGCTTCTGTTCAAAATCGCAAACTGACCGGTCCGTATTGCGGTTATCACCAGAACTGGGAAGGTGAACCCCTCCGGGAGTTGACCGAGGTGGGCGCCGGTACCCCCAGCGGCGAACTGCTGAGACGGTACTGGCACCCCGTTCA
>DDZY01000215.1:6931-20869 GCA_002346525.1 Proteobacteria bacterium UBA2996
AACTACGGACTGGTCCACAAGAAATGTCCGCATCGACGGGCATCACTCGAATTCGGTCGATGCGAACGGCATGGGATACGCTGTTGTTATCACGGCTGGGTATTTGATGTTGACGGCACCGTGCTTGAGATTCCCGGAGAACCGCAAGGATCTGAACACGTGCGTCACGCAACGGAGCACGTCCATCTGGGTGCCTATCCGGTTCGGGAGTTTAGAGGGCTGTTATTTGCCTACCTTGGCCCACCGGAAGAGATTCCGGCGTTTCCGTTTTATGACACCTACGACATTCCTGATCTGGTGATGACCCCGTATGCTCTGCCATTTAACTGCAACTGGATCCAGGTCCTCGATGCCATCGTCGATCCGGTTCACACAGCATTTCTCCATGAGTCTCAATTCTCAGATGGATTCGGAAAGCTGGGTGCGATCGAGTTCTATCATCGAGACAAGATACGATTCCTGGGTACGGCCTCCCGAAGGGTCGGCGAGAATGTCTGGGTAAGAGTCAATGAGCTCATCCTGCCTAATTTCACCCAGGCTGGCGCGGCATTTGCGTGCGACGGCACCCAGCTGCGACATTTCGGACGCAGTGCTTTTACCCGCTGGGTCGTGCCTTTGGACGACCGACACACGATGGCTTTTGCCTGGGGCAACTTCGGGGACCGCGCGGACCCGCACGAATTCAATACTCTCGAAGGTATGCAGCGCATCGAGCAGGGCGAAGTCCTTGATCGAAGCTATGAGGAGCGTCAAATACGGCCGGGAGATGTCGAGGCCGTCGAAGGCATGGGATCCATCGCGGATCAGGAGAAGGAGTTTCTGCTTCCGGGTGACAAGGGGGTCAGCCTGTATAGACGCCAATTGCGTCAGCTCGCACGCAACCTCGAGAAAGGACAAGCGCCGCCCCAGCCCGCGGACCTCGGCATTGAGTTTGTTCCCACCTACGGCAGCGATACCGTCCTGCACCGGCCGGCAACACCGGAATGCGATGATTATCAACTCCTGTGCGAAACGGAAGGTCGCGTCATGAAAATCCTTTTTGATTGCGATGAAGGTCCCGCACCTGAGCGGGATCGCAGAATCATTTCCCAGCTCCAGCAGTTAGGATGAAATCAATGTATCAGGTTCACATCAAAAACAACCATTACCGACACGACACCTTTCCGAATACGGCAGAGGGTGAGGAAGTTTTCACCATCACCCAAGAACGATTTGATACCGCGGCAAAGGCGCACCCCGACGTCTCGGCCGAGATCGAGGTATCGATCGACTGGGACACCGAAAATTTTAATGCTCATATGGCCACTGCTGATGCGCTGGTAACGTGGGATCTGCCAACAGAGAATCTCGCCGAAGTCGCGCCGCGCCTAAAGTGGATCCATGTCATTGGAGCGGGCGTCGAGCATTTGACGCCAATGGATTGGCTGCCCGACGGGGTCACACTGACGAACAATAAAGGGGTGCATGCAGCCAAGGGCGGTGAATTCGGGATCATGAGCATCCTGATGCTGCATAACCATATGCCTAAGATCATGACAAACCAGACCCGGGCATGCTATGACTCGTTGTATTCAACTCCCATTGCAGGAAAGACGTTGGTTCTTATCGGTACAGGCAGCATCGGGCGTGTTGTGGCTCGGCATGCTCAAGGTCTGGGGATACACGTTATTGGAGTCTCGCGACATGGCAACATGCTTCCAGAACTGGATGAATCCGTTCCGGTCGAAGAGCTTGATCGTGTGCTGCCGCGGGGCGACTTTGTCTTCGTGGTCACTCCCCTCACCCCTGAAACCAAAAATCTGCTTGATGCACGGCGACTATGTTTACTCAAACCAGGCGCCGGGCTCGTCAACATCGGTCGTGCGGCTGTGGTCGATTACGCGGCCCTAGTCGAAGGCCTTAACTCCGGCGCCATTAGTGGAGCGGTGCTTGATGTTTTTGACCTTGAGCCCCTACCGTCTCAATCCGCTCTATGGTCTCAACCCAATCTCGTGATTACGCCCCATATCTCTGCAGACGATGGCAACGCGTATGTCTCCTTAACCCTTGACGTGTTCTTCAATAACATGCGAAGACTCATCCGGGGCGAGGCTCTCGAGAATCAGGTAAATACGGCACTGGGCTATTGAATCTGTGACTCGATCCGTCTCGAGTTGAATCGAACCCTCTTTCAATGACGATATTGCATTGATCATCGGTTTTCTGGGAACAGGCGTCATTACCGAGGCCATAATTTGCGGCCTTTATGACGCAGCACATTATGAGGGGACGATTCTGGTATCGAGACGCTCAGAGGAGCGCTCGCAGAGGCTGGCCGAGACCTACCCGAACGTTCGCGTCGTTGATCAGAATCAGGAGCTTGCTGAACAATGTGACTGGATCGTGGTCTCCGTATTGCCGGAACAGGTTTCTGAAGCCCTGTCAGCGTTAAGCATCCGTCAGGATCAAAAGGTGGTCAGCCTGGCAGCTGGGGTCTCTCTTGACAAACTGCGCGTCTCGGCAGCACCGGCGACTGATGTGGTCAGGGTGATTCCGATGCCGCCGATTGAGCATGGTCTGGGGCCGGTGGCTCTTTGTCCGCCAGACGATGCAACCGAAGCGCTCTTTCGCAGGATCGGCACCTGTGTTGCAGTGTCAGACGAGAATCAGTTCAACCTTTTTGGGGCGGCCAGCGCGCTAATGGCTGACTTTTATGATCAAGTCTCTGGGGTGACGCAGTGGATGAACGAAAAAGGGTTGGATCTACCGACAGCCGCAAGCTACACCACTGCGCTTTATCATGCGCTGGCTGATCTCACCGTCAGGCAGCCACCGGAGACGCTCCACACGATGAGCGCAGACTGCCAGACGCCGGGCGGCTTGAACGCGCAATTTCTGTCGAGGCGTAACCGTGTCGGCGCGAAACAGTCTCTGATAGATGGCCTGGAAGATATTCTCAACCATCTTGAGTCCGCTACGGATTAGTAACCATATTCGGATCAGACTCTTTCATAAGCCTTTTCACCCATTATGGACAACACCCCGAAAACCGAAGGCAATACAACGCGAAAAAAGGGAAAGATGTACTGGAAATTTGCTACCCTCGAGGGTTGGCAGGCGAATAAAGATTCCAGCCCGACCGCAGACCCGGAAACGGACGAGACAACCAAAAAAGAGGCAGGCCACTCTTCCGATGGGCCAGATCAATCCGGCCGCTAAACGCTTGCCTGAAATTGACAGGTTCATTTTCTTATCGCGCCCGGTCCCTGACCCATGAACCCCCAACAAGAATTCAAGGCTCACGGCGACGGGTATCTTTTTGATCATCTAGGCATGACCTTTGCCTTTGACCCGTCAGGCGTTGCGACGGGTCTCCTTACGCTCGAGAAGCATCATTTTTCATGGAAGGGGCGCATCCACGCGGGGACCATCTTCGCACTGGCCGACTCCTGCGCAGGATTTGGCTGCATGAGATCCCTGCCCGAAGGGGCAACGGGCTTTGCCACACTTGAAGCGAAAACAAACTTTGTCGCGACAACCGAGGGCGGAACCATTAAGGCCGTGGCAACGCCAAAACACCTTGGCAGATCAACACAGATGTGGGATGTGGAAATCACCTCTGAGAAAGATCAAAAAACCCTCGCCTGGTTCCGATGCACCCAGACCATCCTTTGGCCAAAGCCTACGACATGAGATCCAGCAACACAAATAACTTGTCGCGAACAAGAGACATTGCCCGGGTGGCGCAGGGATACATCGACGCGGGACACTTCGCCAGTATCGAATGGCTGATAAAACAGCGCGGTGAAGTCGTGGATGCCGGTTCGGTTCTGTCTGACGAAACGCCTGTGCCCTTGAATGATCGGCCGATTTACCGCATCTATTCGATGACCAAACCCATCATCGCCGCGGCCGCTGTCATCCTGATGGAGCGGTTTCGACTGCACCTCTTTACTCCGCTTGGCAGTATTCTTCCCGAATTCCAGGATATGGAGGTACTGAACGCCGATGGCAGTACCGAAAGTGCCGTACCCATCCTGATCGAGCACCTTTTTACCCACCGCGCCGGATTCAGTTACAACTTTATACCCGATTGTCCGGTCGGCGCCTTGTATCTGTCAGACGGCCTGGTCAACGATGGCAGTTGCTCGCTGGAAGACTTTGCCAAGCGCGCGTCAGCATTCCCGCTTGCCTTCCAGCCGGGTCAGCGCTGGCACTACAGCATTGGTCACGACATCCTAGCCCGGGTGTTGGAGGTCGTCTCTGGGCAACCACTGGGTAAATTGCTGCAACACGAAGTATTTGATCCGCTGGGTATGACAGATACGCAGTTTTTTGTTCCCGAGAATGAACGTTCCCGTTTGATGCCCATGTACGGCCGTTCCCTCGATGAGATTCTGCAGTCTCCTGATATGCACGCGACACTCAGGCCCTTCGATGTGGCAGATGCCTACCCCTGTGATAAGCCTGAGGTTTTCGCCCGGGGAGGACACGGACTTTTCTCGACGACAGAGGATTACGCCCGATTCGCACAGTTTACGGTTGACGGCAAGACGCCAAT
Source organism: Proteobacteria bacterium UBA2996 (assembly GCA_002346525.1). Taxonomy (GTDB): domain Bacteria; phylum Pseudomonadota; class Gammaproteobacteria; order Arenicellales; family UBA868; genus UBA868. The sequence continues at coordinate 11,472 of DDZY01000215.1, forward strand.
GGGTGCGGCGCTCCTTTCCCGAAAAATGGTGGACTTCATGTGGCACAACCGCCTGCGCGACGAGCAATTGCCCTACTGGCTCGGCCCTTTTCCGAGTCCCGGCTATGGCTTTAACCTGCTGGGTCGAGTGATGATGGATCCGGGGCAGGCCATTTCTCTGACCAGCGAAGCAGAGGGCGGCTGGGGTGGCGCCGCAGCGACTTACTACTGGGCTGACCGACAGGAAGACTTTGTCGGCGTCGTCATGACACAGAATCTCGGCTCGCTATCGCCGATGCGGACCGACATGATGGCCGCCGCCTATCAGGCGCTCGACTGACCACCCGCCGGTATCTTACGTATTGCCCATCGCCCGCTGCTCGCATAAACCCAGGAATCATCCACGCGTCGCCAACAACCCCAAACTCACCATCATAGGTTTATCAAACCCCAGGGCGCATCCATTATGGCTCTTCCGTTTAGCGGCAATCCCCTTTTCTGTCCCGATGGCCTTCGAGAGGATGAGATTAAGCTTCATAGACTTAAGATTCGCGAAGACGCCCTCTTTCTCCCCTGCTTCAAGTTCGACCCTGCCACGACCGAATCTGGTGACCTCTTCTGGATCTCCTGGAAAGTCGTCCACTCAGTCGCCACCGATCCCAATAGAGCCATTTTTTTGGGACACGCGCCTGATGGCTCACCTCGGTTCACCATCGACATAGGAAACAGTCTGGAAGCCTGGAACAACTTTACATCGAACCTTTTTCAAAATATCAGGTCAGTTGCTGCTTACCTTGCAGATAACCGAACCGCGATTGTCGCGCAGGCTCACTCCATATTGAAATGGATAGCTAACCATCTTTTCTGCTCAAGATGTGGATCCAATAATGCAGTTTCTTTGGGCGGCTACCGATTGGACTGCACAAACCCCACGTGCGGCGCACTTACCTTTCCTCGTATCGATCCCGTTGTGATTATCATGATCACTTCGCGCGACAACAATAAATGCCTCCTCGGTCGAAGTCATGGTTATCCCGACAAGATCATTTCCCCTCTTGCAGGATTTATGGAGCCTGGCGAGTCTATTGAGGATGCGATAAATCGAGAGATAAGAGAAGAAGTGGGGCTCTCCTGCACGGATATCCGATTCTGGGGCAACCAACCTTGGCCTTTTCCATCAAATCTGATGCTGGGCTGTTTCGCAACTGCTGAGCAGGACCGGCTCACTGTCAATGAAGACGAGCTTGCTTTCGCTGATTGGTTTACGCGAAAACAATTGGAAGAAATTCTTCGTAATCCTGACGGTGACAAGATATTTCCGCAATCGATTTCGATTTCCTATCATATGATGAGGGCTTGGCTAGGCGATGAGTAAACAAGGACTGCTGCCACCCTTATTGACCTTTCCCCCGTGGTAGGCATGCGCCGACACGAAGCTTTCGCTTAGTTAGACTCATATTTCTTTTCTCTTCCGACTATAAGAGAAGAACGCTTAGTTTGGTTAACGTGAAAAAACAGATTCCATTTCTGCAGCAATGTTAAGCATCGTTGCCTCTTCGAACGGTTTCGCTATTAGCTGAACTGCTGTTGGCAATCCCGAGGGGCCAACGCCTGTGGGCAAACTGACGGCAGGGAGACCCAGGAAGTTAACGAATCGAGTGAAGATAGAGGCCCTCGCGAATTCCTGATTAATCATTTCCGCATCTCTGAATTTATCTTCATGATAAATGGGAGCCTCTTCGTACGAGACAGGAAGGACAAGAACTTCTACATCATCCATCACATGACCTGAAAACTCCTGCAGAAGCAATTCACGCTGAGTTTGAGCCTCGAGGTAATCCATCGCCGAAACTTGCATACCCGATCTAAGAGCCGCTACTGTCTCAGGCGCCACGGTGGAATCTTGCCCCCGCAGAGCCGCTCGGTGATACGTCGCCGCCTCACTTTTTACGACTCTCTGATGATATTCAGTGTAAAGATCAAGCTTATCGAGTGACTTCGGTATCAGAAGAAGCCCGGACTGCTCAATTGAAGTAAGGGCACGTTCGTAATGAGCAAGAGGCATATGGCTACCGCTCTTATCAGAGAGAAATCCAATCCGAGGAGGATTGTCATGATCTTGTTGGGTCCAGATGAAATCACTATCTCTTCGAGAAGTTGGGTCATCAGCATCAAATCCAGAGATAGCAGCAAGCACAATTCCCAAGTCGTCCACACTCGATGCCAAAGGTCCGATACAGTCCATGCTCCAAGTGCGAGGCACAGCACCAGAACGACCAACACGACCATAAGTCGGCTTCAGGCCGTAAACACCACAAAATGCCGCAGGAATCCGGATTGATCCGCCCGCATCTGATCCAATACTTGCCAGACAGAAGCCTGCACTGACTGCTGCAGCGCTACCGCTTGAGGAACCTCCAGTGATTCGCCGAGGATCCAAAGGATTTTTACACCGCCCAAACCAGAAGTTTGCACCTGTGCCGCCCGCCGCAAACTCATCCAGATTGAGCGTTCCCAGAATGATGGCTCCCGATGCCTTCAATTTTCTGATAACCGCAGCTTCTTCATCGCTACACCTTATCTCGGCACCACTCCCTGCTGCCGGCACACAGCCAGTCATGGCGAAAATATCCTTTACGGCGATTGGAACGCCATGCATTGGTCCCCGGTCTTTTCCTTGACGCAGTTCTTCTTCTAGAGCTTCCGCTTTGTCTTGAGCTTCATCCTCAAAGCTCTTCACCACGATATTCAGCTCAGTGTTTCGTTCATTTATTTTCTTTTGATAATGTTGAACAGCATCTTTGATCCGCAGTTTTCCCTCCCGAATCTGCATCCCATATTGTCGTATCGTGGATAGATCTTCAATCATTTATGATCAGTCCAAACGGCTACCCTGAGGAAACCAAGGCCAGAGTGTCGCTGTATTCCAACTCGCTTCTACTCGGGAACCTAGTATCGCCATTTCGTCACAGCACCTGTGACACCACGCCCCTGCCTTAAAGCCAACGTCCTTCTTTTGAGTTTTTGATAGTCGTATTGACGATGCTCAACAATTCATCAAAGTCTGGAGGCAAATCGTATTCGACACATCGTGCCAGATCCTCTTCGAGTGTGTCCCACTGCAGCGCTTCGAGTAAGTCAGGATTGAGTTCATCGAAAATTCGACGATCCGCCATTTGGACAACCGGATTACAGTTGATCTCGTTGCTGATCACACTCAGGGAAGTCTCAGGACTCAGGATCATTTCAAGAAACCCGATGCTATCGACATAAGATGGGGTATCCACAGGGATTGTATTTAACTCAACAAAACAGATACCCCCTTTGCCGCCCATCGGTCCTTTTCCGGGAGTAAAGCAATAAATCTCGCGGAAACCCTCGCGGCGCAAATATCCGGAAGAAAACATACCTGCTGACATGATCATACTTATTGATTTCTCAGTCAGTCGTGTATTGAGTTTCCGGCAGTCATCAGAAATATATACTGCATGATCAAACCACTGTCGCGCTTGGAACTCGAAACGTTGTTTATCTTCCTTAGACAGAGAAGAAAATGGGTTTAATCCCAGCGATAGCGCAATATGGAATACGTTAAATTCCGGAAATACCAAAAGACCGTATTCGGGCGCTGACTCGGGAGTCGCTAAAAGGCAAAATCCCAGAGCGTCAAATCAAACGTCGGCGATAAAGTGACTTTGGGCTGGCCCGCTGAACTTTCTAAACTTCTTTCTGATTGACGAGTTCAGAGTCTGGGCCAACCGTTAGACTTGGAGGTTTCGATTTCAGTTTGATGTTCCCAGCTGGATGTTCTGTTGTATCCAACTGGCATGTGCAATAAGGTCGTCATCTTTATTGAAATGGCCAACTAACTGTACCCCCAAAGGAAGTTGAGTCAAACCCTTTCCGGCCGGCAATGTAACTGATGGGCCACCGATAAGATTCCATGCACGGGAAAATTTTGGGTCTCCGGTGCTACTCAGTCCCTTTGGCGCTTCTCCTGGAGCACTTGCGGTTAAAAATAAGTCATAGTCGCCAAGCTCAGTGCGCAGCCTCTGATTAGCGGAATCTCGCTGCTTTAACGCCTGTTCATACGCTTGAAAACTAATTTGGCGACCGGCTTCCACAAGTTCGGTAAACTGATCGCTGAGCTTTTCCCGTTGGTTTTCATATTCCGCCGCGCGTGACCTCGAAACCTCAAATGCCATAACGATTTGATGCGCATCGACAAGATCTACCCCTTCGCGACCGTCAACTTCCACCTCTCTTATCTCAATTCCAGATTCGGCCAGATCGCTCCCGGCAGTTTCGATTGCCGACTGACTCTCGCTGTCGAGCTCGCTCCAGTAAGGCGTTCTTACCAATCCTATTTTTCGTGGCTTTAACGCACCCGCTCTTGGCGACACCCCTAGTAGCACATTTCTCAGCAAACAGAGGTCCTCAGGACTCCTCACAAAGAAACCGAGTGAGTCCATGGAGTAAGATAGTGTAAGAGCTCCGTTCAACGGAAACTGGGCAACCGATGCCTTGTAGCCGATGACACCACAGAACGCAGCAGGTCGAATCACCGAAGCCGCTGTTTGTGAGCCAATCGCGAATGGCACCATAAAATCTGCGACCGCGGCGGCCGAGCCCTGCGATGAACCGCCCGGAGTGTGATCGGGGTGATGTGGATTTCGGGTTTTACCTGGAAAAAAGTACGCAAACTCTGTTGTCACTGTTTTTCCCATTACCACCCCTCCAGCTGATCTCAACCGAGACACAACTGCAGCGTCACTCACAGGTTGATAGCCCTCAAATATGCTGCTTCCATAGGATGTAACCCTGTCTCTAGTATTGAAAATATCCTTAACCCCAAAAGGGATACCTGAAATGCTCGTAGCTCGGCCATGACGGTCTATCAGAGCTATTTCACTTCGAACACGATCGATGTCGAGTTCTACGAAGGCCTGTGTTACTTTTTCACGAGCTTCCATCCGACTTACAAGACTCTGAAAGATTTCATTCAGAGAGAACGTTCCAGCTTCTAAACCCCGATCCAACTCTCCCAGACTCATTTCATAGATTTCCATAATTTTTTCCTTCTTTGAGCGGAAACTTCAAATACATTTTCTTTTAGTGAAACGTTAAAGCGGTAGTCTGACTTCCAGATTAATCTGGTTCGGGCAGGACTATACTTTTAGTTCGATATATAAATCCTGCAGAATCAGAAATCATTCTAAAATTAACTAACGTTTGGAGAACAGTCGCATAATCGGAGAAAAAACCCCTGAGACAGATGCTTTTTGGAAACTCGTTTGTGAAGAAAAGTTAATTACCGTTTCAGATTACCACTGCTTGACCTTTGGAGATCCCAAATATCAAGACTACAGTGATCACATAACAGAATTAGCGATCAAGAGCATCAAACGTGCAACCGCTCACCTCGCTATTGATTTCGAACTTAATAATGTAACCCGCAGACAAAAAGGCGACTATTGGATGATCCTTTGGGAGGATCTCTCACCTGCAGTTGTCGTTGAATTAGTTAACGTCGAAGAATGTAAATTTGAAGATGTGTCAGCCGAATTCGCTGCGCGGGAAGGCGAGGGAGATGGATCTCTAGAATTCTGGAAAAAAACCCATGAAGACTACTTCAAACTTCAACTGACCGACTGGGGCCACGAGTGGTCGGATCAGCTGAGAGTCGTCCTCGAATCATTTGATGTCGTGATGGCAAATCCAGCGCGGCCTGTCTAGCTGGACGTTAACCAGCAAACTAAGTTGGTCGGCCAGCATTATTGGTTGGCGGGCCATTTCGCGGTTATTCCACTGCACGTTTAGCAGACGCGCCCTTGTATGTCGAGATCCCCGCATCGACAGCGACAGCGCTGAGGATGATAAGACCACCCCAAAGCGTAGCAGTCGTTGGAATCTCGGTCACTGTCAACCAGGCCCAGATTGGGCCCAGCACCGGTTCGAGCAGCGCCAGCAATCCCACTTGTGCTGCGGGCACGTGCCGCGCTCCGAGGATCAGCAATGTGAATCCCAAACCCACCTGGAACACCCCAAGATAAACCGAAACGCCAAAGTCCCACCAGCTTATTGAAAATTCATGAACAAAGGGGGCAGAAAGAAGCGCAGCAAAACAAGCCGCCAAGAAAAGCGCCACTAGCATATCAGGTTGCCTCGAGCGTCTCACAAGTACCACTGAAATCGCATAAGAAACCGGCAACCACAATGCGACAAGATTCCCGAGATATCGCCCTTGAGCCATCCCTGCTCCCACCATAACAATCAGTCCTAACATCGCACCACCGATCGCCACACACGTTCGAATTGGCACCCGCTCTCCCAGCAGAAACCATCCGAGTACAGCAGCTAAAAAGGGAGCCGCGCTGAAGATAAAGAGTGCATTGGCTACAGTAGTCATCAATAATGCGAATACGTAAGCAACAAATCCGCTGCCAAGGACAACCGCTAGCAGAACATCGTCCTTGGTGATCGTCTTGAAGCGTGAGACCCAAGCAGCTCGATTGAAAAGCACCAACAGCACGAATACCAGCACCGCCATACTGATAGAGCGATAGAACAAGATCTGCCAAGCATCTGCAGACTCGATGACACGAAGCCCGACTCCTGAGGTACTGAGAAAAAGTGCAGACGCTGCCACCATAAGCACCCCTCGCATGTACTGAGTCATGATACGCCTCAAGAAGAAGATGAATGATTGCGGCCGGCACCATCCAGCGTTGGTTTCTGGGCTAGCCACAGCCCCAAAACGACGAGTATCAATGACACGGCATGGAATACACCAAATTTTTCTGACAACAGCGTCACAGCCATTAAGGATGCTGAAATTGGGACGAGATTCAAAAACAACCCACAGATCCCAACGCCAATCAGCTGAACGCTCCGTATATAAAAAAGATGCGCTAAAAAGGAAGGAAACACTGTAACGAAGAAGACAATCAGCCACCCTTCAACAGAGGGCCAGAACAATTCTCCTGTGTTCAATTCGTAGGCTACTCCAAATACAGTGACAATCTGAGCCGTGATGGAAAAAAGCAATAACCCGATGATTTCATCACCATTGGATTGCTTTCGAAGCCCTAATGTGTAGGCCGAGAACAACCCACAGCCGATCAGCATATACAGATCACCAATGTTGAACTCGATTCCAACCAACCGCATTAATTGGCCGCCGGATGCAAGCACCAACACGCCGGTGAGTCCAATCAGAATTCCGACCGATTGCAAAGGCCCGATTCGGTCTTTGAAGAATAAAAATGAGCCAGCAATAACGAAAATGGGAATCGAGCCTTGAAGGATTCCGAGATTAATTGCCGTCGTATGGTGAGCCGCAATATAGAAAAACATATTGAAACCTCCCAGAGCGATTCCTCCCAGCACAAAACCTATCCAACCCGCGCAAAATAACTCTTTAGCTTCCTGTAAGCGCTTTCGAAATAAAACTAGCAGGAACATAGCTAGAATAAACCACCTGAGATGTGTCAGGAGAAATGGTGAGATGTGGCCAACAGCGAATCTGCCCGCCACCGCATTGCCGCCCCAGAATATCGTCGAAAGAGTAAGCAGGACAATTGGGCGACTCCAGAGAACGGGCAGTCCCGGCATCATTGTTCTCGCCTTAGTCTGCTATCCATCTCTTCGAGTTCACTCCATCGCTCGAGGTGTTGCTCCAGCTCCCGTTCCAGATCCGCCAACTGATCGAGCACAGGCTGGGTCTCACTGTAATCTCTCGTATAGAAGTCAGAATCTAACGTCTGGTTCCTGACTTGTTCTAGCTGCGTTTCGACCGACTCAATCACGCTGGGAAGGTCGTCGAGTTCGCGCTGCAGTTTATACGACAACTTGCGGGCTGATGCCGGGCGCGTCGGTTGGGGCGTGTCGGAGTCAGCCGGACTGCTCTGGTTTCTCTTCGCTTCTCCAGAAGCAAGCAAGCGACCCCGCTTCATCCAATCGCTGTAGTTGCCGAGATAGGGCTGGATCGACCCATCAGACTCAAACGCCAGAATACTGGTGACGGTATTATCAAGAAACGCACGATCATGACTGACCACCATCAGGGTGCCGGCGTACTCGGCAAGTTTTTCTTCGAGCACTTCCAGGGTCTCAACATCAAGATCGTTGGTGGGTTCATCCAGAATTAAAAAGTTGGCGGGCTGGGTAAAAAGGCGAGCCAAAATTACACGATTTCTCTCACCGCCAGATAAAGCGCGGACCGGCGTCAATGCGCGTTTTGCGCTGAACAGAAACCCACGCAGGTAGCCCACGACATGACGGGGTTTGCCATTCAAGGTAACGTACTCCCTTCCGTCTCCCACTATCTGGGCAACGGTCTTGTCCTGGTCAAGCTCCCGCCGGTGCTGGTCAAAATAGCCAAGCTGAATGTTCACACCCCACTTGACTGAACCCGCGTTCGGTTCGATTTCTCCCAAGAACAGTCTCAGCAAAGTACTCTTGCCAACACCGTTATTGCCGACAAGGGCTATTCTGTCGCCACGGCGAATCCGCAAAGAGAAGTCCTGGATCAGCATTGAATCGCCATACCCAAAGCTAAGGCCCCTCGCGTCCAGTACCTTGCGCCCGGACTGATCCGCCTCTTCTATGTGCACCCTCGCCCGGGCATCAGGGTTGACCCGCTGTGCACGCACCTCACGCATCGCCTCCAGTGCTCGAACCCTGCCCTCGTTTCTTGTGCGCCGCGCCTTGATTCCCTGGCGGATCCAGATCTCTTCTTCCGCCAACTTGCGGTCGAACTCCGAGTTCGCCTGACGTTCCGCCGTCAGGGACTCGGCCCGACGGCGGAGAAAGTCAGCATAATCGCCTGGCCAACTGCGCAATTTTCCGCGATCAATTTCAACGATCCGGGTTGCGAGACGCTGAAGAAATGCCCGATCATGTGTAATAAACAAAACCGCTCCGGAAAAGGTCGCGAGACGGCTCTCCAGCCAGTTGATCGCCTCAAAATCAAGATGATTAGTCGGCTCGTCCAGCAGCAGCAGATCGGGCCGGGGGGCAAGTGCGCGGGCCAGTGCTGCCCGTCGACGCCAACCACCTGACAGTGTGCTAATTGGTTGCTCGGGATCCAGACCCATTTCGGTGCATATACTTTCGACCTGTTGCTGCGGATGCCACCCGCCATGCGAATCAATGTGGCTATGCAGATCCTGAAGCGCCTTGAGCCCCGCCGCATCAAGATCGACATCAGCCTGGTCGCGATACTGCTCTGTCATCTGGATGATGTCGGCCAAACCCTCGGCCACAAAATCGCCCACCTTCTGAACTTCATCGTCGGGCAGCACTTGCTCGAGTTCGGTGATGCAAAGATCTCCATGGCGGCGGACCTCGCCCTCGTCCGGCTCCTGCACTCCGGTGACGAGGCGCAGCACTGAGGTCTTGCCGGCACCGTTGCGACC
>DDZY01000233.1:0-8564 GCA_002346525.1 Proteobacteria bacterium UBA2996
AATTCGGCGATTGCCTCCGGCGCGATGACGAGCCCACCAGCATGCTTGCCTGCATTCCTGGGCAGTCCCTCCAGCCGCCGCCCATTGTCGATCAATTGCGTTACCTCGGCTTCGTTGCGATACCGACGACGCAATTCGTCGTCCTGCGCAAGGGCTTTCTCCAGCGTCATGCCAACTTCAAATGGAACCAATTTCGCCAGTGTGTCGCAGAATCCGTAAGGCATGCCCATAACGCGCCCAACATCGCGGACTACAGCGCGGGCTGCCAGTGTGTTGTAGGTGATGATCTGGGCGACTTTTTCGGCGCCATAACGACCGCTGACGTACTCAATGACCCGATCACGGCCCACCATGCAGAAGTCGATGTCGAAGTCAGGCAGGGAGACCCGCTCCGGATTGAGGAAGCGTTCGAATAGAAGGCCATGCGCTATCGGATCAAGGCGGGTAATGCCGAGCGAAAAGGCCACCAGGGATCCAGCGCCGGACCCCCGGCCGGGCCCCACCGGCACACCGTTGTCTCGAGCCCATTGCACAAAATCAGCGACGATTAGGAAATATCCGGCAAACCCCATTCGATTGATCGTCTCGATTTCAGTATCGAGGCGATTCTGATATGTCTTACGCTCTCCGACGGAAATCTTTTGCTGATAGTCGATCAGTCCCTTTTGCGCCTGGACCTTAAGTATCTCCTCTGTACTGCTGTCATTCCCGGCCTGATACTGCGGCATGTGCGTGGCATTAAAATCGATGAATACGTTGCATCGCCGGGCAATTTCGACCGTGTTTTCGACGGCACTGGGTAGGTCCGAAAAAGCACCCGCCATCTCTTCTGGCGTTCGCATATATTGCTCAGCGGTAAATACCCGAGGCCGCCGAGGGTCATCCAGAACCCGGCCCTGACGAATGCAAGTCCTGATCTCGTGGGCCTCGAAATCCTCCGCCGATATGAAACGAACGGCGTTGGTCGCGACAAGAGGCGCATTTTCGCGGGAGGCCATCTCCAGTGCACGGGCCTCATACTCTTTTTCACCCGCCCGGTTGGTGCGAGTAATCTCGATAAAGAAGTTTCCTTCAAAGATATTTTGGTATCGCCTGAGGAGTTCCGTTGCCTCACGTGCGTGTCCTGCCACAAGAGCCCGGCCAACATCGCCATCCACCCCCCCAGACAGTCCAATTAGGCCTTTGCCGATGCCTTCGAGACGCTCGCGTTCGACCGACAACGAGTGTCCAGATCTGGGCTGGGTATAGATGTCAGTCAAAAGGTGGCTCAGGGCTTGGAAGCTCTCGTTATTCCGGCATAGCAGACCAATTTGACCTGCCGGCATGCCGGAGTCCTTTTCGCCGACCTCAAGATGAACACCAAATAACGGCTTGATTTCTGCTTTGAGGCATGCTCGATAAAACTTGATTGCGGCATAAACGTTCGAGACGTCGGTCATGGCCACTGCGGGCATGCCCGCCTGTCCCACCGCCTCCGCCAACTCCTCAATCCGAGTGATCCCGTCCAACAGGGAGTACTCCGTATGGACGTTCAGATGAACGAAAGAAGTTGTCATGACGACTGCGACACCGATTCGATCACCGAACTCGACTGCGGGCCGCCCTTTGATAGAGAAGCATTCCTGACAGGACGGAAGGAAAACCGATGCTCGGGGCATGGTCCGCAGCGTTCAAGGGCGTGTAGATGCACAGGAGTAGGATACCCTTTGTGTTGACGAAAACCATATTGCGGGTACTTCTCATCCAAATCCAGCATATATCGATCCCGGAACACTTTGGCCAGGATAGAAGCCGCTGACACAGGCCTTTCAGTGGCGTCGGCACGGGGTTGCGCGGCGCGCGGCCAGGGTAACTGCGGTGTAAATCTGCCGTCGAAGACAACAAACCCCGGCTCGCGTCGAAGGCCAAGGACAGCACGGCGCATGGCAACGAGTGTGGCCTGGTGAATATTCCACCGGTCAATCTCCAACGCACTTGCGGCACCTATAGACCAGGCGAGCGCTCCCTTGCGGATAGCACGGCTCGCCTTTTCACGATTGCGCGCGGAAAGTCTCTTTGAGTCTTTGATGCTCTCATATTGGAAATCCGGCCCCAAGATGACCGCAGCTGCGACGACGGGACCCGCGAGGGGTCCGCGGCCCGCCTCATCCACCCCGGCAAGGTGTGACAGGTCCTTTGGGTTCATGAGCGCTGCACCGTGTCCAGGATTGCGTCGACGATGCGGTTATTCGTATCTAGGTTCAAGGTTCTTTGTATAGCCCCGAGCGCATCCCGCATTCTTTTAGTATCTGGCCCATCGGCGAGCAGGCGTTGAACTTCAGGAACCAGGTTCTCCGTGGTTGCGTCCTGCTGAAGAAATTCAGGCACCAATGGCACCGGCATTAAGTGATTGGGCATAGACACCGTTCGGGTCGATGCCAACGAAGTGGCAATTCGATAGGAAAGCCCCGAAACCCGATAAGCCACTACCATTGGGCACCCCACCAGCGCCGCCTCAAGCGCTGCCGTGCCAGAGGCGAGTAACGCCGCGTCGCTGGCTGAAAGACATTCGCGGGCGTTGCCGTCCACTAACTGCACTCTTTGCGTCAGCCCTTCGAGCGATGTCAAACCCAGAAATTGCTCTTTGATCCTGTCACTCACAAAAGGGATCAAGAAGGAGAGGTTGGAATCGACCTCGGCTAAAGCCCGGATAGAGGCGACGAACGGTGATGATAGATGCCGAATCTCAGACTCCCGACTTCCCGGGAGGACAGAGACAATCTTTCCGTTTGGCTTGAGATCCAGAAACTCCCTCGAAGCTGCTTTAGACAAGTGGGCAGTCTCTCTTGCCGCTGGGTGCCCAACAAATGTCGCTGGCACTCCCCGGTCTTCAAAAAAATCTTTTTCAAACGGGAACAGGACCAAAATGCGATCAACAGCTTTGCGGATCTTTCTTACCCGGTAACTTCTCCAGGCCCAGACAGTCGGGCTGACGAGGTGAATGACGGGAATGCCCGACTTGCGTAATCGCCGTTCGAGACTCAGATTGAAGTCAGGCGAGTCGATTCCCAGGAAAAGATCCGGGGGATCACGTCTGAAGTCCCGAATCAGGCGTTTTCGGACCTTGAGGGCGTTTGGGAGTTTCCGGAACAGATCTTCAACCCCCATGATGGAGAGATCATGGATATCACAGACAGATTCCAGTCCGAGCGCGCCCAGCTCTGGGCCCCCAATGCCCCGCAATTCAAGGGCAGGTTCCCGCTCCAGGAGGGCTGAAACCAGACCACCGCCCAGGCGATCCCCAGACGGCTCAGCAGCGACGACTCCGAGGCGAAAGTGCGGCGCCACCAGCAGGCCTCAGCGGATTACGCCACGCTCTGATTGCGACAGAAATTCCAGGAAATCCACCGCCTCGGGCGATGACGGGTGCGCGCGTGCCCCGGGGTCCTGGGGCCCTTGGCCCGTCTTTCCTCGGAACTTTCGCCGATATACTTCACGAAGTTCTGTAATCACGTCCTCACTGAAACCCCGACGCCGCAATCCTCGGACGTTGAGGCCGTAGCTTTTGGCTGGATTACCGGCAACGATGAGGTAGGGCGCGACATCTTGAAGGCAGACCGTTCCGATCCCCATCAGGGAGTGCCGTCCAACGCGACAGAATTGATGGACCAAGGTAAATCCACCCAAGATAGCGTAATCACCGACATCTACATGTCCTGCCAGGCTGGCGCCGTTGGCAAAAATGATGTGATCACCCAAAGTGCTGTCATGAGCAATATGGCTGTACGCCATCAAGAAATTATGGTTACCCACCCGGGTAATGCCCGTTCCCCTCGCTGACGTGGAGCCACGGTTGAGCGTCACATACTCACGGATGACGTTCGCATCTCCAATTTCAAGACGGGTGGGTTTGCCATCGTAGCCCGCAAACTGTGGATCGTCCCCGATTGAAGCGAAAGAATAGATGCGATTATCCCGTCCGATCCGAGTGCCCGATCGGACTACCACGTGAGAGTCGATCCGGGTCCCTTGCCCGATTGTCACATCCTCTTCGATAACACAGAACGCTCCGATCTCAACGTCCTGTGCGAGATTGGCGCCGGGGTGGACGATCGCCCGGTCGCTAATCACTCAATCGGCCTATGGGTAAAGAGAACATCCGATGAGCATACGAGCTTACCGGACACCGAAATCGTACCAGAGCATTTCCATAGTGCCCGGCGCTGATTCTCGAGCGCGACGTCGATGATTAATTGATCTCCCGGCTCAACGGGCGCCTTGAATCGTGCTTTGTCCACACCGGCAAAAAGGTAGACGTTCTTCTGGCTGGCTTTCGCGTCAATTATCAGGCTAACCAGAATCGCTGACGCTTGCGCAATACTCTCCAGCATGAGAACCCCAGGAAACACAGGTCTATGCGGGAAATGCCCATCGAAGAATGGCTCGTTAGCCGTTACGTTCTTTAACGCGCGAAGTCGCTCTCCAGGAGCCACGTCCAGCACCCGGTCAATCAGCAAAAATGGGTAGCGATGGGGGAGGATCTCCCGAATTCGGTGTATGTCTATTTTGGTGTCCACGAGTACCTAAGAAGCGCGCGAAGCAATAGCAAAAACGGATAGTTAATGATTGACCCGATTATCCAGAGATCTTCCGGTTTACGGAAGTTCGGCAAGTCGGTCCAGAACAAGATCGGTAATGTTGACCGCGTCGCTGACGTACACGGCTTGCTCGACGATGAGGTCGTATTCCCCTGCCTTGGCAAGTTCGACAATGACCTCTCGTACCAAGGCCTGAAGCTTGGCCAATTCTTCATTACGCCGAAGATTGTAGTCCTCTCTCGCCTCTTGTTGATCCCGCGCCAGACGGCGTTTAAGGTTTTCAATTTCCCGTTGTCGGGCCTGAGCCGATGTCGCCTCCATGACCAGGATGTTTTTCTCCAGGTCAGTCTCCATGGCCTGAATCTGGCCGTGACGCCCCTTCAGCTCCTCATCCCGTGAGCGGAATTCATCCTCAAGTGCGGCGAGTGCAGTCGCCCCTTGAGGCGCCTGTTCGATCAGGCGTACGGGATCGACAAATCCGATCTTCAAAACGCTTTGGGCGAGGGATGAAGCGGAAAACAGCGCGAGGCTCATTACCCCCGCATAAAGCATGGCCGGGAAGGAAAGACGGAAAAACGTTGGCATGATTCAAGACATCCTGATAGACAATTGGTACGGTTAGCGCAGAAGCGAGCCGAGTGTGAACTGAATCCGCTTGACGTCATCACCGGGTTCATCATTCAGCGGTTGCGCCACAGTGAGGGAAATCGGTCCCACGGGAGAGAACCAGTGGAACCCGGCGCCCACGCTTAAGCGCATGTCTCCCAGATCAAAATCGCTGCTTGACGTAAACACCTGGCCGGAATCCGCGAAAAGGCTGAGCCGTTTATCATTGTCTTCCTGCAGCCCGAACACCGGAAAGTACATCTCGATTCCAGCCACCGTCCGGATACCGCCGCCCAGTGGCGCTGCGTCTGCGCCCGTGCTCACGGGACCCAAAGAACGCGCCTCAAAGCCTCGAACACTGCGGGCCCCGCCGGCGTAATAGTTTTTGAAGAACGGCAATTCTTTCAAATCCCCGTATCCGTCGCCGTATCCCACATCCCCTCGCATATTTAGGATGAGTCGACCGACCACTTGTCGGTACCAGCTTCCTCGGACTGAAATCTTGTAGTACTCAAGATCGCTCCCCGGAATACCGATCTCTGCGGATATCTTTCGAAAGAATCCGCGTCGTGGAAAGAAGATACTGTCGCGGGTGTCCTTGGAAAATCCGGTAGAAAGATTGAGATTGAGATTATCCGGGTATCGATCAATAAATGACTGGTACTCAGGCGGCGTTGACGAGGTCGCAGCGAGGCTGATATCCTCGATCGCCCCGCTAAGACTAAGCGCATTGTATTCAGACATCGGAATGCTATAGCGGATACCGCCGCCAGTGGTTTCTGATGTGTAATCCGCCGTTGTCACAGAATCGGTGTCAATTTTTTCACGGTTAACGAATAAAGCGCGGCTCACCCCTTCTGCCGTGTGGTACGGATTGCGATATTCGATATCAAAAGTCTGATCCACTTTGGATACCTCTGCCGCTATATTGAGCTCGCGCCCCGTACCGAAAAGATTGCCGCGGTGCACTTCCGCAATCACGAAGATTCCGTCCGCATCGTCATAACCGGCACCAAACATGAAATTGCCAGTCGCCCGCTCCTTAACGACGACCGCGAGGTCCACCTGATCGATCGATCCCGGCACCGCAGTCAGATCGATGTTCACGTCATCAAAGAAGCCCAAGCGCGCGATCCTTTCACGAGAGCGACGTAACTTTTCGGCTGAAAAGACAGACGATTCAAGCTGGCGCATCTCCCGCCGGATCACCTCATCGAGTGTCGTCTGGTTGCCGCTGATATTGATTTTCCGCACGTACACGAGAGGACCCGGATCAACGGCGAAGATGAAATCCACCCGGTAATCCGCCTCATCCACTTCGGTGATGGCATTGACATTGGCAAACGCATAACCATGGTCAGCTAGTTTGCTTTCGATAGCCGATCGTGAGGCGACAAGATCGGTTTGGGAAAAGGCCTGACCGCTTGGCATGTTGATCAGGCCCAGCAACTCCTCTGCCGAAAAGCCCCCCCCACCCTCGACATCTATCTGTCCGACGCGGAATAACTCCCCCTCCCGCAGTGAGAAGGTAATAAAAATATCCTGCTTGTTCTGGCTGATGGTCACATCAGAGGAAAGCAGTTCGAAATTCATGTACCCCCTGTCGAGATAAAAACTTCGTAAAGTCTCTGAATCAGCGAGCAGTTCTTGTTTGGAGTACTGGCCAGTCTGGGAAATGAAACTGTGCCAGCGCTCCTCTCCCAGAGAGATCTCAGAGAGCAGCTCCTTATCCGAGAACACTTCGTTGCCCACAATGTTAATCTCTCGAATACGTGCGACATGGCCTTCATCGATGGTCAGCGACACTGAGACGCGACTCAGGTCAACCGGCGTGACGACCGCATCAACGGTCGCGGAATACCGGCCTTTCGCGAAGTATTGCTCTTCGATAGCCTGAACCAACTGCTCCAGGAGGGGCTCGCGGAAAATACGCCCTTGCGTGACGCCCACTTGCGCCAGCGCTTTTTCGATCGTTTCATCGTCGATGTCCTTGTTGCCGCTGAAATTCACATCCGAGATGGCAGGTCGTTCGGAGACCACGACAATTAGAAGGTCGTCTTGCCGCCGAATCTCGACATCCTGAAAAAACCCGGTTGCGAATAAAGCCTTAATGGACTGATTGATCAGCCCCTCGTCGGCGACGTCACCAACCTTAACGGGCAAATAGTTAAAGATCGTGCCCACCTCAATATTCTGGGCACCATTAACCCGGATATCCTCCACCACGAAATCAGCTGTTGCAGGACCGGAAAAGAAAATGATTCCCAGCGCTGCCGCCAACGGCGCCACGTGTCGCAGGAAAGATCTGAATGAATCGAAGCAGATTGTCATTGGAGCAGGCTCAGAAAGTCATTATAAAACGCCAGACCCATTAGCAGCACAATAATTGTGATCCCAAATTGCTGCCCCCACAACATCACCCTTTCCGGAATCGGCCGTCCCAAAACGCCTTCTGCCGCGAAATAAACTAGATGACCCCCATCCAACACCGGAATAGGCAGCAAATTAATGATCCCGAGGCTAACGCTGAGGACGGCGAGAAAAGCCAGAAACTGGGTTAAGCCAAGGCTCGCCGATTGCCCGGCAAACCTGGCGATTGAGACCGGTCCACTCAGATGCTCGCGCGAGGCGCTGCCGGTCAGCATCTTTCCGAAAAGCCCTACTGTTAGGGAAGACATCATCCAGGTAGTCTCTACTCCTCTTACTGCGGCTTCTAGTGGACCATACCGGACTCGCGTGATGTGTTCGCTGAGATCAATACGGGTGGGGGCATAGATGCCTATCCGCCGGATCGTCTTGCCTTCAATCAGTTTAAAGTCGGCAATAACCGGAATCGCGATAGTCGTGTCGCCCCGCTCTACGGATAAAGAGATCTTTTCACCAGTTCCCATCGCGATCTTTCTAACCAAATCTTGCCAATCTGCAACGGCAACACTATCGATCGCCAAAATGCGGTCACCCTCCAGTATCCCGGCGCGCTCTGCGGGACCGCTTTCAACCAACCCGGCCACTACCGCCTCGGGAACCGGCATATCAGGTGCAATACCTATCACGCTCGACAGTACCGCTGGATTGAAGGAGCGATCGTTCTCCTGGCCGAGCACTACGCGCAAGGTTTTGAGGCCAACGGACGGTCTGTCAATGAGGAAAGACAATTCCGCGGAGGTTGCAGCCCGATCCAGCAGATAGAGGCGCTGATCCGACCAGCCCCGAATAGGCCGGTTATCGACCGATACCAGTTGATCGCCGGGTTTGAACCCTGACTGCTCGGCAATGCTCCCAGGCGTCACGGAGCCAACGACAGGCTTCAGATCCTCGGTCCCCAGCATACCGATAACCCAATACAGCACAACTGCCAACAAAAGGTTAGCGGCGGGGCCC
>DDZY01000233.1:8866-8987 GCA_002346525.1 Proteobacteria bacterium UBA2996
GGTTAGCGGCGGGGCCCGCCAAGACGATCAGAGATCGTGTTGAGAGCGGCTTGCAGTTAAATGCCTGGTCCCGTTCTTCAGCACTGACCTCTCCCTCGCGCTCATCCAACATGCGGACGTA
>DDZY01000233.1:9351-12190 GCA_002346525.1 Proteobacteria bacterium UBA2996
CTCCAAATCGTTTTGCCGAAACCGACTGAGAATTTGAGGACGCGTACGTCCAGCCAGCGAGCAACAATAAAATGACCGAATTCGTGGAAGCTGACCAGCACGGCCACCGCAACAAGGAAAAACAGCGCGTTATTCAGAAAATCCATCGGGTGTCTATTTTACTGCGCTAAAGTTGGCACTCAGTGCAGAATCCCACGGATGATGTCGTCGGCCACGATGCGCGTCTCCCGATCGATCCCGATCACCTGGACCAGCTCAGTAATCTCCCTCGGGTCATGCCTCTCGAGGCTTCTGTCAACTATCTCAGGGATGAAGCCGAATCCGATTCGACCCTCCAGAAAGGCCTGAACAGCCACTTCATTTGCAGCATTAAGAACAATAGGTGCGCTACGACCTTCCTTTGCAGCTTGCCGGGCAAGCTTGAGACTCGGAAAACGTTCAAGGTCAGGCAGCTCAAACTGCAGTTGGCCGATCTCGGTGAGATCTATCCCTGCGACTCCAGAAGGCATTCTATCCGGGTATGCCAGTCCATGAGTGATTGGGACGCGCATATCCGGGCTGCCCATCTGTCCGATTAGAGATCCATCGCTAAAATACACCACAGAGTGCAGTACGCTCTGCGGATGAATAACGACCTCGACCTGACTCTCATCCAAGCCGAACAAAGTGCAGGCCTCGATGAGCTCAAGGCCTTTATTCATCAGTGTGGCCGAATCTACCGAGATTTTCGGACCCATATTCCAAGTCGGGTGGGCTAGCGCTTCATTCGGTGTTGCTTTGGCGATACCCGAAGCGGTCGTCCTGAGGAACGGACCGCCGGAGGCCGTTAGGGCAATACGGGATACGCCAGACCTTCCCGGACCTGCGCGGATGCCCCGTCCCGCGGCAACATCTCGCTGCACCTCGAGCGGCAAGCATTGGAAAATAGCGTTGTGCTCACTATCGATAGGCAGCAGGCATGCCCCCGATTCTGCAGCGGCGTCGCGTAGGAGGTGCCCACACATGACGAGCGGCTCTTTGTTCGCGAGCAGAACTCGCTTTCCCGCTCTCACGGCGGCCAGCGTCGATTGGAGGCCAGCAGCACCAGAAACACCTGCAATCACGGTGTGCACGTCAGGGTGGGTAGCGGCTGCCACCAGACCCTCATCGCCTCCCACATAATAATCGGCTTGGAACTCTGGCGGAGAATCTAAGCCGGCATCCTCGGCCGATTCGGGTGCGGCTGCCACCAAAGCCGGGGAAAATTCATTGACGAGCCTGCTCAACGCGCCTATCTGATTCCAAGCTGTCAAGCTGACCACCTTGAACCGGTCACCCTGCAGTCGCAGTACCTGCAGTGCGCTGGCTCCGATGGAGCCGGTCGCCCCGAGCACTGCCACACCGATTCGGTCACCCATCAAGTTCTCCGCACCCCATCAGAAAAACAGGCTTAAGCCTGAAAAAACAGGAATAGCGCCGAGTAGACTGTCGATCCGGTCCAGGACACCTCCGTGTCCGGGCAATAAAGTGCCGCTGTCCTTTTTGCCACTCGTCCGTTTAAGAATGCTCTCGAAAAGGTCGGCCAGAATAGCTGCAAGCGCCACGAGTGCAAGTGTGCCGAAGATCACTCCCGGGTGAAAAGGCACCCCAAACAACCAGAAAATTGCTGCACCAGTAGATACCGCCAGCAGGAATCCTGCCAACGCCCCCTCCCAGGTTTTTCCCGGACTGATCATGGGTGCGAGCCGAGAACGACCGAAACTCCGACCACCCAAATACGCTCCAATATCTCCAACCCAGACAACCACAAGGACCGTCAGCAACAATAGCGCACCCTGATTGGGTTGTCCGTGAAGGTAGGGTATCAGCCCCAATGCGGGGGTAATGGTGAAGAATCCCAAAAGGGTTCCCGGTGAAAGCGGTGCACCGATTTTTCTAATCACTAAAGCGCCAACCCAGGCGAGCAGACCGGTCCACAATGTCGCAACCACAGCGACCGCGAAGGCGCTGTTTTCGAAGAGCGTCCAAAGCAGCAGAACCCCTATCCCAATGAGCAAAGCATATCCCCACTTAAAAGCGGCCCCTGGTATTGGGTTGCGAAGATTTACCCATTCGAGACCTGCTAAGAAGCCTATTACGGCTGCGATCCCGGCGATAGCGATCGTAGGTAAGAACAACAGCGCAACGAGCGCGACGGCGGCAAGCACCAGTCCGGTAAGAACTCTCGTGCGCAGCATCAGGTGGTTCTGGACCAGGCCTGTATTTGATCACCCGTTTGTCCAAACCTGCGCTGCCGACCTTGGAATCTTGCGATGGCCTCCCAAAAGACGCTTTCGTCAAAATCTGGCCATAGTTTTTCAGTGAAGACCAGTTCCGTATAGGCCAACTGCCACAACAGAAAATTACTCAGCCGTACCTCACCTCCAGTCCGGATAAGAAGGTCGGGATCCGGAAGATCATACGTGCTCAAGGCGTTTTGCAGAGTGCTTTCGGTAATACTCTCAGGGGTGATCTTGTTTTGCATACAGGATTCAGCCAGCCATCGGGCAGCGAGCACTAACTCCTGACGGGCTCCATAGTTCAGAGCAATGGTCAGCGTCAGTTTCGCGTTGCCGGATGTTTTTTCTACCGCGCCGTCAATCGTATTTGCCAACTTGTTGCCGAAGGAGGACGGATCCCCGATTACATTGAGTCTCACCCCTTTCTCATGCAGACGATCCAATTCCTTCTCCAACGAGAGCGCTAGCAGCTGGGTGAGAAACCGGACTTCCTCATCTGGTCGGCGCCAGTTTTCACTGCTGAACGCAAAAAGTGTGAGGTAAGGGATTCCCGCATCACCACACAGTGCAGTTGCGGTCCG
>DDZY01000233.1:12576-14955 GCA_002346525.1 Proteobacteria bacterium UBA2996
TTGCCGTCCATGATGATGGCAACGTGCTGTGGGAGTCCGGCAGAGGCGGAATGCACATCCCTGGTTAAGGGACTCGACGACTCTGAATCTGAGGGCCCGCTCAACCTCAGACCTCCATTACCTCGGCTTCTTTCTCCGCAACGAGGCTGTCGATCCGTGCTACCGACTGATCCGTCAGTTCCTGCATCTGGGTCTCTGCGCGTTTTTCTTCATCCGCACCAATCAGTTTCTCTTTTACCAACTCGCGAAGGTCACCTAATGCATCCCGTCTGATATTACGGATAGCAATTTTCCCGTTTTCGCCTTCTTGTCTGACAACTTTCGTCATCTCTTTACGGCGTTCCTCGGTAAGGGCTGGCAATGGAATCCGGATCACCTCACCCGCCGTCACGGGATTCAATCCAAGCTCTGATTCCATGATGGCTTTCTCGATGACCGGAATCATGTTTTTTTCCCAGGCCTGAATAACAAGCGTTCTGGCGTCTCCAACGCTCACGGTGGCGGCTTGGCCGACCGGAACGGAACTACCGTAGTAATCAACCTGAATATGGTCCAAAAGCGCGGTGCTGGCGCGGCCTGTCCGAATTCTGGAGAACTCCGTTGCGACAGACTCTGTACTTTTTTGCATGCGGACTTTTGCGTCCTCGAGAATTTCATCGATCATGATCACCCCCTAAAACATCCACCAGTGTGCCCACGGAATCTCCCTTAATCGCCCGCTCCAGATTACCCTCGACCGCCAGATCGATCACGCGGAGGGAAAGTCCATTCGCGCGGCATAAAGTTAACGCCGTTGCATCCACTACCTGAAGCTGATTGGAAAGAGCAAAGTCATAACTAATGTGATCATAACGCACAGCATCCGGGTGCTGTTCGGGATCATCGCTGAAAACGCCATTCACGCGGGTCGCCTTGATCACGGTATGGGCCCCCAATTCCAGCGCCCGCAGACAAGCGGTCGTATCCGTCGTGAAAAACGGGTTTCCGGTTCCACCGGCCAGAATGACCACCACGCCCTGCTCCAACCAGGCTCGGGCGGAATCTGGGTCGTACTGATCGAGCATTCCGCCAATCGGAAAGGCGCAGGCTGATTCAGCCGCCATCCCCGCCTCTCTGAATGCGTCGCGCAGCGCGAGGGCGTTCATTGCGGTTGCGAGCATACCGATCTGGTCACCGGTGACCCGATCAATGGAGGTTGGCAGGATTCTGCCGCCGCGGAAAAAATTTCCCCCTCCTACAACGACGGCGACTCCATTCGCACTGCGTTGAGCGCGCTTCAGTTCTTGTGACACCGCTGTCAGTCGTCCGGCGCTGAAACCCGAGCCGCCCTCTCCTGCTAGGTATTCGCCGGAGAACTTGACGAGAAAACGGTTGGGCACTGCGTCACCGTTTTCTTTCACAACTTAACCGCCCTGAGCCTGAGCCATAACCTCTGCGACAAAGTCATCAGAACGCTTTTCCAGACCTTCCCCCACTTCGAAGCGGTGCATCGAGAGTACGCGAGTGCCATTCGCCGAAAGCAGTTGGCCTACGGTCTGATCTGGATTCTTGACGAATGCTTGTCCGACCAACGTATTTTCTTTCAGAAATTTGTTTATTCGGCCCGACACCATCTTCTCAACGATCTCGGCTGGCTTACCGCTTTCGGCTGCCTGAGCCGAATAAATATCACGTTCTCTCTGAAGGACGTCTGCGGGCATGGCGTTTTCGTCAATACAGACCGGACGGCTGGCAGCGACGTGCATCGCGATGTCCCGTCCGACTTCCCCTTTTTCAGAGGCATCCAGCTGAACCAGCACACCGATCCGGGAGCCATGAACATAACCGGCCAGCGTGCCGGCCTCCCCTTCAATTAATTCAAAACGACGCAAAGAGATGTTCTCACCGATCTTAGCGATCAGTTCCTGCCGGGCGGCCTCGACCGTCTGCCCCGAACTTAATTCCAGTTGAGCCGCGTCTTCGACTGAACCGGGGCGATCCCGCAACAAAGCACCTGAAATCGCTTTCGCGAAACCCTTGAAGGAGTCATCCTTGGCGACGAAGTCTGTTTCGCAGTTCACTTCGACCAGCACAGCCGACGAACCCTCTTCGTCCAGACACAGCTCGACCACCCCTTCGGCGGCAATTCTGCCGGACTTCTTCTCAGCGCTGGCGGCCCCCTTTTTCCTCAACAGCGCAATGGCTTCATCAAGGTTTCCGCCCGTCTCAGTGAGTGCTTTTTTACACTCCATCATCCCGGCTCCGGTACGTTCACGCAGAGCCTTAACTTCGGTCGCTGTGATTGCCATTTCTCTTCCTCTGGAAATATAACTTAGGCGGTCAATCTAACTTGTAGAATCTTTTGCGGTCTCAGCCCCGGAACCGCTACCCCGCTCTGCA
>DDZY01000133.1 GCA_002346525.1 Proteobacteria bacterium UBA2996
ACGCTGATGGATTGTGAGGGGGAGCCCGAAGCGATTATCATCGCCACCGGCTCCGAAGTGGCTCTTGCGACAGATGCGGCCACGCTTTTGAAGGAGAGGGGCCGTCGGGTGCGTGTGGTTTCCATGCCCAGCACGGACGTATTCGACTCTCAGGATGATAGTTACCGTGAGTCGGTACTGCCGAGCGCAATAAAGGCTCGGGTAGCCGTTGAAGCCGGCGTAACGGATGGTTGGCTAAAGTATGTTGGGCTTGAAGGTGCTGTCGTTGGACTTGATCGATTTGGTGAGTCCGCCCCAGCTGAAGAAGCATTTAAATATTTTGGTTTCACAGCAGAGAATGTTGCGCAGCAGGTCGAATCGCTGATTTAGATGAGGAAGTGAAAATACCGCGGCGTTGATTCAAGCGACGAACACAGAAGACAGAAGAAAGAAATAGTTTAATCAAATAAGGAGATGAGCCCATGGCGATCAAAGTAGCAATTAATGGTTTTGGCCGGATCGGCCGCAATGTGTTCAGGGCCATGTTCGAGTCCGGCCAGCAGGATCAGTTCGAAGTCGTCGCGGTCAATGATCTGGGTGACGCAGCGACAAACGCCCACTTGCTGCAGTATGACACCGCACATGGCCGTTTCGGCCAGGATGTCAGCGTCGATGGCGATGCCTTTATGGTGGGAAATAGCCGTGTCAAGGTGCTTGCTGAGCGCGATCCCGCCAAGTTGCCTTGGGGGGAGCTTGGCGTTGATGTCGTGATGGAGTGCACCGGTTTTTTCACCAGCAAGGAAAAAGCCAGCGCGCATTTAGCGGGCGGCGCCAAGAAAGTGATCATCTCTGCGCCCGGCGGCAGTGATGTTGACGCGACCGTTGTTTACGGCGTGAATCACGATGTCCTCAAAGCGAGCGATACCGTTATTTCAAACGCATCTTGCACTACGAACTGCCTGGCGCCGCTGGTCAAGCCCCTACACGACGCGATTGGCGTGGTCGGGGGGTTGATGACTACGATTCATGCCTATACCAATGACCAGGTGCTGACAGATGTCTACCACACAGATTTAAGGCGAGCCCGGTCGGCCACACAATCAATGATTCTGACCAAGACGGGTGCAGCGGCCGCTGTTGGACTCGTTTTGCCGGAACTTAATGGAAAGCTGGATGGCTTTGCGATCCGGGTGCCTACGATCAATGTGTCGATGGTAGATCTGACCTTTGAGGCGGCCCGCGAAACCACAGTCGAAGAGGTTCATGAAATCATGCGTGCAGCGGCAAACGGTCCGCTCAAGGGTATTCTCGATTTCAACGACAAGCCGCTCGTTTCATCCGACTTCAATCATTGTCCGGCGTCCTCGACCTACGATGCGGCTATGACCAGGGTCGTAAACGGCACGACAGTAAAGGCGTGTTCCTGGTATGACAATGAGTGGGGTTTTTCCAATCGCATGCTGGACACCTGCATCGCCTTGATGAATGCTTCGTAAGAAATGATCCTGTACCGCCGACTTGACCGTCGGCGGACTTGCTTTTGGTCCGCTGGGTGTGTCGACGTAATGCCAGACGCTGAATCGACAAAAATCGACGCCGACCGAAACGCTATTTGGTTTGGCCCATGAATGTACTGAATATGACGGATCAGGATCTCGCGTCAAAGCGCGTGCTGATCCGTGAAGATCTGAACGTCCCCATAAAGGAAGGTCGTGTGGCCAGCGATGCCCGTATCCGCGCGGCCCTGCCTACGATCAGGGTCGGGATTAAAGCAGGCGCGAAAATCATGCTGATGTCACACCTCGGTCGTCCAAAAGAGGGCGAATTTGAGAGCCTCTATTCGCTAGCACCGGTGGCGAAACATTTGAGTGCCCTGTTGGATAAGCCAGTGCGGCTGGTATCGGACTGGCTCGATGGTGTTGATATCCAAGCGGGTGAGGTGGTGCTTTGTGAAAACGTGCGTTTCAATGTGGGCGAAAAGGCTGACGATGACGCGCTTGCACAAAAAATGGCGGCGCTTTGTGATCTATTCGTGATGGATGCGTTTGGGACCGCGCATCGTGCCCAGGCTTCCACTCATGGCGTAGCACGTTATGCGCCGCTTGCGTGTGCAGGGCCGCTGCTGGCAGCTGAGCTTCAAGCTCTGGGCAAGGCGCTGGAGAATCCCGCAAGACCGATGGCGGCGATAGTGGGGGGAGCAAAAGTGTCAACGAAACTGACTGTGCTGGAGTCTTTGTCGAAGGTTGTTGATCAGTTGATCCCTGGAGGGGGAATTGCGAATACTTTTATTGCGGCAGCCGGCTATGCCGTCGGCAACTCGTTGATTGAGACAGATCTTATCGATCAGGCGAAAGCGCTAATTGACCAAGCGGCTACGCGAGGCGGCGAGATTCCTGTGCCGACTGATGTGGTAGTCGGAAAGGCGTTCTCCGCTGATACGCCCGCGATTATCAAGCCCGTATCGGATGTTGCAGAAGATGACATGATCTTTGACATTGGACCGGAAACGGCTGCTCGATTCGCCCGTATGATGCAGGAGGCCGGGACGGTTGTTTGGAATGGCCCGGTCGGCGTGTTTGAGTTTGACCAGTTTGGGGAAGGGACGCGGATTTTGGGTGAGGCGATTGCCTCGTCTGGTGCTTTTTCGATTGCGGGGGGTGGAGATACGTTGGCCGCCGTAGACAAGTACAATATCGCTGAACGCATCTCCTATATTTCAACCGGCGGCGGCGCCTTTTTGGAGTTCCTGGAAGGCAAGACCCTGCCCGCGGTTGCCATGCTGGAGCGCCGGGCGTCAGAGAAATGAATACACGTTTAACCTCCTTCCTGAGGATCAGGCCAGAAGTAAGGTGAACCCTCGCCGTCGCACTAAAATCGTTGTCTCACTCGGCCCCTCGACTGACCGGGCCAAAACCATGTCGGCTTTGATTGAGCAGGGTATTGATATGGCCCGGCTTAATATGTCGCATGGGACGCGCGATGATCACCGCCGTCGTGCCCAACTCGTTCGTGACAGCGCGGCTCAGCATGGCCGCGCGGTTGCGTTGCTGGTAGACCTGCAGGGGCCCAAGATCCGCATCGGCGGTTTCGCCAAGGGTCCGGTTCAGTTGCGCAACGGCAAGCGCTTTGTCATTGATACCGCGTTGGGTGAAAAGGCCGGGACCGAGGAAAGCGTTGGCACAAGTTATGCGGATCTTGTCAACGACGTGGATACGGGCGATCGACTTCTGCTGGATGACGGCAACATTGTGCTTCAGGTTGAAAAAATTGAAGGCACTGCCATATCTACAAGAGTGATTGTTGGTGGGGAGTTGTCTGATTCCAAAGGGATCAACAAATTGGGTGGTGGTCTGTCGGCTGAGGCGCTCACTGAAAAAGATCACGAAGATATCCGTTTCGCTGCGGAAATCGGTGCCGATTATCTGGGTGTGTCATTTGTTCGTCACGGTGCTGACGTCGAGACCGCTCGTATGCTTTTAAGATCTGCGGGAAGTGATGCCCATGTCGTTTCCAAAATCGAACGGCGCGAGGCTCTGGATAACATGGATGAAATCATGGCGGCCTCGGATGTGATCATGGTCGCGCGTGGAGACCTGGGTGTCGAAATCGGTGATGCGGAAGTGCCCGGCGTGCAAAAACGTCTCATTAGTGAGTCCCGTACCCAGAATACCGTCGTGATTACCGCGACGCAGATGATGCAATCAATGGTCACCGCGCCACAGCCGACGCGTGCCGAGGTATCAGATGTATCCAACGCCGTTCTCGATGGTACTGACGCTGTTATGCTCTCGGCCGAAAGCGCGATCGGGCGTCATCCGGTGAAAGTCGTCGCGGCACTGGATCGGATCTGCCTGGCCGCGGAGCGTCATCGAAGTGTGCTGGTGTCAGGGCATCGGATGGAGTCAAGGTTTGATTCAGTGGAAGAAACGATTGCAATGGCAACTATGTATACGGCAAACCACTACAACGTTGTCGGGATCCTGACCTTGACGGAGTCAGGTACCACTGCCAAATGGATGTCCCGTATCAGTTCTGGAATTCAGATCTTCGGCATGACTCGCAATGAAAATACTGAGAGAAGAATGGCGCTTTATCGTGGTGTATATCCAGTGCCCTATGACGCTACGCAACTTCCGCGTGGTCAAGTCAATCGAGCTGTGGTTGCTGAACTGGAATCTCGAGGCTTGGTCGCTGAAGGGGACAGGCTGATTATTACCAAGGGCGATTTTTCCGGAGTAAAGGGTGGTACCAATTCAATGAAGATCGTAAAGGTGGGTGAAGTCGCCGCAGAGCGCGATTAAGGCTAGGGCCTGCACACCTGCACATATGTAGGGGCACCGTTTCTGAA